>JAHDWH010000044.1 GCA_023384455.1 Caldilineaceae bacterium | reverse complement strand
TTTTCTCCCGATCATTCGGGGGCGGCGTTTTCGGGCGCAGGATTTGTCGCGCTGTCAATGATTGAGCGGACTTCGGCCAGAGTCAATTCGACCAGATCGGCGATTATATCTTGGGCAAAGCCGCGGTGGGCCATGGCCAGCACAATCCTGGCCTGGCTTTCCTCACGCCCTTCTTCGCGCCCTTCTTCACGCCCTTCTTCACGACCCTTCTCGACCAATGCCTGTTCGTGTAGCTCAAATGCCAGCATCATTCTCACCTCCTCACTCGAACGATAGACCTCTTCCAACTCTCTATAGTCTTCCACTCTGATGCGCCTGTACAGCGCCATCTGCCTGAACCAATTGATCAGTAACGAGACCGCCTGCTTGTCATCTTCCTGCTCAAACAGATCCACCAGTCCGCTCAACAACCCGCCCCACTCGATTTGGGATTCGGCCAGAAAGAGCGTGGAGACGATATTGCCAATGTTTTGCAACGCCTCTTGACTCAGCTCATTCTCTGCCAGCTTGAAGTAGCGAAAGTGGAGGCTGTAGTCGCCCAGGGGTGGTTCGCTCTCGATCAGGTCTGCGATTTCTGTGGCCGCGGTCCAGCGTCTTTCCCCATTATACAACACAATCGGAAAAACTGGAGGCAGTTTTGGGGGATGCTGGCTGCGGCTTAGCTCCATATAGAGGCTGACAACGTAGTTGAGCACCCGCAATGCCATCATTGGGTCCACGCTGGACTGGAATTCCAGGAGGATGTAGACGTAGACATCCTCGTCGCCAAAGGGGATGCGGTAGATCAGGTCACTCTCCCGCTCCCGGAAGTCCTCGTCGATGAAGGATTTGTCGATCTTCTCGGCCCGGTCAAAATCCAATTGGCGGATCCAGGGCTGATCGACAAAACTTTCCATCAACTGCCGAAAGATGGTGCGGTTGGAGAAGAGAAATTTGTACCCACTGTCGTGGACAGTTGTCATCCCAGCTCCTTCCAGATGCACCGATGCCATTTCTGCGTACTCTCTGCGCTCTTCCCCTAGACAGCTTGCCAGCTACCTGCCGCCGCGGAGCGGTACATCGACTCCATCACCGCACTGCGATAGGCGGCTTCCCGGGCCCTCACCAGCAGAACATCTTTACCGTTGAGCGCGTCCAGGAAAAGCTCGAAGGCGTGGGGCCAGGCTTCCGGCAGAGAAGTGTAGGGTTCTTGGCCGTCGCTGCCCAATTTCTCGCTCTTGACATAGACTTCGCTGCGGTTGTACACCCAGGCGTGGCCTTCGGTCCCGCTGATCTCAAAGGTGACCGGATCGGCCACGTCTACCCAGCCCGCGGCCAGGCTGCCGATGACGCCGCTGGTGAAACGGATGAGTGCCTCGCCGCTCTCGTCACAGGCGGGGCCATATTTGCCCGTCACCACTTGCGTCTCGGCCACCACCCGCCGCACATCGCCGAACATCCAGATCAGCAGGTCCAGGGCGTGGGTTCCCAAATCCCCAAAGGCTGCCACGCCGCCCCGCTTCACATCGGTCATCCACAGCCATTCGGGGGTGAACCAGTCGCCCAGAGAGCCGCTGTGACAATTGCTGGCCCGCACACGGGTAATCTGGCCGAATGTACCGGCTTCTACCTGCTCTTTGAGAAAGAGATGGGCCGGGATGCCCCGCTGGAAATAGCCGGTCTGGAAGAGAACCCCAGCCTTTTCGATGGCTGCCGCCATCGCGTCGGCATCACTTTTGCCCAGACCCAGGGGTTTTTCGACAAAGAGATGTTTGCCCGCGCCGGCGGCGGCCAGCACCAACTCCTGATGGATGTCCGTCTCCGAGCAGATGATCACCCCTTCGATGCTGCTGTCTGCCCAGACGACCGACGGATCGTCGATGACTGGCGCGTTCAACTCCGCGCCCCGCTTCTCCGAGCGGGCCCGGTCCGGGTCCCAGACGGCGACGGTCTTGACATCGGACCGAGCCTGCAACCGTTTGACAAAACCCGGTGTGTGGATGTGGGCACAGCCGATCAATGCAACATTTTTCATCAGAGTTCCTCCGATTGTAATTTGATAGTTCAACCCCAGAGGCAGCCGGAGACTGTGGCTGCCCCAGGGTTGTGAAACTGATCACAAGTGTACCAGTTTGGCGGGGATGCGCAAGATGGGGAGCGCGCCGTCGTTGACCTGTCCCGGCGTTGGTGGTAGGATAGCAATGTAGTAAAACGGTGTCTTGCGAAAGGATGTGCTAAATGGCCGTTAATGCTGTAATGCTAGAAAAGTTGCCTCCAGAATTATCGCGGCGTTCACTGACGGATATGCTCGAAGATATCCGCAACCGGGAAAATTTTCTGCGCGCGCAGATTCAGCGGTATGAACAGCAGTATGGGCTATCGCTTGAAGATCTTGAGCAGCGGCTCGATCGCGGAGAAGGCTCCGAACACCCGGACTGGGAAGATTCTATTGCATGGCGCAACTGTTTGGATGCGATCAACCGTCAGGATAAAATATGAAAAGTGAACGCCCTCTGCTCGCCCTTACCCTGGGCGACCCCGCGGGAATCGGTCCGGAAGTGATACTAAAAGCGCTGCGCCACGCCGCTCTCTTTGCGCGCTGCCGCCCTCTGGTAATCGGTGACCGGCGCATTCTGGCCCGTGCCGCTGCCTGGCTGGAACGTCCTCTGCCGCCGGTGGAAACGATCACCGACCCGGCAGAAGGGCGCTATGCGTCGGGCACGCTGTCGCTGCTGGATTTGGGCAACGCCGACCCGGCGGAGATACCGGTAGGTCAGGTGAGCGCAGCCGCGGGCAAAGCCGCGGTGGAATATGTCTTCCGCGCCTGCGATCTGGCCCTGGCCGGCGCAGTGGATGGGATTGTCACCGCGCCGCTGAACAAAGGCGCGATGCACAAGGCCGGTTTCCACTACCCCGGCCACACGGAACTGCTGGCCGAGCGCACAAAGGCCGAACGAATTTCTATGTTGCTGGTGGGGCCAAAGCTGCGGGTGGTACACGTGAGTACCCACGTCTCCCTGGCCGAAGCCGTCCGCCGGGTGACAACCGAGCGGGTGCTGGAGGTCATCGCTCTGGCCCAGCACGCCTGCGCAAGCCTGGGCATTCCCCAACCGCGTATTGCCATCGCCGGGCTGAACCCCCACGCCAGCGAGAACGGTCTTTTCGGCAATCAGGAGGCGGAACAGGTGCAGCCTGCCATTGTCCTGGCCCGTCAACGGGGCTGGAATGTGAGCGATCCCCAGCCGCCGGATACGGTCTTTCTGCGGGCCACCAAAGGGGAATTTGATATTGTGGTGGCGATGTACCACGACCAGGGCCATATTCCGATGAAATTGCTGGCCTTTGACAGCGGGGTGAATGTGAGCATCGGTCTGCCCATCATCCGTACATCCGTGGATCACGGCACAGCCTTTGATATTGCGGGGAAGGGCATTGCCAGCGAGGAGAGTATGCTGGCGGCCATCGACGTAGCGGTTCAAATGGTCCAGGCCAGGCAATAGCCTACGCCCACAGTTCCCCGTCGTCGTCCCGGTTTAGCTTCTTCTCCGCAAAGAGCGCACCATCCCGCTGGGCAGCCACCCCTTCGCCCTCAAACCAACTGCGCCAGAGTTCGGGCGCGTCGATGTCCTGGCCGCCGTGCTCTGTGAGGCGGGTGCGCACCTTCAACATCACAGGTGTATTGACACTGGCCCCGGTCACAATTACCTGGCCTTTGCTCAGGCTGGGCAGCTCCATCAGCAGATCCCGACCCACACTCTCCACGGACTCGGCGATGCGGTTCTGGTCGATGGGGTTGGTGATGCGCATAATGCATTGGGTCATACACTGGCTGAGCACGTCGCTGTCCAGTTTGCCGGGGCGCTGGCTGATCAGCCCGATGCTCACCCCGAACTTGCGCCCCTCGCTCAGAATCGTCTTCAGCACCTCCGAACTCACCGCGTCGGCGTTGGCCGGCGCGTAGTTGTGGGCCTCTTCCATCAGACAGAAGACGGGGAAGGGCACGTAATTGCGATCCCCCCGGCTGGCTTTGCCCTTTTCCGTGTCCACCCGGGCCTGATAGACCCGGCGCAGGAGCGTAGCCGCGATCACCTGCTGCTCCCGCTGGTCCACTTCGTTCAACTGGACAATTGTACAGCGCCCCGGCTCGAAAAGTTCGTTTAGCTCCATATTTTCAAAATCGTTGAAAATTTTGCCGCTGCCGCCCAAGGACGCGCCCAGCCGCCAGATCAGCGCGCCGGTGGTGGGGTCGTCTTCCTCGTCCTCGCCATCTTCACCCCGCTTACCTTCGGCGGTCTGACGCACGGCCATTTTCAACTGTTCGAGCGTATATTTGTCCTCGCCCCAGGAGCGCTGGGCAAAGGCGTAGGCCCGACCCAACTGGTAGTGCATCTTCTCGGAGAGATTGGGCAGCAGATAGCGCAGATCGCCCAGGGTGAGGCTGCTGATACGCACCCGCAGATCGTCCGGGCGGAAGATGCGCACGCTGGGCTTGTAGTTGCCCTCGCGAAATTCGGGCAGATTTTGCATCTGTTGCAGGGTGTCGTACTCGCCGTGGGGGTCGATAATCAGCACCGCAGCCCGGTTGTAGGGCATCATCAACTCTTCCAGCAGCACACCGGCCAGATAGCTCTTGCCGCTGCCTGTGCTGGCGATAATCGCCAGATGGGTGCTGGTAAAGCCCCGCACATTCAGGGCCACGGGCACGGCCCCCGGCCCCCGGCTGAGCAGATCGCCCAGATAGGCGCTGCCCCGCTCCCCCTTGCGCCCCCGGCTGAGAACGCTTGTGAGCATCCCGTCCTCGGCGATGTAGACCGGCGCACCGCCAATGGGCGGGACCCGGGGATTGACAAAATCGTGCAGAATCGAATCGTAGAAGCCCAGGACGGTGACGGTAATCTCGAACAACTCGCGCGCATCGCTGTCATAGCCGAGCAGGCTGGCGACAGTATCCGGCGGCACTTCCGGGTCCGCCATAAAGCTGTCGGGGAAGATGCGCACGGGTTCCCGGCCCGTCACCCGGCCCAGAATCTCCTTCTCCACCCCGTCCACCGACGCGGCGTAGTAGACAAACTCGCCGTGCTTCACCCGCCGCTCCGGGTCCGGCGCGATGAATGTAAATTCGTGGGGGGTCTCCCCCGGTCCTTTGACAGTGCCGATGCAGGTGGAGTGGGTCATGGGTCAGGCCGCAAATTCATAGACGGGGGTTTGCACGACGCGCTTGGGTTCTGTTCGATGCCAGACGAGTTCCTGCAATTGCTCGACGACCGCGGGCGCAAAGAGGCGTTCGCCGGTCTGCACGGAAACCCGGGCCGGGACATTTTCGATAATTACCAGGCCGTCGTCGGTTTCGAGAACGTACGTGACTTCCTGCTCGACGAATTGTTCGTTCCACTGGTATTGATCCATTATTACTTCCTCATTACTTCCTCACTCGAAAATCAGTCCACAAGGCAGCATCCGGCTCGTAAATGGTGATCACTTTCAATATGGGACGCGTTGGGTAGCTGCACTGTATGTGTAACGGTCTGCCTATATCAGAAAAGCCAAGCAAAAGACAACTCGGACCGTATTTGTCAGTTGGATAGTCTTCAATCATCTGTGCCATGCGAATGGCTTGCCGCAACTCAGTTACAGAAATCTGTCGCAAAAGGCTCTGATCGGAGGCGTGTTGTGAATATTCGAATGAGTGACCTGATGCCAGAAGACCAACTATTGTGCCGACAGTTACGCGCATTCCCCGGATGCAGGGTTTTCCGCCCATTACTTTTGGGTCAAAGGTGATTCTGTCAAGATTTTGCATAAATGGTTCCTTTTCTTACCTACCCCGCGGGCTGCACAATCGACTTCCACGCCACATTATTGCGCATCACCTGCAACTGCCTGCTCTGCGCTGGGAAAAGTGTCACCAGCCGGTCGATGAGGGTGAGCAGCAGTTGGGGAACGAGGGGATTGTTCATCCCCATCAACACAGAGGCGTAGCGCAGGGAGAGGCGGCCCGCCGCGTCCAGATGAAAGGCGCGCAGTTCGTCGTCGCTGAGGCGGCGCACAGGCGCGTCCACATCCGCGGCCAGGCCGGGCACGCCCTGGCGATAGACGCCGACACCGCCCTCCCGCCAGCCCAGCGCGACGATACCGACGAGTGTCGCCGTCTCGGAGAGATAGTCGGGCGTGAAGATTTCCTGTTCCCCTCGCGGACTCAGGCGCGGCCCCAGGCTGCCAAAATCCGGGTTGAGCAGGAGTGTATTGTAGATGACGCCGATCAGCGCGCCGGGGCTGCTGCTGTGGCCGCTCAGTTCGATGGCGACAAACTCAGCGAAGGCGTAGTCCGTGGGCAGGGGCTGGGCCACCAGTTCCCCCGGCCCGTAGACCTGGCAGACGTAATCGATGTGGGTGTTGGATTTGACGATTTTGCCAATTGCTGTTGTCATAGACTCTATCTAACCAGAAAATTTGTTCGATTGCAAATGGGGATGGGGGATTGGTGACTTGGGATTGGGGACTGGGCTGAGTCTGCAAGAAAAGCAGGGACGCAGATTGCACTGAAACAATTGATTTGCGCAGATTTTTTCAGCGTCGATTTTTTTAGTGTCATCCGCTTCCTATTCTTGCATCAGATGACGAAAACACAAAGTGGAGGAACGAATGATCAAAGCATTGATTTTTGATGTAGGCGGCGTGCTGGTTCGTACAGTCGATCGCAGTCGGCGGGCCATTCTGGAAGCGGAACTGGGATTGGTCAAAGGCCAGACCGACGAGACTGTCTTCAATAGCGCGATGGGGCAGGCGGCCCAGCGGGGGGAAGTCACCTCGCGGACCCTGTGGAATTGGGTGGCCGCGGATATGGGATTGGACAAGCAGGGGCTGGGCCACTTCCAGCACGAATTTTGGGGAGGCGACTGGGTAAACGAGGAGTTGGTGGCGCTCATCCGCAGCCTGCGCCCCCGCTACCAGACCGCCATTATCAGCAACTTTATGGACGATCTGCGCCGCAGCCTGAGCGAGAAGTACCCCATTGCCGACGCCTTCGATCTGATCGTCATCTCCGCCGAGGAGAAGGTGATGAAGCCCGATCCGGTCATCTTCCAGCGCACAATCGAGCGGCTGGGCCGCCGCCCGGAGGAGTGCGTCTTTGTGGATGACTTTGCCCACAATGTGGAGGGAGCGCGGGCCGTGGGAATGCACGCCATCCATTACACGCCCCAGACGGATATGAAAGCCGAGTTGGCGAAACTGGGAGTAACGGAATGAAGCGTGAAGCGTGAGATCAATCCCCAATCTCACATTTCACGCTTCCTCTATCGCCGGGCAGGTCAGAATTGACATCCATTTCCTGCACAAGGCTTCCCGTGTAACTCCGCCTACAGCCCTCGATATTTGACCGGAATAGACTGTGGATGTACAATGCACTATAGAAAATATAGTGCCCTGCTTTCTCAAAAGGCACTTCGATCACAACCCAACCTGTGCTAGACTGATGCAGCAACGATCGATACACAGGCTCTTATTAGGAGGACTTAAAAATGGCGGACGAAAAAAGCCCGCGACCGGCAGTGGAAGAGACAATTATCATCGGCAGCGGCCCTGCCGGATGGACTGCTGGCCTCTACACCGCACGGGCCAACCTGAACCCCCTGCTCATCACCGGCAACGACTACGGCGGTCAGGTGAGCATCACCTACGAAGTGGAGAACTACCCCGGCTTTCCCGAAGCCCTGAGCGGGCCGGAACTGGTGGAGAAGATGAAGGAGCAGGCCGAGAAGTTTGGTCTGACCACCGAGTATGACCACGTGTCGGAGATTGTCACCGACCAGCACCCGTTTGTGGTGCGCACGGTCAACGGCAAGGAATACAAGGCCAAGTCACTAATTCTCTGCACCGGCGCGCGTCCCCGCTATCTGCAAGTGCCGGGCGAGAAGGAACTGACCGGTAAGGGTGTCAGCTATTGCGCTACCTGCGACGGCTTCTTCTTCCGGGGCAAGGATTTGGTGGTGGTGGGCGGCGGCGACAGCGCGGTGGAAGAGGCTCTCTTCCTGACCAAATTCGCCACCAAAGTACGCATCATCCATCGCCGGGACGAACTGCGCGCCAGCAAAATCCTGCGCGACCGGGCCTTTGCCAACGAGAAGATTGAGTTTGTCTGGAATTCCGTCGTCACCTCTATCAACGGCAATGGTTCGGTATCTGGTGTCAGTATTGAAAATACATTGACCGGCGAAGCCAGCGAACTCAAAACCGACGGCGTATTTGTCTACGTGGGCCACCTGCCCAACAACGACCTCTACCACGGCAAGCTGCATCTGGACGAGGACGGCCATCTGATCACCGACAAGAAGATGCGCACAAATGTGGCGGGCATCTTCGCCGCCGGGGAGATTCAGGACAAAGTATTCAAACAGGTGGCGACGAGTGTGGGCCAGGGCTGCTCGGCCGCGATGCAGACGGAGAAATTCCTGGCCGAGTTTGAGGCCGAAGGCTATCACGGCGCGGGGGTGGATGCCCGGGAGTTTCCCGAAATCCCTACATTTGTTCCCCAGCGGGCGGCTGAACGGGAGTTGGTTCTGGCCTGAGCAGAGCCAATCGACGACAAAAAAGAGGGCTTCTCGACTGGCGAGAAGCCCTCTTTTTATTCCGCGCCGTTCGACAGACGGATGACAAACTCCGTCCCTTTGCCCACTTCACTCTGGACAGCCAGCGTGCCGCTGTGAGCCTGCACCAGTTGGCTGGCAATCGACAGTCCCAGCCCGCTGCCCGTGCCCGGGGCGTGGGTGCGTGTCCGGTTGCCCCGCCAGAAACGGTCCAAGACAAAGGGCAAATCCTCGGCGGAGAGTAACTGCTCACCCCCACCCAACCTCCCCCACTTTGGAGGAGGAGTCGATCCACTTCGTGGGGTGGCTGAAACGTGAAACGTGAGATCGGGCGAAGCTTCTCACGTTTCACGTTTCAGCCTTATAGACAGATCAGTGAGGGCCGGTTGAGCGGTGTCCCTTCGACAAACTCAGGACGCCGCCTGAGCCTGCGCTGTCCTGAGCTTGTCGAAGGGTCGAAGGGTAGCCGAGTCTGCGAGGCGTATCGCTTGTACTGAGCCTGTCGAAGTGAAACCAGAGCAAACGGGTTGAGTCGTCGATTCTTCTCACCCGCTTGGAAGTACGCTTATGCGAACAGTATCGCCGGCCACGGAGAGAGATGTCTGGGAAAGGTTGAAGGGTCGCCTGACAATTGCCAGCGCCAGCGGGCCGCCCAGCGCTGGACTATAGCCGCTGCTGGTGACCACCCCCACGGCCCGTCCATCGGCCATCACATCTGCCCCCACAGCCAGCGGCTCGTCACTGACCAATCCCACCAGATGCTTTGTCACTTTGTCATAGGTGATCTGCCGGGCGATGATCTCCTGGCCCGTATAACAGCCTTTGTTGTCGGCCACCGCCCAGGCCAGCCCGGCTTCCAGGGGGTTGTACTCGCCGGTCAGCTCTGCGCCCACCGCGGGGCGGCCCAATTCTATGCGCCGACTTTCGCAGGCGGAGTTGTCGGTCAAGGCCAATGCACCGGCTGCTGTCAATTTCGCCAAAAGTGCGTCCGTCTGATCCACCGGGAGAATCAACTCATAACCCGGCACGCCGTAGCGCTCCTGGCGTAGAACCGTGACATCCCCACCCCCGGCAAAGCTGTCATCCGCAGGGGGCACAGGCAGCCCTGCCCCCTCCAGTGCGGGGGCAGCGTTTTCCCCCATCACCCGCAGGCGGCGAAATTCCTGGCTGAGATTGGCTACCTTCACTTTGTCCATAAAGAAAATCTGGCTGCGCAGTTTGGCCGTCAGTGCCTCTGCCTGGCCGGTTGCGGGCAGCAGCCAAAGGGTCTCCTCTTGGCAGAGAACGGTGAAGACAAACTCAATGCGCGCCACCGGGCTGGTCAACACAGCCAGCGCTGCCTGGCCGGGGCGCAAAGCAGCCACATTGGCCGTTGTCATCCGTTGCAGGAAATCCACCCGGTCCGCGTCGATAAGACGAAGCAGACCGGCATCGCTCCTGTTCAATACAGCAGCGCCCGAGACCAGCGCGTGGTACTCGGCTGCGCTGAAAGGTATTGCCGTCGTCGTCATATCTTTCTCCGTTTCGTAGCAGAACAGGCCACACGGTCGTCTGACCAAAATTCCGTAGGTCGGACTGTCAGTCCGACCTACAGCGGCTATTGTACCGCACCAGAGCCGATTTTGGACAGGGCGGGTGGCTGTTGGGTGTGCTTCCGATTGGGTGCGGTTCGGCTCAGCGCAGATCGCTCGACTGAATGGTCAGTCTCTCTCCCGCCGCAGGCAGCGTGCCCATATCCGTTGTGCCTTTGCGGCAGGCGATGCGGGCAGAGAGCAGCCCTTCGTTCACCTCCACCCCAACCACTACATCCATCCGGCTCGCGGGCACAGCCGCATAATTCAGTTTCACCACTCCATTGGGAAAAAGGGCCATCTGAAAACTCACCCGGTCTGTGGCAGAGACAGCCCCGGCGATGGGCACATCCAGAAACTCTATCACAAATGCGCCGGAGTCGCTGGTAAAGGTGCTGACACTCCCGTCCAAATCGGGCCGCAAATCCCCCCACCAGCCATAGATGGCCTGCTGGGCCGGTGTTTCGTCCGGGGTGCAGGCCACGGGCAGAGTCGGTGCTGTCGCCCCCGCGGGAAAGGTGAGAAAACCATCCGAATACAACTGAATCGTCGTCACCGGTGGGGATTCCAGGCTGAAGCTAAAGGGCAGGGGTATACCGGAGCTGCTGCTGTCGGTCATCTGTATATTTTGCTTGCCGTTGCCATCGGGCATCTGCCATTCTCCCAGCGCACTGTGCCGGGAAAGCATACTCAGATAGACGTTTTGCAGAGTTGAGCGGACGTGCAGCGTAACTGGAATTGTCAAATGAATCTGGGAATTGTTGGATCGGGTGCCGGTGATCTGTAGCGTGCCGTTAAAATTGCCCGGCTGTAGGAGTTCGGGCGAGATAACCAGCGTAAGCTGTGCCGGTTGGCTGTAGCGGATCGAGCCGCCTGCCCCCGGCGCACCGGATGAGGTCTGTAGGGCCAGCCACTCCTTGCCGCCGGTCACATCAGCCTTCCAAAAGAGTACCTCACCGCTGGGGTTGCGCAGAGTCAGGGTTTCGGAATAGGCGGCGGAGCCAACCGGCAGGAGCGCACTGATTTCCCGGCGGGAGGGCTGGAGATCGCTCAAGAGTGCCTGGCGCACTGCGGCCTGGGCATTCAACCGCCCACTCCCCACATCTGTGGTGGGCGCGCCGGTTTTGGTCACGCTTTCCAGCAACAGATTGCGTATCTGCACCAGGGAAAGCTCCGGGCGGACACTCCAGGCCAGGGCCGCCGCGCCGCTGACGTAGGCCGCGGACATACTCGTGCCAAAGGCGGTACAATAACCGGTCAGGGTGAAGGTGTCACACTTAATACCCGCAGGCCAGGTACTGTAGATGAGTTGACTGGAAAGTCCTCCTGGCGCGGCCAAGTCCACAGCGCCGGTATGACTGTAATAGGTGCGCTGGTCCGCACGATCCGTAGCCGCCACCGCCACTACGCCCGGATAGGCTGCCGGCCACCAGACAGGGTTGGGGGCTGAATTGCCCACGGCCCCCACCAGCAGCACCCCCTTGCCCACCGCATAATTGACCGCGGCCTCCAGCACGCTGCTGGCTTTGTCTGTGGTTATACTCAAGTTGATAATCTTCGCCCCCCCATCTGCCGCATCCCGAATGGCCTGGGCAATGTTGGCAACCGTACCGCTGTTGGCGCTGTTCAGCACTTTGCGCGGGTCAATCACCACTTTGGGGGCCAGCCCGGCCATGCCGATTCCATTGTTCAGCGTGGCCGCAATAATCCCAGAGACGTGGGTGCCGTGACCGGAATCGTCCTGGGGCAGCGCGCCGGGTATCAGATAATTTTTCCCGGCCAATAGCCGCCCTGCAAACTCCGGGTGATTGAAGTCAATGCCGCTGTCCACCACCGCCACCCGAATGGGCGCGCCCTGGCTGATGGCCCAGGCACGGGAGGCTCCAATGCGCTGCATCCCCCACTGATTGGACCGGAAGAGGGGATCGCTGGGCAGGATGGGTGTGGGCATTTCGTCGCCCTGCATCCCCGCGGCATATACGATCCAGTTTGGCTCGGCAAAGGCAATCCCCGGCGCACTCTGCAAGCGGGCAACCGTCGCCATCTCTGCCCCTTGCGCCACAGGCAAACGCAAAAAGAGCGGTGCGTTGGCCGCATCGGTAATCTCCAGAACTTCGCTGCCGGCCAGGGAAAGCCCGACAAAAGCCGCCAACTCGCGCAGCCCATCAATCCCGCCGCTCTTGCGGGAAGGAAGGAGGGCGTCCCTGTGAACACCCACCAACACCTCCCCTGGGGCAAAGGCTGCGGCGGTGACAGATGGCTGGGCCTCCGACGGGTCCACACCGACCATTTGGGCAGCGCTCTGGCCGGGGAGATGCAGCAAAAAGAGGCTGACCGCCAGCAACGGAATCCAGCGGGCAGGCAACCGGCGCATTTGCCCAAAGGAGAGAAACCACAGAATTTTCATAGCAGATGCGTCGCCGCCTCCTGAAAGAATCTGCGCCAAATAGCGCAGAACCATTTTACCCCACCGTACCTGATTCTGAACGTAAAGAACCCCCCGATCTGTTCCGGGGGCAGGGGATTGGGGATTGGGGAGCAGGGAGTGGGAAATGGGGAACTGTGCGCGGGCAGAATCCCGCACTCACCGGCCAAAATGCGTGGAAGGTTAGCGTTGGCCCAGCATTTCAGCGTCTAGCTGGGCGAAGAAGGCGCACAGAAAGTCGTGGCGCTGCTGGCCGATGGCCTGGGCCGTAGGGGTGTAGAGGGTGGGGAGAAGACGGCGGAGTTTGTAGACAAATTCGTGGACGGGTGTGTACTCTCCTCCTGTCGGTTTGGCGTCGTCGGGCGGGGCCGCGTCCGCTGGCTGATGCCACAGGCGGGTATTGTGGCTGCCGCTATGGGAAAAGGCCCTCGCCACGCCAATCGCGCCGATGCTGTCCAGTTTGTCCGCATCGTAGAGACACTGGGCTTCCAGGGTGGCGGGCTGGATGGACTGATCCCGAAAGCGGTGGGAACGGATGCAGTGGACAACATTTTTCACCTGGGCGGTGGACATTCCCTGGCTGGTCAGATAGTCCGCGGCAAAATCCGCGGCGACCAGATGATGGGCCTTGCGCGTGGCACCGGGCACGGGCACGTCGTGGAGCAGGGCCGCCGCCCGTACCACCGCCACATCCGCGTCCTCGGCAGTGGCGATGCGCTCGCCCAGCCGGGTCACCCGCAGGATGTGGTCAAAGTCGTGGGCCGCGTCCCCGTCGGTATAGAGGGTACGGATGTGGGATTCGTCAGCAGCAAATGTCATTCGATGTCCTGAAAATAGCGCTCAATGAAATGCAGAACCACAGGCAAGTCCTGCATCGGAATGCCCATCAAAGGGGATGAGACAACCGAACCGTCGATCTGGTGATGGTGATGAGGGAACGTATTGAGGTTTCTGTATTCCTCTTTATTGTCCCACCGAAGCAAAGATCGATCACTGAACATCTGGTAGGAATAATCGATGTGTCCAAAATTTACATAGAGACTGATCTGCAAGTTGTACCCTTTGGGCAAATAGGTGCGAATTTTCAGACGAAATCGATCTGACGAAAATTCTTTGGTTTCAATGACGCGTATCTCGCTACAGAGGGAATGGCTCTGCAAATGCCGCGTAATTGAGTCTGCCAGAGCAGTTAATTTGCTCACACTTGGGTCTCCGACTCCAGACCTAACCAGCTTTCTAGTAGTTCTGTGCTGCTCTTCCAATCCAGCCAGTCATCCTCTTCTTGCATAATCACTTGTCCCAGTGTGCGGCGTTCGTCGTCACTTAACGTGCCGCTCACCAGCAATTGAGAGCGCTCGTGCAGGTAGGTATCAAACTGATCATATCTCATCCCATACTTCTGCTCGAGGGATTGAATCTGCTGGCGCAAATCATCGACCTGATTCAGAACGTAATGCGAAACAAGAGTACGCACCGCACTCTCCTCATCGACAAAGATTCTTCGTCGGATCAACGGTTCTAAAACTGTCTGAATAGTCATTCTGCACCCTTCGCTACTATCTGTTTCCCGCGATTCTGTTACAAAGTATAGCACAAAATGCTTCCGGCTTATTCCTTTGGTTTTCGCTGCCCACGCACCCACAACACCAGCCCAGGCAGACTGACCAGATAGGTGATCACCTGCTGCAACAGACCGACGAGGAAGCCCAGTTCTGCGCCCACGCCGACGCTGACAAAGAGCGCGGCAAAGGCTACCTGGCGCACGCCCAGCCCGCCGGGAGAGAGGGGAATGACAGAGAGGAAGGCAATGATGGGGTTGATGACCAGCACTTGTACAAAATTAATACTGCCCGGCAGAAGCGCGTTGGCCAGCAGCCAGATGGTGATGCTTGTGACGACGACGATCAGCAGGCTGACCAGACCGGCTACAACCATTGCTGGGTAGGCGTGGCGATAGGCGTTGATGGCCGCGGCCAACTTCTGCCAGACAGGCAGCACCCGGTTGCCCAGGGGCAGACGGGACAAAATGCGTTCCACCAGCACTTTTGTGCGTCGGCTGAGAAGCAGGGCCAGGGCGGTCAGCAGAGCCAACGCCACCGCACTGCTGCCCAGCGCCACCAGCCGCAGATCGATAAAGCGCAGAAAGGCCAACTCCTGGCTGGATGCTGGGGTGGGGAGCCCGCCGGTGAGCAGAATTGTTGTGGAGGAGAGGGCCGCTGCTATCATAAACGCGGTCAATCCAGTGAAACGGTCGATAAGGACACTGGCCGCAGCGTCGGCTGTGCGGTGGGTATCTTTTGCCAGATTATAGCCGCGCAGCACATCGCCGCCGACTTGGGCCGGGACGAAATTATCAAAGAAGATGCCCATCCACTGAAAAGCAAGCAGACGGCTGAGGGGGACACGTATCCGCTGGGCACGCAGGAGCAGCCACCATTTGGACGCGCTTAGGGCTACGGCCAGGGCGTGGGAGAGCAGGGCCAGCAGCAGCATCCAGCGATTGGCGTTTAGCGTCTGCTGCCAGAGGCTGGCCGGGTCTTCCAGGCGGCTATAGAGAAAGTAGAGGAGTCCCAGACCGATGACAATTTTGAGAAGATTGAGGATGTGCGGGCGGGCAGATGTCACAGGGGAGTCCGTTCAAGCGGTGATTTCGACAATTTCGCCCGGCCCGTCCAGGACAATGCGCCACTGGTTGAGGACATCCCGGCCCAGAATGATTTCGTCAGTCCCCCGTGTGGCAATTGCCCGAATCCCATAGGAAATGCCAATGGGCATATAGATAAGCACCCGATACATATCGGTTATCATCCGGCTACCGGTTACGCCGCGAAAGCTCACCTGTTCTCCGCTGTAAGTACCAATGCGCTGAAGAATTGTCAGCGGAATCAGTGTTGCGTCAGAGCCGGAGTCAATCAATGCCTGTGTACGTAGGGGCGGTCTGTCGTCGTCGGGATTGGCGAGGCCAATCGGAATGACAGGCGCAGCCGGGTCATAGGCAGAGTCGTAGTCGAATTGAGCCATTCTATCCCTCGCGGATGATGCGAATAGAACGATAGTTGATTTCCCGCATGGGTGCTTGCTGTACCTGTTTGAGCAAAATTATCTTTTTAGGGAAACGAGCATTGACTCTGGCCGCGAGAACCAACTCGTCGTCATCGACATCCACCAATTTTCCGCCGTGTACCGCCACAAACTGACCGGCGTATTTCTCAAACAATTCGTTGTGCATAGTCTGATAGGCGGCTTCTTCGCGGCTCATTTCAGCGGATCGTACCAGTTCAACCGGCTGATCTTCCACAAGGGTCAGCGCATCTTCCAGCACATAGGCGACAGGCGTCTCCCGCACAGCCGCCAACCGCTCGATGCGTTCGTAAAGTTTTGCGGGGATTTCTAAGGTTCGATTTTCGCCCATCTGTCTACCGTCTCCTACACACTCCGCACTACATCCACCGGTTTCTTGCCGCTGGCATTGCGTACAGACTGCCCGTTCTCCGCCTTTTCACTGTTGCGCGCCTTCACATCCCGCACATTCTGTTTCTGGCTCCAGGCCATATCCCAGACTACGTGGCGGTCGCCTTTGACGGCGAAATCGTACCAGCCCAGCACCCGGCTCCAGCTTTCCAGCAGGGCCAGCAGGAAGAATATCCAGAGGAATTGGATGACCCCCCAGATTTCTTTGAGGGCAATTTTCAGCACCCGACGGTTCTGGATACTGCTCACCGCATAACCGTATTTGTGCTTCAAATAGAGATGACCGGCGTGGTTGCGCCGTCGCTGTTTGATAAAATCAGTCACCGTATCCGGCCCGGTGTTGTAGACAACCGCGTCCGGCGCATACTGCACCCGCATCCCCCGCTCCACTACAATCGCCTCCACAAAAGCCTCGTCCATAGCCACGTCCGGCGGAATCTGGTCAAAGACTTTGCGGAAAGCGATCATCTCCCCCAGCCGGGGAATTTCCAGGCAAAGGGTGTGCTCCATACGCAGACGGATGTGGCTGAGCAGACCGGCGATGTGATCCGGCGTGTTGACCGCCACCTTCTGCGCGCCCACCATCCCCACCTCCGGGTCGGCGAACATCCGCACCAGATGCTCCACCGCGTACTCATCGGGCAGGGTGTCGCCGCTTTCCAGCACGCAAATATCGGTCGTAGCCGCGGCCAGGAAAAGATTGATGGCGCTGGTCTTGCCCTCCCGCCGCTCCTGCTCAATGAGCTTGACCCGGGGGTCCAGGGCGGCAAACTCCTGCACAATCGGCACTGTGCGGTCGGTGCAGGCGCTGGCAACCACAATAATCTCGGCAATCTCCACGTCGTGGACGTGCTGATCCAGCAGGGCCTGCATCAGCGGGCCGATGTTCTCTTCCTCGTTGTAGGCGGTCACGCCCACGCTGCAACGGATGATCTCTTTCGTTGGAATCACGCGTTTTGCCCTCTCTGCTGTGACAAGGCGACAAGATGACAGGGTGACAAGGTGAGAGACGGTCGCGCCGTGTCACCCCTTCACCTTGTCATCTTGTCACCCTGTCATCCATTATCCGTCATCAAATGGGCCACAGTCACGCCGTCGCCCCCTTCGCCCAGGTCGCCAGAGCGGTATTTGCTCACCAGCGGATGCTCGCGCAGGATATTGCGCACCGCGTCGCGCATGGCCCCGGTCCCTTTGCCGTGGATGATACGCACCCAGGGCAGGTTGCCCAGATAGGCATTGTCCAGATAGTCGTCCAGTTGACTCAGCCCGGACTCGACCCGTTCGCCCCGCAGGTCCAGTTCCATCCGGTTGCCGTCGGTGCTGCGGTTCGTGCGCATCTGGATTTTGATCGCCGGGGGTTGCGGGGCCTGCTCTTTGGGCGCTTTGCTGCGCAGTTCCAGACGGCGGATGGGCAGTTTCAGCCGGAAGTTGCCCACCTGCACATCGGCTTCCTTCGCCTCGCCGCCCCGGAAGTCGATACCCAGCACTTCGCCGCTGGCCTGGAGTGTGGGCACAAAGACCCGATCCCCCACTTCAATCGGTCCAGCCAACCGCTCGGCGGGGGACTGGGGCGTCGCCACATCCCGCTCCACCCGGCCCTCGACTTCGCCTTCCCGTGTGCTGAGAATCTCTCGCGCCTCGGCCAGAAATTGCTCGTGGACCGTCTCGCCGCCCACCAGACCGCCCCGTTCCATCTGGCGGCGGAAGCTTTCGATCTCCCGGCGGATTTCGGCCAGTTCGTTCTGCATTGTCTGCCGGGTCTCGGCGATGACCTCCCGGCGCACTTCTTCGATCTTCGCCAACTGGTAGCGCAGATCGGCTTCGATGGCCTGGGCGTGGCGCTCCCGCTCTTTCGTCTGTTCCAAAACCCGGTGGGCTTCCTGGCGGGTGCTGCGCACGTCGTCCAGCAGGGAATCGACTTCCAGGGCTTCCGGGCGGACGATAGACTCGGCTTTGTCCACAATCACCGGGTTCAACCCCAGGCGGCGGGCAATCGTCAGCGCGTTGGAGCGGCCCGGCAGCCCGATGCTCAGTTCATACGTCGGGCTGAGGCTCTGCACGTCGAACTCCACCGACGCGTTGCGCACGCCGGGGGTGTTATGGGCGTAGAGTTTCAGGTCGCTGTAGTGGGTGGTGGCGAGGGTCGTAATGCCCCGGTCGCGCAGATTGTCCAGCAGGGCCATCGCCAGGGCCGAGCCTTCGTCCGGGTCGGTCCCCGCGCCCAACTCGTCCAGCAGGACAAGGCTACTGGGGTCGGCCTCTTCCAGCACCCGGATGATATTCGTCATATGGCTGCTGAAGGTGCTGAGATTCTGCTCAATCGACTGCTCGTCGCCGATGTCGGCGTAGACGCCCTCGAAGATCGCCAGTTCGCTGCCTTCGTCCACAGGGATCATCAGCCCGGATTGGGCCATCAGCGTCAGCAGGCCGACGGTCTTCAGTGTGACCGTCTTGCCGCCGGTGTTGGGGCCGGTGACGACGAGCATATAATAGTCATCGCCAAAATAGACATCGATGGGGACGACCGTTTCCTGGTCCAGCAGCGGGTGGCGGGCCTGGCGGAAATCCAGTACCGAGCCGGGGTGGGCGATGGGTTCCCGTTCGTTGCCGTCGTCGTCCCTGCCCATGGAAATCAGCGGCGGCTTGGCCTGAAAGGCCCGAATTTTGGGGGCCCGGGCGTCCAGGGCATAGGCGTATTTGGCTTTGGCAAAGGTGAAGTCGAGCAGGGAGAGGGTGTTGACGTTGCGGATAATATACGGGCCTTCGTCGGCGATCAGATCGGAAAGTTCGGCCAGAATGCGCCGCACCTCCTTCTCCTCCTCCAACTCCAGTTCCCGCACCGCGTTGTTCTGCTCCACGACTTTGATCGGCTCGATAAAAAACGTCGCGCCGCTGGAGGATTGGTCGTGGACAATGCCCTGAATCTGCCCTTTGTGCTCGGCCCGCACGGGAATCACATAGCGGCCCTGACGCTGGGTGACAATCGCCTCCTGCAAATACTCCTTGACGCCGCTGCTCTGCACCAGCCTGTCCAGTGTGCTGAGCAGTCTGTCCTGGGCCACCCGCAGTTGGGAGCGTACCCGGGAGAGCTCGGCGCTGGCCCCGTCCACCACATCCCCCCGGTCGTTGATGCAGCGGCTGATCTCGGCGATTATGTGGTCGCAGGGTTCGATGACAAAGGCGATGTCGGAAAGGCGGGGGAACTGTCTACCCAGCCGGGTGAGGGTCTGGCGCAGGCTGCGGGCGCGCAGCAGCGTTGTGCGGATGTCCACCAGTTCCATGGGCAGCAGACCCGCGCCCCGCTCGGCCCGGTTCACCAGCGCGCGCACGTCGTGGACACCGCCAAAATGGATGTCCGTCTTCTGGTCGAGCAGACGCCAGGCCTCGTCGGTCTGCTCCATCGACTCCTGCACCGTGCGCAGATCGTCGCTGGGCAGCAGGGAACGGGCCAGTTCCATCCCGCCCTCAAAGGCGCAGAATGTGACCAGCCGGTCGAGGATTTTGTTATATTCCAGAACGCGTATTGTGTGCGGATTCATCTCTATTACGTCAGGCTAGTGAGCGCCGGTTGAGTAGCCGAGTCTTCGAGGCGTATCGAAACCAAGCGAACGGGTTTACCGGCTAATCGAGTCTACCCGCTTGGTTTCGATACGGCTGGAAAAGCCCCAGCCTACTCAACCGGCGCTGGTCTTAATTGTAGTCGTGTTCCGTCGCAGCATTAGGCTGATCATAGCACAGCGAGGCGGTCAAAGAAAAGAGCGGCAGCAGGTGGAAGGTCGAAAGTTGCAGGTGGCAACGAACGATCTCCCATTCCGCATTCCCCATTCCGAACTCCGCATTAACTGTACCCCATCCGATGCAGCAAATTCTCTTTCGCCCGCCACTTTTCCAGTACCTTCACCCATAGCTCCAAATAGACTTTTGTGCCCACCAGTTCTTCGATCTGTGGACGAGCCGCCTGGCCGATCTGTTTGATCATCGACCCCCGCTGGCCCAGGACAATGCCCTTTTGGGAGTGACGCTCCACATACAGGGTGGCCGCAATGTATGTCATATTCTCGTCCCGCTCCTCCCAGTCGGTGACGCCCACGGCGATGCTGTGGGGCACTTCCTGATGGAGGAGGTTCAGCGCCTGTTCCCGGATGGCCTCGGTGACCAGAAAGCGCAGGTTGAGATTCGTCACCTGTTCCTCGGGATAGTAGCCCGGTCCTTCGGGCAGAAACTCCCGGAGGTCGATGAGCAGATCGTCCAGGCCCTGGCCGCTGACCGCGCTGATGGGGTAGATGGGAATCTCTTCCTGGCCGTCGTCGTCGTTCTCGTCCATCAGCCATTCCAGCAGCGCCCGGTATTCGGCAGCCCGCTGGTGCAGGAGTTCGTCGCTTTTGTGCCATTCGTCGATTTTGTTGAAGCCGATGAGCAGCAGAGGCAGGGGGGTGATGCTGTGCAGAATACGCAGCCGCTCGCTGATCATCCGGTCTTCGTCGGTGGGCGGTGTGTTTACATCCACCAGCCAGAGCACCACATCCGCGTCCCGGGAAATCGTATCTTCGGCCACCTGCACCATCCGCTTGCCCAGTTTGTTCTTGGGGTTGTGGATGCCCGGCGTGTCCAGGAAGATAATCTGGGCGTTTTCGCCCGTATGGATGCCCAAAATCTGGTCCCGGGTGGTCTGGGGTTTGTGGCTGGTGATGGCGATCTTCTGGCCCAACACCCGGTTCAGGAAGGTGGACTTGCCCACATTCGGGCGGCCAATCACCGCCACATAGCCGCTGCGGTGATCCTCCCTGGGCGGGGCGATATTGCCCCCTTCCCCAAAGAACTCCACCAGATCGATGGCCCGGCCCTCCACCATCTCAAATTCGCTGGGATCAAACAGATACTCTTCCGACTCAGACACAGGCAAGCTCCAGGAAAACAACTGAACCACAAAGGCATAAAGGCACGAAGAAAAGCAGGGAAAATCAACCGATCCAGTATACCACAGGGAACGCAAAAAGAGACCTGCCGGTTCGATTAATGAACTGGCAGGTCTCCCACTGATTCCCTCTTCGGCCTAACTGGTAGTGGCATAAGGTGGTGCAGCCACAATTTGCGTGCGAAGACGTGAAGACGTGAAACGTGAGATCAGGTGACGATACCTCACGTTTCACCTTTCAGTTGGTTGGCCGATCAGTTGGTTGATCGACCGACTAACGCATATGCGTTAGCTCCTCGCTGGTACGGAGTAGTGCGTGAACCAACATCCCTGCCAGTCTACGCTCTACGCACCACGCCTTACGCTGTTACGCTAATTCCATCTCCACCCGCGGCCCCGCCGCGGCAATCTCCGGTGTCACGCCATCGGCGAACTGCTCGAAATTTTTGGCGAACATCCGGGCCAGCTTCAGCGCCTGGGCGTCGTAGGCCACCGGGTCGGTCCAGGTCTGCTTGGGTTGCAGCACTTTGTCCGGTACGCCGTCGACTTTTGCAGGAATCACCAGACCAAAAAACGGATCGGTGACAGTCGCCACATCGTCCAACTCGCCATTCAGCGCGGCGTCGATCATCCGCCGGGTCTGGGCCAATTTCATCCGGCTGCCCACGCCGTAGGGTCCACCCGTCCAGCCGGTGTTGACCAGCCAGACTGACGCGCCCTGCTCGTCGATCTTTTCGCCCAACAGCTTGGCATAGACGCCGGGGTGCAGGGGCATAAAGGGTGCGCCGAAGCAGGCCGAGAAGACCGGCGATGGCTCGGTGACGCCCCGCTCGGTCCCGGCCACTTTGGCCGTGTAGCCGCTCAGGAAGTGGTACAGCGCCTGTTCACGGGTCAGTTTGCTGATGGGCGGCAGCACACCAAAGGCGTCGGCGGTCAGGAAGACGATATTTTTGGGATGGCCGGCCATCCCGCCGGGGTCTGCGCTGTCGATGTGGGTAATCGGATAGCTGGCCCGGGTATTTTCCGTAAGTGAGTCGTCGTCCAGATTCACCCGTCGGGTGGTGCGGTCATAGGAGACATTCTCCAGAATCGTGCCAAAGCGCCGGGTGGTCTCGTAGATTTCTGGCTCGCCTTTCGGGTCCAGCCGGATGACTTTGGCGTAGCAGCCGCCCTCCAGATTGAAGACGCCGTTGTCGCTCCAGCCGTGCTCGTCATCGCCGATCAGCGTGCGCCCGGCAGCCGCGCTCAGCGTCGTCTTGCCCGTCCCGCTCAGCCCAAAGAAGAGGGCCACGTCGTCTTTGTCCGGGCCATTTTTACCTGTGCCGTAGTTGGCGCTGCAGTGCATACTCATCACGCCTGCTTTGGGCAGCAGATAGTTCATCGCGCTGAAGATCGATTTCTTCATCTCGCCGCTGTAGGCTGTGCCGCCGATCAATACCATCCGTTCAGCAAAGTTGAGCAGAATGAAAGCCTGACTGCGTGTGCCGTCCTCCTCCCGGTTGGCGTGGAAGGAGGGCACGTCGATGACCGTAAAGTCTGGTTCAAAGGTGCGCAGAACTTCCTGATTCAGCTCCCGGATAAACATATTGCGGGCAAAAAGATTCTGGGAGGCCAGTTCGTTGATTACCCGTACTTTGCGCTGGTAGCGGGGGTCTGCGCCCACATAGCCGTCAAAGACGAACAACTCTTTGTGCTGCAAATAGGCCCGCACCCGCCGGTAGAGATTCTTAAATTGACTCTCCTCAAAGGGTGAATTGATCTTGCCCCACCAGATATCTTTTTCGGTCGATTCCTCCCGCACGATAAAACGGTCGTTGGGCGAGCGCCCCATGTGGTCACCCGTGCGCACCAGCAGCGCGCCCAGATGGGCCACAGTGGCTTCCCGGCGGCGGATGGCTTCTTCGTAGAGGGCCGGTGTGGGCAAATTCCAATAGACCACATCGGCGTTGGTGATGCCGTGGATTTCCAGACCGTTGACTTCGTTGACAATTCCAATGTTCTGCATTATCCCCTCCTCGCGGGAATCGACGAATGTTCGAGTCACAATCGGCAACCGGTTTCCTCAAAGCCGTTTGCCAACTACAGAATATCAATACAACCGGTTGCATAACCCCGACAAGCGTTGGGTTTTGTCGCTGGTCAGGTGGGCAGTCTGACCAGCGGAACGGAATGGGAATGACGCGGATTGGGCGGATTGAAGTGGAATGGATACTTTGTGGTACAGTTTTTCTTTCGCGATACTCCTGTCACTGGGAATAGTTACCACCTATGCGCAATGGACGTCAACTGGCAATCATCTTTCTGATTATTTTTGTCAACCTGCTCGGTTTCGGAATTATCATTCCCCTCCTGCCTTTCTACGGCGACGCGGTGGGCGCATCGCCTTTTCAGATCGGCCTGCTTTTCGCCTCCTACTCCCTCTGCCAGATTATCGCCTCTCCCTGGCTCGGCCATCTCTCAGACCAGCACGGGCGACGGCCTATCCTGATTTTCAGTCTCATCGGCACAGTCGCCAGCTTTGCCCTGCTGGCCTATGCCAACACCCTCTTTCTGCTCTTCGCCGCCCGCATCATCGACGGCCTCTCCGGGGGCAATATCTCCACAGCCCGGGCCTACATCAGCGACATCACCGAAGAAAAAGACCGGGCACGGGCCTACGGCATTATCGGCGCGGCCTTTGGGCTGGGCTTCATCTTTGGCCCTGCCCTGGGTGGCGTATTGGGGCGCTATGGCTATGCCGCGCCGGCCTGGGCCGCGGCAATCCTGGCCGCCTTTGCGCTGGTGATGACGCTCCTCTGGCTGCCGGAGACCAACCGCAGCAGCCGGGCGGCCCGGGGCAACCCCTGGCGGGAGATACCGCTGATGCTGCGTCGTCCGCTGTTGGGTCGATTGCTTGGCCTGGATTTCGCCTACTGGGCCAGTCTGTCGGTCTACCAGACCACCTTTGCTCTCTTTGGCAAAATCCGCTTTGGCTGGGAGATTGCCGAGGTGGGCTATGTGCTGGCGCTGATAGGCTTTATCGGGGCCTTTATTCAGGGGGGCGCGGTGGGGCCGATTGTGAAGCGCTTTGGGGAGAAAGCGGTCTTTGTCTTTGGCCTCTTTCTGACAGCCCTGGGGTTGGGCGCGGCTTCCTTCGTCTACAATCCCACCCTCTTTGTGGTAGCCCTCATCCCCGCGGCTATTGGGGGTGCGCTCTCCAGCCCGACGCTGATTGCGTTGATCAGCCAGAACGCGGCAAAGGGGGAACAGGGCCGGGTGCAGGGGGTCAGCGGTGCGCTGGAGAGCCTGGGCCGCACAGTAGGCCCGGTGTGGGGCAATGGGATGTTGGGCGCGTTGGGCGAAGGCGCGGCCTATTTATCGGCGGCAGTGGTGCTGCTCTGTGTGGGGTTGGCCGGGCTGGGGATCAAAAATAGGCAGCGGGAAGGGTGAGTGCGTCTGACTACCGCTCAATCAATGCCAAATAGCTCCGGTAGCGCTCGCCTGCCGGGATAAAACGGGCGTAGATATCGGGTGCAGAGACCCCGCCCCGGCTATCGCTCCAGACAACAGTCGTATGGCCCCACTGGTCCATTGCTACATCCGGATCGGATTGCAGAACGCTGCCCGTCTCCTGATGTACCCGACGGGGTGGCGACCAGCCGCCTTCGGGCCAGGGCGCCCAGGCAATGTAAATATCCCCGGCGTCGGCGCGGGTTTCTTGCCAGACCAGCGCTACCGTCTGGCCGTTGAAGGCCAGCCGGGGACTGTACTGACCGCTCTGGCTTTCATCCCCAGCCAGCGGTCCAGGGCTGCTCCAGCCGCCCTCATTGGCCCACGCGCCATAAAGACGGCTCTCGCCGTTCCGCTCTTCCTGCCAGACGGCCAGGGCCCTGCCCGTGGCATCCGCTGCGATCACCGGCACGCTTACCGCGCCGCCGCTCTGGGCCGACACCAGAAGGACCGGCGTTGTCCATCCGCTTTCCCCCATCCCCCGTTGGGAAGCCAGAATGTGGCTTTCCACTCCGGAGCGTTCCACCCAAACCGCGTAGGCTAGCTCACCACCCACGGCCAGCCCGGGTCTCTCCTGGGAGCGTGTGGAGAGGGCAAGGGGCTGCCCCTCGCTCCACGCACTGCGGCCGCTGTCGGATTGACTCCAGAATAGTTGCCGCTTTTCCCCGCCCTGGGCCGTGCTGCGTTCATCTTCCCACACAGCCAGCAGCGCGCCGTCGGTTGCCACTGCCATAGCCGGGTTGCTCTGCAAGACCGGTGGAAGGAGATCGCTGTTCACCTGAACCGGCGCGCCCCATAGGCTGCCACTCTGACTGCTGACAAAAATATCGTTTTCGCCGTCGCCACCGGTGTCGTCGTGCCAGAAGGCAAGCGTTGCGCCTGCAGGGGAGACGGTCAGACTGGGCAAGCCGATCGTATCCCTGGCCGAAAGCTGCTGGCTGCCAGGGATCAGAAGGTTCGCCCCCCAATGCAGCCCGCTCGCGGGCAGGGCCGCGCTGTAGAATGCGTCCGCCCCGCTGCGCCGGTCCAGCCAAATGGCGGTCAGATTGCCCGCACTGTCGATGGAGAGAGCCGGGTGGGATTGGGCATTGGCAGAAGTGCTGTTGATCCGCACATCTTCCCGGCTGTAGACCGGGGGTGTGGGGGGCGGGGTGGCGCTGGGCGTGGGCGTGAGGCTCGGTGTAAATGTAGGGGTGGCTGTGGGTGATATAGTGGGTGTCGGCGTTGTGGAGGGGGTTGGGGTGGGCGTAGCTGTAGGAGGCTGTACCAGCGCGTCGAGCGCCGCGGCTACGTCAATGCGCCCGTAACCGCTGAAAGGATCCCAACCGGCTGACTGAACATCCAACGCGCTGCCGGTGATGAGCTGTGTCAACTGATCCGGCGTCAAAGCGGGATTCAACCCAAGCAGCAGGCCGGCCAGCCCGGCTACGTGGGGCGCGGCTTGGCTTGTGCCGCTCAACCAGGCATAGGAAGCACCGGCCCCCCGCCAATAAGCACCGGGTATCCAATGGCGGGAATCGTTGTCGCTGGAACCGGTGGGGTCGCCGCCAGGCGCGGCCACATCCACATAACTGCCGCTGTTGGAATAGCTGGCGTGGCCGTCGTTGTCGTCCACCGCGGCTACGCCCAGCACATTGGCATAGGCCGCGGGGTAGCTGGTGGGGTTGCCCTCTTTGTAGGCGTTGCCCGCGGCTGCCACCACCAGCACCCCCTTTTGATAGGCATACTGAACGGCGTTGAAGATCAGCGTTGAATAGTTTGTGCCGGAAAGGCTCAGATTAATGATGTCAGCGCCGTTGTCCGCTGCCCAGCTAATGCCCGCGGCCACCATCACACTGCTGCCGCTGCCGTTGGCATTCAGCACTTTCACCGGCAATATACGGCCATTCCAATCCAGCCCGGCAATGCCTGCTCCGTTGTTGCCCACCGCCGCGGCGATGCTGGCGACGTGGGTGCCGTGGCCCTGGTCGTCCTGGGGGTCATTGTCGCCATTCACCTGATCGATTCCCGGCACAATTTTGGCGGCCAGGTCCGGGTGGCCCAAATCTACGCCTGTATCCGCAATGGCGATGACGACGCTGCTGCTGCCGGTGGTGCGATCCCAGCCGAGAGGGGCGCGGATGTGGCGCAGATTCCACTGGTAGCGGTCATAGAGGCTGTCATTGGGGGTTGTATCCGTGGCAAAAAAGAGGTAGTCTGGTTCGGCAAAAAGCACACCAGAACGGGCGGCCAGGGATGCGGCCATCGACTCCTCTTGACCAGCCGTCACCCGTAGACGGTAGAGATTCGGCTGCCCGGCCATGGACAGCGGGCTTAAGTCTGCCCCGGCGATGCCCAACTGCCTGGCAATCTCCCCCCCACGCGCAGCCTCGGAGGTCAGTTGCAGCAGTACGACGCCTGGGACAAATCCTGCACTATTGGATGGCCCAGGGCTGCTCTGTATGCGCGCCAGAAGCTCCCCCTCTGTCTGGGCGCGGCTGCCTCCCAACCAGAGAAGCAGCAAGCCCAGCCCAAAGAGAAGGCTGATCCCCATCTGTACAAGCAGTCGCATTCGAAGCGTTACGCCCATTCCCCTGCCAATCAGTTCCCGTTTGCGCGATACCCACTGATTGTAACAGCTTACCCCTTCCCAACCTCCCCCAGTTTGGGGGAGGAGTCGCTCCAGTTCCCTCCCTGGGATGGGGAGGGGTAGGGTGGGGTGGCCGAACAATACTCACTGATTGTAACAGCCGCGCGCTGTTTTGAGATACTCGACGTTTGGCCTAACTGTCCGGGCGGGAGAAGCGGGGGCGAAGGCTTTGCAGATTCAATCCGGGCGAATGGGGGCACGCACCTTTACATTTGTGGCTTTGGCAAGTCGCTCACTTGCAGCGAAATGGTCGTTTCGCCGTGGCTGGTGTGGCGTTGCAGAGGGAGATGCAGGCTGCGCAGAAGATCAAAAAGAGCTTCGTTGTCGGCCTGGATGGAGGCCGTAAGGGTCTCGACGTTCATCCGTTGGGCCAGCAGGGCCAACATTGCCATCAGCGCGGTGCCGATGCCCTGACGCTGAAAATCATCCCGTACAACCAGGGCGGCTTCGGCTTCTGGGCTGACAGGGTTGGCGGGATAACGGCCAATGCGGGCCACTGCGATCAGTTCGGCCGATTCTTCCAGCCCGGCAAAGGCCAGCACAGCGCCGCCCACTGTACGGTTGTCTACGTCAGCCAGATGGCGAGCCTCCAGCACAAGGCGAGAGGGATCCAGATGTTCCAGGGGCAGGTTAAAGCGCCGCCGCCGGCTCTCTGGGGAGAGATGCTGAAAAAGGCCGATCAGCAGCGGGCCATCTTCGGGCTGGATCAACCGACAGCGGATAGGTCTCCCGTCCCGGGTCGTGAATGTCCCATCCAGAGAGTCGGGATCGACGCGCAATGTTTTGAAGCCATAGGGGGTGGTATCCATCACAAACCTCGTCTATTCCCGTCCAAAAGTGAAACGTGAAACGTGAACGTAACTGCTCACCCCCACCCAACCTCCCCCACAGTGGGGGAGGAGTCGATCCACTTCCCTCCCTGGAATGGGGAGGGGTAGGGTGGGGTGGCTGAACAGACACCTCTCACGTTTCACGTTTCACTTGTCGTCTGGTCAACCCCAAAACCCAGGAGCGATTCTCTACTTCAGTTCCTTCCGAGTATAGCCCAGAATCTCTCTCGCCACAATCAGTGTATTGATCTGCCCGGTGCCTTCGTAGATGTCGTTGATTTTGGCGTCCCGCATCCACTTTTCGGCCAACGTTTGGGTAGTATACCCCAGCGGGCCGAGCAGTTCCACCGCCTTTTGGGTGACGACCGTCACTGCCTTACCCGCCTTGACTTTGCACATCGACGCGGGCAGTTTGTTATCCCCGCCGCTGTCCAGCAGGGCTGTGGCTTTGAGCGTCAGCAGCCAGGCTTGGCGCAGTTGAATTTCCATATCCAGCAGATCGGCCTGGGCGGTGGTCAGCTTCCAGCGGGGGGATTCGTAGTCCATACGCACGCCCTGCTTGGCCAGGGTGTCCCGGGCAAACTCAAAGGCGGCCCGGCCAATGCCGATGGCGCTGGCTGCCACAATCGGACGGGTAGCGTCGAAGGTGCGCATAGCCCCTTTGAAACCTTTGGTCTCGCCGCTGCTCTCTTTATCGCTTTTTGGCCCGCTCTCGCCCAACAGATTGTCGGCGGGGATGCGGCAGTTGTCCAGCACAAAGGAGGCGGTGTCGCTGGCCCGGATGCCCAGCTTCTCCTCCACTTTGACAATCTTCAGCCCCGGGGTGCCCGCCTCCACCACAAAAGGCTTCATCCCGGCCCGGCCCGCGTGCTTGTCCACAGTGGCCCAGACGACGATCAGCCCGTCAGATTCGGCATAGGCCAGTTTGCCGCTGGTGCAGAAGATCTTCTGGCCGTTGAGAACCCACTCGTTCGTCTCGGCGTCGAAGACGGCGGTCGTCTGGATGTTACTGGTGTCCGAGCCGGCCTGGGGTTCGGTCATCGCCATCGCGCCCCATTTGGGGTCGCCTTCGGTGAAGCGGCGCAGGAAGCGCTCCTTCTGTTCCGGTGTACCCACGGCCTGGATGGCCGCGCCCCCCAGCCCGCCGCCGGGAATGCAGAGATAGACACCCGCATCGCCCCAGCTAAGCATCTCAATCATATGGACCAGGGCCAGATTGCCTGTACGGGGCTTCTTCGGCTCGTCGCTTTTGGGTCTGTCGCCGTTCCCCCCGTTGCGCGCCCGGCGCAGGGATGCCTCCAGATTGGCCCGCTCCATCTCCTGCATCTGCGGCCACATCATATGCACAAAATTGTGTGGGCGGCTGTGCTCGTTGTCGTCCAACACCCGGCTCTCCGGGCGCATCACATTCTCCGCCACAATCTGCACCTGGCGCAGTTGCTTCTCAATTTCATCCGGCGTCTTGAATTCGATTGTCATTGTAGTCCCCTGAGCAATGACATTATCCCATCATCCCATCATCTTCGGTATACAGGAGATGATGGGATGATGGGATAATGTGCCTTATCCGATTATCATCCCATCCCACATCACAAACCCCCGCCCGTTGCGAAACCACAATTCCACCGGATGCTCCCGGATGTAGCCGTGGCCGCCCAGGACCTGGACCGCGTTGTCGGTCACTTCCATCACCATTTTGTCCGCGGCCTGTTTGGTCAGGGCAGCCAGTTTGGAGGCGTCCTCCCGGCTGTCGTAGCGCCAGGCGGCCTCCCAAACTTGCAAACGCACGGCCTCGATTTCGATAGCCATATTGGCCAGCATAAAGGCGATGCTCTGGCGGTGGGCGATGGGTTCGCCAAAGGCTTCCCGCTCTTTGGCATATTTCAGCGCATATTCGTAGGCTGCCTTCGCCTGTCCCACGGCCAGGGCCGCGGCGCTGATGCGGCTGACGGTGAGCAGGCGGTTCATACGGATGCCCCGTGCTCCGCCCAGCCGGTTGGCCCCGGGTACGCTGACGTTCGTAAAATTGACCGTATACATCGGCAGGGCCCGGGCCCCCATCAGCACCACCCGCTCGGCCACCTGCACGCCAGGGGTGTCAGCAGGCACAATAAAGGCCTGAGTGCGGTTCTTCTCCTGGGCATAGACCAGAAAAACCTCGGCCTCCTTCGCCAAAGGCACGTATGTTTTGACGCCCTGAAGCGTGTAGCTGTCGCCCGCCCGCTCGGCGGTCGTCGCCAGCGCGTTGGGATCGAACTGGTAGACCGGCTCCACCAGCGCGGCGCTGGCTGCGGGGAAGTCGGCTGCGGTGAAGCGGGGCAGCCAGGCGGCTTTCTGTGCGTTGTCGCCGAAGAGGGCGATAGGCAGGGCAAAGAGATTGGGCGCAAGCAGATGCAGGCCGATGCCCACATCCCCCCAGCCCAACTCCTCCAAATAGAGCGCGCTGGTCAGGGCCGAGTACTCGCCGAAACCGCCATATTCGGCGTCGATAGCTGCGGGCAGCAGGCCCAGCTCCCAGCCCGTGCGGATGACGCTGGCCGGCGCGGCCGCGCTCTCCTCCGCCTCCCGATAGACGCTGCGCAACTGCTTCTCGGCGTAGCGGTGAACCGTATCCACAAGCATCTTCTGCTCGGATGTCATATCGAATGAATACATTGGGTATGGCCTCTCCTGTAGGTGTAATGGGTGGCGAGTGGCGGGTGAACCAGCAATGGGCGGAAACGCGGTGTAGGCGTACAATAGGACGGGCGTGTTTTCCGGCGGTTGTCGGGTTGTTTGCCCGCCTGAATTGCGTTTATTTGGTGGCGCTTCCCCGCTACGGTACAATACTCCGCGCGCTGTGGAGCAGCCGCGGATAAACACGGATGAACGCGGATAGATACAGGCATTGACTGAACTGGACAATTTTACATCCTGCAATCTGTGTAAATCCTTCCCATCCCTTCGACAGGCTCAGGACGTCGCCGTGAAAATCCGTGTCCTTAACTTTTGGGGATTACCGATGAAGACGCCAGACGAGTGTAGGACAATCGAGGAAGTGCGGTCTGAAATCGACCGCATCGACCGGGCTATTATCGAAGCCATCGCCCAGCGTCGGGGCTACGTCCACGCGGTAATGCAGTTCAAACGCAGCGCCGAGGACGTACACGCCCACGAACGCCAGCGCCAGATGCTGGCCGTGCGCCGGGCCTGGGCAGAGGAACACACGCTCTCGCCGGAATTGGTCGAAAAACTCTTTCGGTCAATGGTAGACCATTTCATTGCGGAAGAATTGGCTCTTTTGCAGGCGCGGAACGGGGCTGGATGAGCGATCTGTTGAAGGGTGTGCGACTGGCACTGGTCCACGACTGGCTGAACCAGATGGGCGGCGCAGAGAATGTGCTGGAAGAACTGGTCGATCTCTTCCCCGCCGCGCCGTTGTACACCAGTATGTACGACCCGGCCAAAATGCCCGACGCCTACCGGCGTTGGGACATCCGCACAACTTTTATGCAGCGCTTGCCCGGCTACAGCGACCACCACCAGGCATATCTGCCCGTCTATCCGCTGGCTTTCAGCCGCACAGACCTGAGCGGCTACGATCTGGTGCTGAGCAACAAAAGCGGCTTCTGCCACGGGGTGGCTACCCGGAACGGCAGCCGCAAAGCGGTCCACGTCTGCTACTGCCTGACGCCTACCCGCTTTCTCTGGCTCTACGAGCAATACCGGGAGCGGGAACAGATCGGCGGACTGGTCAACGCAGCCCTGCAACCGGCCCTGGCCCTGCTCCGCCGCTGGGATTGGGCCGCGGCCCAGCGGGTGGACCATTTCGTCGCTATCAGTACGGCAGTGCAGGAGCGCATCCGGGCCATCTACGGGCGGGAGAGCGTCGTTATCCACCCGCCGGTGGACACAGAGCGCTACACGCCAGACCCGTCTGTGCCTGTGGGCGACTACTATTTGATTGTCAGTCGGCTGATTCCCTACAAGCGCATTGACCTGGCCGTGGATGCCTTTCGCCATCTGCCCGCCGAGAAACTGGTGGTGGTGGGCGACGGGCGGGACAGGGCCAGTCTGCAAGCCGCAGCCGAACCGAACGTCACTTTTCTGGGCCGCCAGTCCCAGACGAAGCTGCTGGAACTGATGCGGGGCTGCAAAGCGTTTCTCTTTCCCGGCCTGGAGGATTTCGGCATCGCCCCGGTGGAAGCCCTGGCCGCGGGCCGCCCGGTCATCGCCTACGCCGGCGGCGGCGCGTTGGACACAGTCCTCCCCGGCGTGACGGGGGAACACTTTGCCGAGCAGACGGTTGAAAGTTTATTGGATGTGTTGGGCAGTTTTGATCCCGACGCCTACGCTCCGGCGGTCTGTCGTCAACAGGCAGAGAAGTTTGGGCGGGATGTGTTTCGGCGGAAATTGCTGGACTTTCTGGTTTCTGTCGTTCAGCGGCAATGAGTACACTGTAAACAAAGTTTTTTGCGTAATCGTAGGCGCTGCTTGTAGCTGCGCAAGTGGCGAGTACCCCTTCGGCTGACTGTGCGGTTCAAAACCGCACCTACAAAAATGCCAAATTACTTCGTTTATAGAGCAATGAGAAAGGCAGTGAAAAATGGTTCTGGAATTCAGTGTCGTCATTGAAAAAGATGAAGATGGCTATTACGTGGCCTCGGTTCCTGCCCTGCGCGGCTGCCATACCCAGGCCAAATCGCTGGATGTGTTGATGAAACGCATTCAGGAAGCGATTACGCTTTGTCGCGAAGTCGAGACTTCTTTTTAGAATTACCTAATGGGTAGTTGGCGAAGTTGGCAGGATTTGAGTAAATGGGAGGCGGATATGCCAGTTCTCACAGTTGATTCTGCGTTTCTGCAAAAAGTAACAGAAGTTTCCAAATGGAATGAGCAGCCCCCAGCGGATCTGTTGACACGCGCTCTCGACGATTACATTGACAAACTCGAATGGGAAAAACTTGCCCGGGAAATGAAAGCCTTTGAAGCGATGCGGGACGAATTGCTCAATGAATACGATGGCAAATATGTAGCCATTCACGAAGGGGAAGTCGTCGGCGTCGGCGAAGAACTTTCGACGCTACACAACCAAATTTATTACGCAATGGGGTCGGTTCCTGTTCTATTTGAACGCGTAACCACCGAACCTAAACGGGAGATTGTCATTCGCAGTCCACGGCTTGAGGCTGTCGCCTAACCAATGGAACTTCGTGACTACTGGCGCATTGTGCGCCGCCGCTGGTGGATACCCGTTGCGCTGACCCTTCTGGTGGCCGGGATCAGCGCGGCCCAGTTGCGCCCCTGGCGTTCGCCGCCGCCCAGCTATTCCGCGTCCCTGCGCCTGCTGGTGAGTGTCTTGCCCGCCACCCAGGCCGATGCCAGCCTCTACGATCCCCGCTACTACGCCTGGCTGACCAGCGAGTATCTGGTGGACGATTTCACCGAAGTGGTGGGCAGCGAACTATTTGCCCAGGCTATCAACCGGCGACTGGCGGTGCAGGGCATCGCCATCCATCCGGGGCTGATCCAGGGCAGCGCGGTCACGGGCAAACAGCACCGGCTCATCCGCCTCAGCTTTTCCTGGGGCGATCCGGCTCAATTGGAAGCGATTGCCCAGGCCGCGGTGGCTGAACTGAGCGAAAACACGCCGGTCTACTTCCAGCAGTTGGGCACGCCAGACGTGCAGGTGACACTGCTGGACAGCCCGTCGGTTTCGCCAGTGGGCGTGGGTATCCGTCAACAATTGGAGTGGCCCCTGCGGGTGATTCTGGCGCTGATTGCCGGTATTGGGCTGCTTTTTGTGCTGGACTATTTGGATACATCCATCCGTCGCAGCGACGAATTGGAAGAGATAGGGCTGGTGGTGATGGGGACGATACCGAAGGCGTAAAGCGTATTCGACGGGGCTGATGAACAATTGTGAGGAGTGAAGCGTGAAACGTGAAAAAGGTCGAGTGATCTCACGCCTCACGCTTCACCGGACTGGTGGCTTTGGGGGGAGTGAAAATTATGAGTATACAAGACTATCTGCGCATTTTGCGCCGCCGGGGCTGGATTGTCGTGCTGGCGGTTGTGCTGGCCGGGGCGGCTGCCTTTGGCGTGAGCAGCCTGCAAGAGGAGATGTACCGGGCCACTGTCCAGGTGAGCACTGTGCCGGCGCGGCCGGACTGGGGGCTGGGCAATACGGCCAAAGACCTGATGCGCAACTTCGCCATCAATATCCAGACGCCGGAGGTGGCCCAGCGGGTGATCGAACGGGCGCAGCTCGACCAGAACCCCTACACTTTTCTCAGTCTGGTCAAAGTCACCCCCGATTCCAGCACATTTATGATCAAAATCGAGGCCAGGGATCGGGACCCGGAAGTTGCCAAACTGATGGCGATTACTCTGGCCGACGAGTTTGTGGACGAGCGCACGGCCTATTACGCCCAGCAGGACAAAGGCAACCGCATCGAAGTCAAAATCGTCAGCCGGGCCATCGGCGCCGATATGTACCAGCCGCAACCGTTGCTCAACGCCGTCGCCGGGACAGTCCTGGGCCTGCTCTTTGGCATCGCCGTCGTCCTCCTGCTCACGTGGATGGAGTCCAGCTATCTGCGCACACCCGAATCCGTAGAGCGGAGTCTGGCCGTGCCTGTGCTGGGCGCGATTCCCGTGGCGGCGAATGAACGGGGCAACGCAGCGTATGCCGCAGGACAGATGCGCCGAGACGGTTTGGAACCAGCGGCGCAGCGAACCCTATCGGCCTGATGAGGCGTGAAACGTAAAACGTGAGATCGTTGTATATTCTCAC
>JAHDWH010000385.1 GCA_023384455.1 Caldilineaceae bacterium | reverse complement strand
CCCTGGAATGGGGAGGGGTAGGGTGGGGTGGATGAACAGGTATCCGCCCAAAACAACCTAAATAACTGTCAAGAAATAAGTCGCGGGTATGATTCCGGGAATCGGCCAGACGATAGGGGGAAGGCCGAAAGATGTTGTGGCCGGTTCCCGGAATCTCGTCTGCGAAACCCCTGCGTTATTTCTTGACGCTTACTAAACGACAGACAAAAGGGCCATAGCTGGGCGTACCCGGCTTAACGTCCACCCTTTTATACTCGACACGGGCATAAACTGACATTTTGTCACCTTGTCACCCTGTCATTTTGTCACCTTGTCAAGTATATTGGCCCGCGCCTTGCGCTTGATTAAGTTTTGTGTATGGTGGACAATAAGCAGATTTGGTGGTTTCGCAAGTATGTGCTATATTGAACGTGTTTAGCTGGGCCTTTGGCCTTGGTATTCCAGCGTTGGTCTGGCTAAATAGCTAGGATGAGTGTCAGCCTGGTTAGACGACTGGAAAGAATTCCAGATAGCTAGAAGGAGCGTAGGAGTACCAATGAGCATCACGAAGCAGGGCAAGACTCAGGTTATCGAAGAGTACCGTATCAACGAGACAGATACAGGCTCACCCGAAGTACAGGTTGCGCTGTTGACCACGCGGATCAATGCGCTGATCGGCCATTTGAACACCCACAGCCACGACGAAGGCTCGCGGCGGGGGTTGCTCAAGCTGGTGGGCCAGCGACGGCGACATCTGGCCTATCTGGCCGGTAAAGATGTCAACCGGTATCGCCAGTTGATTCAGCGATTGGGGCTGCGCCGTTAGAAAAGAAAATCAGGGGCGGTTTGTCGCAGCAAATCACGACACCGCCCCTGTTTTCTTTTTATGTCTCAGAAGTCCAGAAGTTCGACTTTTCGGAAAAAGTCGAACTTCTTCCATCGGGTTTCCTGCACGGGAAACAGACACGTACTGCTGGCCGGTTTTCACTCTACCTGCGTTCGGGGTCCGGTATTGGAGAATGAAGCGAAGCGCCCGTTTTCGCCGAATCGTTTCGACCGAAATGTTTCGCCCCATTCTCCAGTTCCGCACCTCGAAAGAACCGCCCAATCAGACGTATGAGTCCGTTTGTGTTCATGCGGCCTGCGTGTAAGCGCCCCGTGCGTTCCACACGTGTGGTCGGGCAATTCGCGCCCGGCTGCAAATTTAGTAGTTCTAAGAGAGGTAGTAAAGTTATGCAAGACTTACAGATTTTTGATGGCGCCAAGGTTTATACAACCCACCTGGGCGACAAAGAAATCAGCATTGAGACAGGCGTTCTGGCTCAACAATCCGGCGGTTCGGTGACTGTGCGCTGCGGCGACACCGTCATTATGGCGACCGCCACAATGGCCAAAGAGGTGCGACCGGGCATCGACTTCTTCCCACTTACTGTGGATTTTGAAGAGAAGATCTACGCGGTGGGCCGTATCCCCGGCAGCTTCTTCCGGCGCGAGGGTCGTCCCAGCGAGCAGGGCATTCTGCTCTGCCGCCTGGTGGACCGCCCCCTGCGCCCCCTTTTCCCCAAAGGCTTCCGCAACGACGTACAGGTGATTCTGCACGCGCTCAGCTCGGACGCCGAACATCTCTTCGATCCCCTGGCGATTATCGCGGCCTCGGCAGCCGTCGCCATCAGCGACATCCCCTGGGGTGGACCGGTGGGTGCGGCCTCTGTGGGCTATGTGGACGGCCAGTTTGTCGTCAACCCCACCAACTCCGAGATGCAGAACAGCACCCTGGCCCTGCAAGTTTCCGGCACCGAAGACAACATTCTGATGGTGGAAGCAGGGGCCAACGAGCTGCCCGAAGATGTGATGCTGGAAGCGCTGAAGCTGGCCCACGAGTCTATGCAGCCCGTCATCCAGACTATCAAGCAGATGCGGGATGAGATCGGCAAGGCGAAGTTTGAGTCCTATACCGTCTTCCTGCCCAAAGAAGAGACCGCGGCTCTGGTCGCAGAGATGGCAACGGAGAAGGTGCGTAATGTCATCGCCACCAGCGACGACCGGGGCGACCGCAAGGAGCGCCTGGCCGTTGTGACCAGCGAAGTGATGGCATCCCTGAAGCCCCGTATGGAAAGCGGCGAAGTGGCTGCCAGGGATGTGAAGGATGTGCTCGATTCGATTGTCAAAGAGGCCGTGCGTCGGCGCATTTTGGACGACAGTGTGCGTCCCGATGGCCGGGCACTGACCGAGATTCGCCAGATTCAGGTACAAGTGGGCAAAATTCCCCGTGTACACGGCAGCGGTCTCTTTATGCGCGGCGAAACCCACGTGTTGACTGTCGCCACCCTGGGCACGCCCGGCGACGCCCAACGGCTGGATACCCTCCTGTCCGAGGGGTCAAAGCGCTATATGCACCACTACAACTTCCCCCCCTACAGCACAGGCGAGGCCTATCCCCTGCGCGGACCCAAGCGCCGGGAGATCGGTCACGGCGCGCTGGCCGAGCGGGCGCTGTCGGTGGTGATTCCCGAAGACTTCCCCTACACCCTGCGCCTGGTCAGCGAAGCGGTGAGCAGCAACGGCTCGACCAGTATGGCCTCTGTCTGTGGCAGCACCCTGGCCCTGATGGATGCGGGTGTGCCGATTGATGCACCCGTGGCCGGTATCGCGATGGGTCTGGTGCAGGATATGGATACGGGCAAGTATGCGGTCCTCACCGACATCCAGGGGTTGGAAGATCACCTGGGGGATATGGACTTCAAAGTGGCGGGCAGTGCGCACGGCATCACCGCACTGCAGATGGATATGAAAATTAAGGGGCTGGACTTTGACATCCTGCGTCAGGCGTTGGAGCAGGCCCAGGTCGGGCGGCTCTTTATCCTGGGCAAAATGTTGGAAGTATTGCCCGAACCCCGGGAGGCGATGAGTCCCCACGCCCCCCGCATCCTCACCGTCAATATCGACCCGGAAAAGATCGGCAAGATCATCGGGCCGGGCGGTAAGACCATCCGCGGGATGCAGGAGAAGTATCAGGTCAAAATCGATGTGGAAGAAGACGGCACGGTCTACATCTCCGGTCTGAACGGCGAACTGGCCGAGCAGGCACGGGTGGAGATCGAGTCGATGACCGAAGAAGTGCAGGTGGGCAAAATCTACACCGGCCAGGTCGTGCGGGTGGAAGCCTACGGCGCTTTCGTCAATCTGCTGCCGGGCATCGACGGGCTGGTACACATCAGCCAGTTGGCCGACTACCGGGTGAACAATGTGGAAGAGATCGCCAATGTGGGCGACGAACTGACCACAATGGTTATTGACGTGGACCCCTCGGGCAAAGTGCGCCTGAGCCGTCAGGCCGTGCTGGAAGGCTGGAGCGCCGAAGAGGCCCGGGAACGGGATCGGGGCGGCAGCCGCGGCGGCAACAGTGGCGGTGACCGGGGTGGTGACCGGGGCGGTCGCGGTGGCGACCGGGGAGACCGGGGCAGCCGGGGTGGTGGCGACCGACGGGGCGGACGTTACTAAAGTAGTGGACGAAGATAGACTGGGCTTTCTGAAGAAACCCGGTTCCTCGCAATGAGCATCTAAAGAAGGGGCGTGAAACGTGATGGCATTCCTGCCACCCACGTTTCACGCTTTTTTGTCCGCCCCAGAGCTTTTGGACACGAATTACTCAAATTACACGAATTTGCCCGGCTCTTAGAGCCTGAATTATGAAACAGGCTCTTGAACTGACCACAGAAAAGACGGAATACACAGAAGAAAAGCCGAAA
>JAHDWH010000384.1 GCA_023384455.1 Caldilineaceae bacterium | reverse complement strand
TATGCTTCGCTTCCCCTCGCTTGTCCATCTATCACGCTATCGTGCAGTCCTACCGCGTAATCTGTGTTCCGATTTTCGTGGTTATCGGTATCAGTCGGTCGTGTCGCCTGTTCTGTGGATGAGTATGGAAGGCGGAAACGAATGTCCGAGAAAACAATGATTCTTCCCAAAGAGACTGCCCAGGCACTGGTCGATTTGACTGGTGAAGTCCGTTTGGATACGGCTCTGCTAGTGGTTATGCGGGACGACGCCCGTCAGAAAATGGCCGAACTGAACAACGAAATACGCCAGTTTGAAGATAAATACGGGATGTCATTTGAGGCGTATCGTCATATTTGGGAAACAGAAGATCGACCGGAACACTATATCCTACGCAGCAGAGGAGGATTTTCTGACGTGGGAAGGGCTGGTAACACGGCACGCGCGCATTTTCAGTAAGCTCACTTGACGCACCACGCACCACGCACTACGGAGTCCCCTATGCAAGCCCCACCCGAACGCCTGGGCGCATTCTATCTCGGCGCAGAAATCGACCCCGCCACCGGCGAGCAGACCAGCACGCCCATCAACTACGACGCCCGGGACCTGACCACCCACGCGGTCTGTGTGGGGATGACGGGCAGCGGCAAGACGGGTCTCTGCATCGGCCTGCTGGAAGAGGCGGCCATCGACAAAGTGCCGGCGCTGATCATCGACCCCAAAGGCGATCTGACCAATCTGCTCCTCCAATTCCCGGACCTGCTGCCCAGCGACTTCCGCCCGTGGATCAACGCCGACGACGCCCGGCGCAAGGGGCAGACTGTCGATGAATACGCCGAAGCCACCGCGGGGATGTGGCGCAAGGGGCTGGCGGATTGGGGGCAGGGGCCGGAGCGGATTCAGATGCTCAAAGACGCGGTGGACTACACCGTCTACACCCCCGGCTCCGACGCGGGCGTGCCGGTGAGCATTCTGGGCAGCCTGGCCGCGCCCAAACTGAGCTTCGACACCCACGCCGAAACCCTGCGCGACCGCATCTCTGGCACGACCTCCGCGCTGCTGGGGCTGGTGGGCGTCAACGCCGATCCGATTCTGAGCCGGGAAGCGATTTTGCTTTCCAACATTTTCGAGCATTTCTGGCGCAAAGGGGAGGACCTGGACCTGGCCAAGCTGATCCTCTCCATCCAGACCCCGCCTGTGCGCCAGGTGGGTGTTTTCGATGTAGACACATTTTTTCCCCAGAAGGATCGCTTCGGGCTGGCCATGGCCTTCAATAATCTGATGGCCGCGCCCAGCTTCCAGTCCTGGCTGGAGGGCGACCCCCTGGATATCGACCGCCTCTTTTTCACAGCGGAGGGCAAGCCCCGCCACAGCATTTTCTACATCGCCCATCTCAGCGACAGCGAGCGGATGTTCTTTGTGACGCTGCTGCTGGAAGCCCTGGTGACGTGGATGCGGGGGCAGACGGGTACGACCAGTCTGCGCGCCCTGCTCTACTTCGACGAAATTTTTGGCTTCTTCCCGCCCGTCCAGGAGCCGCCCTCCAAAAAGCCCCTGCTTACCCTTCTGAAACAGGCCAGGGCTTTCGGGCTGGGCGCGGTGCTGGTGACGCAAAACCCGGTGGACATCGACTACAAAGGGCTGACGAATGCGGGGACCTGGTTTATCGGTAAGCTCCAGGCCGAGCGGGACAAAGACCGGGTGCTGCAAGGGTTGAAGGGGGCGATTGCCGAGGCGGGCCGTTCCGCCGACGCGGTGGACTACGACGCGCTCATCACCGCCCTGAGCAGCCGGGTCTTTCTGATGAATAATGTCCACGAGGACGGGCCGGTCGTCTTCCACACCCGCTGGGTGATGAGCTATCTGCGCGGGCCGCTCACCCGCCCGCAAGTGCGGGAGCTGATGGCCCCGAAGAAGGCGGCATTGGCCGCGCAGGCCGCCAGCCATATCGAAGCCGCGCCCTCTCCCCAGGTGCGCCAGACGCCAACCGAAGCTGGGCCTGTCGTCGCGCCAGCCGCCGCGCCGGTTGCATCTGCCCCGGCCCAACCCGCCGAACCCAATGCACCGAAAGGTTTTTCCGCCATTCAGGCCACCCTCGACCCATCCGTCGCCCAAGCCTACCTGCCGGTGGATATGAGCCGCTCCCGTGCCGTCAAAGTGGTGGCCGACGACGCGGGGCGGGCGATTGATGTGAAAAGCGTGCAGATGATCTACGAACCGGCTGTGCTGGGCGCGGCCACTGTGCGCTTTTTGGATCGGGCCAGGCGCATCGACGAGAAGCAGGATTGGGTGCTGCTCTCGCCTGTGACCAGCACCGGCCTGACGAATATCGACTGGGCCCGGGCCGACGCCCTGCCCATCGCCCTCTCTGCGCTGGAACGCAGCCCGGCCCACAGCGAAGCCAGCGAAGGCCCCTTCTTTGCCTCTGTGCCGGAGGAGATCAATACCGAGCGGGAGCTGCGTTCGATTGCCAGCGACCTTTCCGATTGGCTCTATTACAACAAACGGCTGACGATTACCACCCACGCCACCCTGGGAATCCATCAGGAGCCGGGAGAGAGCGACCGGGCCTTTCGCATCCGCCTGCAGGACGGGGCCAGGGAGCAGCGGGACGCGGAGGTGGACAAACTTAAAAGCAAATATCGCACCCAACTGGACCGGCTGGAAGATCGGCTGGATCGCCACAAAAAGGATTTGGCCGAAGACGAGGCCGAGCTTAGCTCCCGCAAGCAGCAGGAGTGGGTGAGCCTGGGCGAGACTGTACTGAATGTCTTTCTGGGGCGACGCAGCAGCCGGATTCTTAGCACCGCGGCCAGCAAACGGCGTATGACCTCCAAAGCCAAAGGCGACATCGAGCGCACCCAAGAGGAGATTGAGGATTTGCAGGAGGAAATTCAGGGGTTGAAGAGTGAGTTGGAGACCGCGGCGGATGAGATTACCCGCAAGTGGGCCGAACTGCTGGACGACCTGACCACCGAGGAAGTCAAACCCCGGCGCACGGATGTGGATGTGGAGTACGTGGCCGTGGGCTGGATGCCCTCCTGGCTGGTTACCTATCACGACGGCATTGCTCTCCGTCGGGCGGCTGTGCCCGCCTATGCCCTGCCCCAGGCGCGTGATGGGTAGGGGGTGCGCAGTTACTGAGATAATTGGGCAGCAAGGCGCTTGCCCAATCATCTCAGTATCCCATCATCTCTTTTACAGCGTAATCACCTGATCCGGCGGGTTGCCGGCCAGGGCGGCGTAGAGGTCGGGGAAGCAGCCCACGTGGACACCGGCTACGGTGTTAACTGTGCGGCATTCGCCGGGTTCGGTGCGGCCTATGCCGTCCGCGTCGCACCAGCGGGGTTCCCCCTCGGCCAGGTTGCGCTCCAGGGCACACATATCACACATCATCAGCAGAATGCCCTTCTCCGCGGCCACCTTCGCCAACCGTTCGCCCACCGGGTCACCGGCGCGCAGAACGAAAGTGTTGTCATCAAAGAAAAACATACCGGCCACATCCACGCCGTGGCTGCCGGCTTCCAGTTGGGGCAGGATCATTTGGGCCAGTTTGTAGCTGGCCGAACGGGGCAGAGCAAAGACATAAGCAACTTTCATCGGAGGCTCCATTGATGGGGGAAATAGAAACAGTCGATAGCATACAGCCCCCGCCCAGAAATCAACAAAACGCAGATGACGCTGCCCTGAAAAATAGCCATCCGTACGTCGGACTGTTAGTCCGACCAGCGACGGTGCAGGCCAGTCGGACTAACAG
>JAHDWH010000383.1 GCA_023384455.1 Caldilineaceae bacterium | reverse complement strand
ATGATAATTTCCGGGTGGGGGATGAGGGCACGGGCAATGGAGACCCGTTGCAGCTCGCCGCCGGAAAACTGGTTGGGGTATTTGCCCCGCACATCGGCCAATTTCAAGCCCACGGATGTGAGGGCTTCGGCCATTGCCTCGTCGGCCTCGGCCAGGCTGAGCTGGCCCACACGCACGGCCGTCCCCTGCAGATAGGAATCTACAGTTCGATAGGCGCTGAAGGCCTCAAAGGGATTTTGGAAGATCGGTTGAACCGTGCCCAGATACTCCTGTTTGGGTGTCTTGGAGCCCGCGCCAGCCACCAGCCGGTCATAGATAACCGCGCTGCCCGATGTTGGTTTGACCAGCCGCAATATCACTTTGGCCAGGGTCGTCTTGCCGCTGCCCGATTCGCCGACCAGACTGACGATCACCGGTTTATCGCTGGTGACGAAGAGATTCACGTCGTCCAGCGCGTTGATGCGTACCCGGTTTGTGAAGCTGCCCAGTTTGTAGACTTTGTTCAGGTTCTCTGTTTTCAGAATGGTTTTCATGCACTTACTCCCTTGTTCCGTTGGGGATCTGATTCCGGGAATCGGCCACACGATATCCCGAATTTCCCTGCATTTCTGGCCGATTCCCGGAATCGTGCCATCAAATGAACAGTTGTCTACAGCCCGATGTCGGCGTAGTGACAGGCGGCGAAATGGCCCGGCTCGTACTCAATCAGCGCCGGCTCGGTTGTCTGGCATAGTTCGGTGGCCAGGGGGCAGCGGGGGGCAAAGCGACAGCCCCGCAGATCCTCCCACAGGCTGGGCGGGCGGCCAGCCACCCCTTGCCGGATGTGAGCGTCGCCCACCGAGGGCAGAGATTCCACCAACATTTTGGTGTAGGGATGCAAGGGCTTTTGGAAAATCCGCTCAGAGTCCCCAAATTCAACAGCTTTGGCCGCGTACATAATCAGCATCTTGTGGGTGATCTGATAGTGGACGCCCATATCGTGGGAGACAAAGACGATTGTATTCTTCATCTGCTCTTGCAGGTTCATCAGCAGCAGCAGAATCCCCTTTTGCACAACCACATCCAGGGCGGTGGTGGGTTCGTCGGCCAGAATCAGCTCCGGCTGGAAGAAGGTGGCCAACGCCACCATAATCCGCTGGCGCATTCCGCCGGAAAGCTCGTGGGGATAGGCGTCAATCGCTTCGGGTGGCAGGTCCAGCTTCTGCACGTAGTTTCTGACTACCTCCAGCACTTCCGCCTTGCTTGTGCCCGGTTCGAGAAAATCCACAAATTGGTTGCGGATGCGGATCACCGGGTTGAGCGAACTCATGGAACTTTGGGGGATGTAGGAGATGCGCTTGAACCAGTGTTTGCGGATGGTTGCGCTGGTCACTTCCTCGCCGGTCTCGTCTGGAAAGCCGTATTGGATGCCGCCAGTTTTGAGGGTAAGCGGATAGCCGATGTCCCCGTAGAGGACTTTGAGCAGGGTGGTTTTGCCGCAGCCCGACTCACCGGCCACACCCAGGATAATCCCGTTGGGAATCTCCAGATCGATGCCGTCTACCGCTGTCACCTGGCCGCGCACGGTTGTATAGGTTGCCACGACGTTGTTCAACTTCATGATGAATGTCCTCGTCTGGCTGCGTAAAGTTCGTTGTACCCGGTCGATGTCAGAAACAGCCCCAGAAAGAGAAGTACCGTCGCCACCACAGGCGCAATGATCCAGACATATTGACCGGTAAAGAGGGCGTTATAGCTCAATGCCCAGAAGATGATGGAGCCGAGAGTGGGGACTTCCACCTTAGACAGACCAATCACGGCCAGACCTGCCTCTGTATTGATCACCCAAAGGATGGCGTTGATAAAACCGACGACCATATAGGCGTATACGTAGGGAAATATCTCCTTGAAAACGACTTCCAGGGTTGTGGAGCCGGAAAACTTCGCCATGCTGATAAATTCCCGTTCCCGAATGGAGAGCGCCATGGAGCGAACCTGTCGGGCACCCCAGGCCCAGCCAAAGATCACGAGAATAACGCCTACAGTCCAAAAGGAAGTGTTGCCCCGCACGAGTGTGGCCAATACAATTAGGATTGGGAACAGGGGAATGGCAATCACCGAATCCGTCAGGGTCATAATCGCCCTGTCCGCCCAGCCGCCCAGATAGCCTGCAACCAGCCCGGCCAGGCCAGCAATAAAGGTTGTGAAAATACTCACCGTAACCCCAAGGATCAGCGAATTGCGGACGGCGTAGACCAGGAACCAACCGATATCCTGGCCCAGGCTGTTGGTCCCCAGCAGATGTTCAAAGCTGACGGCCATATTTTTGGGGTATGAGCCTTGCCTGGTTGGGTCAATTTCGTTAAAAAAGGGCAGAATCAGGCTGCCTAGCGCAAAAATCGCAAGGATGGTAAGCCCAATTCGCAAACGACTGTTCGTTTTCATAGCATTTACCTGTACCGGATCCGTGGATCAAAGAGCGGATATAATAGATCGATCACGAGAATGGCCGTGGCGACGGCAAAGATAGATACGGTGATCGTGCCATACATCATATTGTAATCACCCGCACCTGCAGCACTGCGCATAAGCAACCCCATGCCCGGATAGGAGAAGAGAATCTCTGTGAGCAAAGCCCCGTTGAAGATGGCACCGAGGGAGAGGGAAAGCCCGGTGATTTGGGGTAGAATCGAGTTTCTGAACACGTACGTAGTCATAATCGTGCGTGGCGGTGTCCCTTTCAGCCGGGCAAAGGTCACATAGCCTTCTTCCTTATTGGCAAAGGCAAGCGCTTTCATGCTGAGGATGTTCCAACCCAGGCTGGCGATGACAATGGTCAGTGCGGGCAGAAATGAGTTGTAGAGAATCAGGCGCATCTTCTCAAGAGTCAACGGCCCCGGACGAATGGTTGTTGTGAGTGGAAAGATGGGCCATACGTAGGCCAAGGTGAGGATGAGAACGAGTGCCACAATGTAATAGGGTATCGGATATATCAAGACGCCGACAACTTCCATCGTATTGGCGGCCTTGCTGTCATTGAAGTAACCGGCGACCAGACCGATCAAATTGCCCAGGGTCCAGGCAATCACAGTCGTCACCACCAGCAACCCCAAAGTCCACGGCAGCGCTCTATAGATAAACTCTAATACAGGGGTGGGAAATGACGAGAAGGAAGGTCCAAAATCAAAATGCAGGACGACCCGCTCGATGTAGCCCAGATATTGGGTAAAGAGATTGCCCTCCAGCCCATAAATCTGACTGAGGGTCTCGCGCAGGGCCACAATTTCATCAGGCCCGAGGGACTGCCCCGCCTGGGACTGGAGTTCGTAAATGTAGTTCTCTACTGGATCGCTGGGCATAAACCGCGGCAAAAAGAATGTGACGGTTATACCGACAAACAGCACGATAAGATACGACATCACCCTGCTGGCAATATACTGTACCAATCCCATATCTTGCTCCTCTACGTATCCGTGGGAGCAGCCCACATCTGGGCTGCTCCCTTGTAGTGCGAATATCAGTAGACCGCAGACGACGTACAACCAACCGCTCACTTCGTCTTCATCGGTTGCGGTCTGTTGTCTGCGGTCCGCCGTCTGTGGTCTGCGGTCTACCGATACTCGCTAACTTCCTGCGCTACCTAATTCCCTGTAGGTTGAATGGTAGCAACCATCTCTTTGGCCGAACTCCACCAGGAATAGGGAACCGCGTAGTAGTTGTCCGCCTTGGGGAAGCCCGTCCAGTAGTATTCGTTGGTAG
>JAHDWH010000043.1 GCA_023384455.1 Caldilineaceae bacterium | reverse complement strand
AGCGCTATATGGACGAGCTGGGCGATCCCCTGCGCGGTTGGTTTGGCCGAGTGGGGCCGGTCTACTAAATGTAACGCAAGCTGTTAGCTTGCGCTGATCGACCGCAAGCTAACAGCTTGCGTTACAGGAAACGGGCGGGAGATGCTCAATGACCTGACCGCCGAACGTGTGTAATGTGCTATAATCGGGGCGACAGGAAAGCCAAAGACGTAAGGGGAAAGCGGAGGGCACAAATGATAGAGCAGACCAAACAACTTGCAGTCGAAGATGTCGAACTGGCACTGGACCAACTCAATCCGGTTGAACAATGGCGTATTCTTGAACGCTTGCTTTTTCTACTCAAGCAAAATAACAGCCAACAACGCCAACCACAGGATTTATTTGGCATTTGGAAAGATGTATTTCCAGAAGATTTTGACATTGACAAAGAACTCTACGAAATCCGCCACGCGTGGGAAGAAGAATGGAGCGATCTGGACGCATGACCCGTTACGTCATTGATACCCACGCTCTTTTCTGGTACTTAACTCGTTCACCCCGTCTCAGCGTTGCAGCCAAAGCGGTATTCGACGAAGGAATCGCTCAGACCGCCATCCTTGTGATCCCCGTGATCGTATTGGCTGAGTTGTACTACCTGAACGAAAAGGCTGGCCGCCCCCTCGATTTCGTCAGTGAGTATAGGCGAATCGAAAATAGCAGTCAGTTCGAGATACTGTCATTGCACGCCCAAGACGTCGTTGACTTCACCAAAGACTCAGCAATTGTAGAGATGCACGACCGGATGATCACAGGTGTAGCGCGGAGACTAAACGCAGCCTGTGTATCGAGGGATCGAAACATCGCGGCAAGCACACAAATCAAAGTAATCTGGTGACCAAATGAAACGCCCCAACATTCTCATCATCTACACCGACCAGCAGCGCTGGGACGGGGTTCGCGCCAACGGCAACCCGGACATCCACACCCCCCATCTGGACCGACTGGTGGCCGACGGGGTGAACTTTGACCGCTGCTTTGTACAGAACCCGGTCTGTATGCCCAGCCGGGTCAGCTTTCTCACCGGTCAATACCCCTCCACACTGGGCATCACCCATATGGGCGTGCCTGTGCCGGAGGAGACCGTCACTCTGCCCCGGCTGCTGTACCCCTACGGCTACCGCTCGGCCAACATCGGCAAGCTCCACTTTTTACCCCACGCCAACCGGGACCACCGCACCCACCACCCGGACTACGGCTTCGACCACTTGGAGATCAGCGACGAGCCGGGCACGTATGAGGACGCCTACCGGGCCTGGGTGCGCCGCAAAGCGCCAGACCAGCTACCCCACATCAGCGTCGGTTTGGCCCCGCTGACCGAAGTCTGGTACGACATTATGAAAGTGAAGGATCACGGCCAGCACCCCGCGGAACGCTTTCCCAAGCGGCCCGTGCCCACCCGCTGCTCCGACGACGTGACCCAGGCCGCCTTCGTGGCCGAGCAGAGCATCGAATTTATGCGCCAGCAGAGCCGCAGCGGCCAGCCATTCCTCTGCATCGCCAGCATCTACTCGCCCCACTCGCCCTGGGTGGCACCCCAACAATACTTCGACCTCTACGACCCGGAGAAGCTGACTCTGCCCACTTTCCCGCCAGAAGTGGACAGCCAGCGGGGGCCGGACAACTACGACGACGCCGAACTGCGCCTGGCCCGCCAGGGCTACTACGGCCAGATCAGCGAGGTGGACCACCAGACCGGGCGGATGCTGGCTGCCCTGGACGAGTTGGGCATTGCCGAAGAGACGATTGTCGTCTTCACATCGGATCACGGCGAGTGGCTGGGCGAACATCTGAAGTATGGCAAGAGCTACCCGGCCCACGACCAGTGCAGCCGGGTGCCGCTGATCGTCCGCTGGCCGGGGCAGATCGCCGCGGGACGCGCCCTCCACGGGTTGACCGAAGCGGTGGATGTGCTGCCCACCCTTCTGGAGTGCATCGGTGCGCAGATTCCCCCCCACTTGCAGGGCGTCTCCCTTTGGCAGAATCTGCTGGGCGATGACACACCGGTCAAAGAATCTGCCCTGACCGAACACACGGGCTGGAAGAGCCTGCGCACGGATCGCTTCCGCTATGTGCGCCACACCGACGGGCGAGAGATGCTCTACGACTTGGCCGCCGAGTGGGGTGACTACCGGGATGTGAGCGCCGACAATGGCTACACGAATGAACTGACCGAAGCCCGCCACGCCCTGCTTCAAAAGCTGCTGCCGATGGAGCGTCCCTTGGCCCGCGTTTGGCCCTATTAGCAGACTTTCGCGACAGCTCACCCTCTCAGGTATGCTGGGCTTCCGCAGGTTCAAACCCGACGGTTTACGGGACTGTTACCAAAACACAATAGAATATAGTTGCATCGATGTCTTAAAATCCGGGATGACAGCGTTCTGTGTCGCAAGCTGTCTTCTACTATCTACGGACCTACCGAAAGGAGTCATCGATGCAACGTATTCTCTGTTTGACCGGCGTTTTGATGATGCTGCTGCTCTTTGTTCCCAGCGCGGCCGCGCAACAGCCAGCGCGATCCTATCTCCTGCTGGGCAAAGCGGACAAGTTGCCAACCAACTTGGCCCAGGCCGTGGCTGAAAAGGGGGGCAGCGTGGCCTACACTGTGCCAGAAATTGGGCTGGCAGTGCTTACCTCCACCAATCCCGACTTCCAGACCCAGGCCGAGACCATCGCCGAGGTGGAGTCGGTGGCACCCAATATCCAGATGAACATCGACTTGCCCGGCTTTCAACCCACCGCGCCCCCAGCCGGCAGCCCACCCTTTCCCTACGATGACCCCTTCTTTGGCTTTCAATGGAATTTGAACGCTATCCACGCGCCCGAAGCCTGGGCCCAGGGCGCCACAGGCGCGGGGGTGCGTATTGCGATTGTGGATGACGGCCTATTCGCCCAACACCCCGACCTGGCCCCCAATCTCAACCTGGCCCTGAGCAAATCCTTCATCCCAGGGGAACCCAATGCCTTTACACCTATAAACTTCCCCAGCCACAGCAGTCTGGTGGCGGGAATTGCCGCGGCAGCCGACAATGCCGATGGCATTATCGGCGTTGCGCCCCAGGCCGAGCTTGTGGGCGTGCGGGTGTTGACGTGGACGCCTGACGCCTCCTCGCCTATAGGCTACGCGCCGGATGGCAAGTTTGCCTGGTTGGCCGCCGGGATCGTCTATGCCGCCAACATCGACTCCGATGTGATTAATATCAGTCTGGGCGGCTGGGTGGACAAGAACGGTTACTGCGACGACGAGGGGGTGTGCATCACCAAAAAGGATGCCAAAGAGCTGATCAAACTGATGGATCGGGCCACACGCTACGCGCACAAGAAGGGCGCGGTGGTGGTGGCCGCCGCGGGCAACGACGCCACGGACACAGACAAAAATGGCAAGAATTACTTCCTGCCCGCCGAGTCGGACAAAGTGATTGCTGTCTCGGCCACCGGCCCGGTCGGCTGGATCTTCAATCCGGCCACGGACCTGGACATCTTTGCGCCCTATTCCAATTACGGCAAAAAGCTGGTGGATTTTGCCGCACCCGGGGGCAACCCGACCCTCCTCAACCAGAATCCGGGGTGCATTATCAATTATGGGGGCTTTCCCATCCCCTGCGGCTACTTCGACCTGATCATCGGACCCACAGCCACGCCCTTTCTCTACACCTGGGCGTCGGGGACCAGTTCGGCTGTGCCCCACGTCTCCGGGGTGGCGGCCCTGGTCATTGGCAAGAATGGGGGCCAGATGAATCCGGAACAGGTGGAAAAGGCCCTGCGCAAGGGTGCCGATGACCTGGGGGCCAAGGGGAAAGACCCCTACTTCGGGGAAGGACGGGTGAATGCGGCCGCGTCGCTGGGTCAGTAAAACGGAGTAACTGCTCATCCCCTCCCAACCTCCCCCACTTTGGGGGAGGAGTCGATCCGCTTCCCTCCCGGAGAAGTTCTTACAGGATGAGCATTGCGTCGCCAAAGCTGAAGAAGCGGTAGCCTTCGGCTTTGGCGACCGCGTAACTTTGCAGCAGAATACGCCGCCCCGCGTCTACATCGCCGGGATGGGCCTGGGCCACAAAGGCGCTGACCAGCATCAGCAGGGATGAGCGGGGCAGGTGAAAGTTGGTGATCAGCCCATCCACCGCCCGGTAGCGGTAGCCAGGGCGGATGAAGAGATTGACCGCCCCCTCGAAGGCCGCCACCCGTTTCCAGGGGCAGGCTTCCGTATCGTAGGGGTCGATGCCCTGGCTGCCCGTGCCGCCCCACTCCAGCGTGCGCACAGAAGTTGTGCCCACAGCCACCACCCGTCCCCCGGTCAGAGTGGTTTCGTTGATCCGCCTGGCCGTTTGCGCCGACAGACCCGCCCATTCGGTGTGAATCGCGTGATCTTCCACCCGCTCCACACTCACCGGGCGAAAGGTGTCCAGCCCCACGTGGAGGGTGACGGTCTCCCAGTCTACCCCTTTCTCCCGCAAAGCCAGCAGCAGTTCCGGTGTAAAATGCAGGCCCGCCGTGGGCGCGGCCACACTCCCTTCCGGTCGGCTGTAAATCGTCTGATAGCGCTCCCGGTCGCCGGCGTATGCGGTGATATAAGGGGGCAGGGGAATCTCGCCCAGTTCGTCCAGATAGGGGCGGATGGGCGCGGAAAAGGTGACTGTGCGTGCGCCGCTGGGCAAAACAGCCGTGATCCGAGCGCGCAGGGAGAGTTCCCCAGAAGCGAGGAAAATCTCCGCGCCTTCGCCCAGCCCACGCCCGCGCACAAGCGATTCCCACTGGCAACCCGGCTCATCCAACTGGCGCAACAGGAAAATCTCCACTGCGCCGCCGGTCGATTTGTGGCCGTGCAGCCGGGCCGGGATCACCCTACTGTCGTTGCCGACCAGCAGATCCCCAGCCCGCAAGTACTCGCCGATGTCCCGAAAATGGCGATGCTCAATCTCGCCGGTCGCCCGGTGCAGCACGAGCAGCCGACTGCTGTCCCGGGGAGCAGCGGGCTGCTGGGCGATGCAGGATGGGGGAAGGTCGTAGTCGAAGAGGGAGGTTTGCATATGGCAGGTGGCAGGTGGCAGGTGGCAAGTGTAGCCCAGTCATTCACAGTTCACTATTCACCGTTTGCCGTTCGGGTGCGTCCCAAATTGGGGGTGCGAGTAGCTGATTCCGGGAATCGACCAAACCATTTGTCCAGGCCGGAGATCGCCTGGTCGATTCCCGGAATCGGTTGCCCCCATTTCTGGGATGCATCCTACCGTTCCCTATTTCCCTTTCTTTCCCTCCTGACAGGCATCCACAAAGCTACCCCACAGCCGCCGATGGCCGTCAGGCAGTTCGAAGATGCGTTCAGGATGCCACTGCACACCCACCACCCAGCGATGGGACGGGCTTTCAAAGGCTTCGATGAGCCAGTCATCCGGCGCGCAGGAAAAGGCCGCGGCCCGCATTCCCGGCGCAAGGGTGGCCCCATCCACCCCCTGGTGGTGATAGGTGTTGACGGCCAGAGTCGGGCTGCCGATCATCCCGGCCAGACGGCTTTGGGGGGAGAGTGCCACCTGATGCAACACCGGATTCTCGGTCGAAGAGCGGTGGTTGGGAAAGTCCTGCACCATCCCGCCCCCGGCAGCCACATTCAAGACCTGACAGCCCCGGCAGATGCCAAAGAGGGGCAAATCCTGGGCCAGCGCCTGCCGGGCCAGGGCCAACTCTAACTCATCCCTGGCCTCCGAAATCGTGTCCGGATTGGCCCCGGCCAGTTCTGCGCCAAAATAGCGGGGGTGGACATCCCCCCCGCCGGAGAGGATTAGCCCGTCCAGATGATCCAGCACGGCCCCTGGCAACCGGCCCAGACTGTCCGGCGCATAGCGCGTGCCATCTGGCAGGCGGGCTGGCGCGTCCGGTGAAAGCAGAACAGGTGTCGCGCCCAGCTCGGCCAGCATCGCCAGATAATTGTGGGTGTTCTTTTCCACCCACTCGGCGTTGCCGTGTTTGGTGGTAAGTCCGATGAGAAGTGGGGCGGTCAGGCTGTCATGCATAGGTCTGAACTCTTTCGCACGATGGATTGTGGGATGCTTGGACAATCAGCAGACCGCGATGGTTGCTTCGGGTGTGGTCTGCTGATTATCCCGTCATCCCTTCAGGAATCCGCACGGCCACACCCGCTGCCTGCATATGCCGCTTCACATCCATCACACTCAGTTGGCGGAAGTGGAAGAGGCTGGCAGCCAGGGCCGCGGCCGCGCCCCCGTCGGTGACAGCCGACACGAAGTCGGCGGCTTTGCCCGCGCCTCCGCTGGCGATGACCGGAATTCTCACCGCGTCGGAGATGGCTCTGGTCAGAGATACGTCATAGCCTTCCAGCGTGCCATCCCCGTCCATAGAAGTGAGCAGAATCTCCCCCGCGCCCAGGCGCTCGACTTTTTTGGCCCATTCCACCGCGTCCAGGCGGGTGTTGATGCGCCCGCCGCTGACAAAAATATCCCAGCCGGGGCCCCGGGCGGCCAGGTCGTCCCCCTGGCGGCGGCGGGCATCCATCGCCACGACGATACACTGGCTGCCGAAACGCTGCGCGCCTTCGCTGATAATCTCCGGATTCCTGACCGCCGCGCTGTTGATGCTCACTTTGTCCGCGCCGGCCAGGAGGATGGCCCGCATATCTTCCACGCTGCGGATACCCCCGCCGACGGTAAAGGGGATGAATACAGCGTCGGCCACTTTGCGCACCATCTCGGCCACAATCTCCCGGGCCTCGTGGGTGGCGGTGATGTCGAGAAAGACCAGCTCGTCCGCGCCCTCCCGGTCGTAGACCCGGGCCTGCTCCACCGGGTCCCCCGCGTCCACCAGATCGACAAAATTGACACCCTTGACCACCCGGCCCTCTTTTACGTCCAGGCAGGGGATAATGCGTTTGGCAAGCATAGAAACTCCAGGAGATGACAGGGTGACAAAGTGACAGGGTGGCAAGGAGATTCATTCACCTTATCGCCCTGTCAGTTTGTCAGATAGAGACGGAAAAGTACTCGTGCGCCGCGTCCAGCGCGGGTAGCTGTTCGGGGGATGTTTCCATCAGCAAAAGGCGGGCTTCGGCCAGGGAGACCCAGCGGAATTCGCTGTGGTCGTCGTCGTGCAGAACGGTTGCGCCCGGCCCAGCCTCGGCCAGGTAGTAGACGATTGTGCGCTCGATGTCGTGGTGGCGAATGCGGGCCACATAGCGCAGGGTGGAGCGGAAATCCTCGTGGACACGCAGGACAGACAGCCCGGTCTCTTCGCTGAATTCCCGCTGGGCGCAGGTCAGTTCGCTCTCCCCGTCCTCTTTGCCGCCCCGGGGGAACTGCCACTGCTCAAAAAAGATGTTCCAGAGCAGGAGCACCCGCACGCCGTCCGGGGTATGGCGATAGGGCAGCAGACCCGCGCTGGTACGGCGCAGGGGTTCGTTGCCCACGGCGATGGCCTCGGCCACGTCCAGGCTGCCGGTGTAGATGGCCTGGCCGCTGATCACACCTTCGATGTTAAAATGTTCGTGGCCTTTCAGCGCCCGGATATCGTCGATGTTGGCAACGCCGCCGCTGGCGATCACCAGCAGATCGGTCATATCCCCCAGTCTGGCCGTGGCTTCCACATTGACGCCGGTCAGCATCCCGTCCCGGCTGATGTCGGTGTAGACCACCCGACGCACACCCAGCGCGGCCATCCGGTGGCCCAACTCGATTACGTCCAGGTCGCTGGTCTCCTGCCAGCCGTGGGTCGCCACTTTGCCATCCCGAGCGTCGATGCCCACCACAATCCGCTCCGCCCCCCATTCGGCAATCGCATCCCGCACCAGCTCCGGGTTCTTCACCGCGGCAGTGCCCAGCACCACCCGGTCCGCGCCCAATTGGAGGGCAAGGCGAATGTCGTCCAGGCTGCGCATCCCCCCACCAAACTGGATGGGCACGGAGACGGCCTTGCGGATGCGTTGCAGACAGCGCAAGTTTATCGGCAATTCAGCGCTGGGCAGGGGGTCGTTGGGTCCGTCCAGCCGGGTGATGACGGCAGACGGCCCGCCCTCTACCACGGCCAGGGCGTAGTCGAAGGCGCCGTCCAGATTGACCACATGCAGCCACTCGGCGCCCTGGCTCTCCCAGTGGCGGGCCATCGCCGCCGGGTCTTCGCCAAAAACGGTCTCTGCGTTGGGGTCGCCCTGGCGCAGACGCACACAGCGGCCCTGGCGCAGGTCAATTGCGGGGTAGATAATCATTGATTTTCTGCTCGTGAAAGGATAGGCGAATTGCGAGTTGCGGATTGCGAATTGCGAGTCCGTTCGCAACTCGCAATTCGCAACTCGCCTCTTCTCACAACTCTACCACGAGTGTATCATAGGCGAAGGTAACATTCCATCCACGGGTGCGGTGCAGTTCGTCGGCCAGCAGCAGCAGTTCTTCGGGGGAATTGCCGTCCGGTTCTTCGATGTGGGCGAAGACAACCCGTTTGGCCTGCAACTGCTCCACCATCTCTACCGTCTGCCGCCAGGTGGCCTCCCGTTCCAACACCGGATGGTCCGGGGACATACGCCGTTCGCCGCTGAAGGGGTTGAATTCGAAGATACCGGTGGGCAGCACGGCCAGGTCCACGCCCACAAATTCAGCGGGCGGCGACCAGCCGTAGAGTTCGTCCATCGCGATCAGCACCCGGCGTGGGCTATCCCCCTCCGTTTCTTCTTCCTCAAAGAGAAAAGCGTAGACGTACTCCTCGTGGACCGGGTGGGCGGTGATGCGCCAGCCGCCCAGGGAAACCGGGCGGTCCATACGGCGCACATCCACCAGCCCCTTCTCCTGCCAATAGTCAAAGTTTTCCTTCAGCCCCATAAAAATACCAAAATCCCGCACGACGTTGGGCGGCAGGTAGATGGGGGTGCAGATGTGATTGGGCGGCCAGTTGCGAAAGTCCCAGTTGCGGGTCTCCCACATACGCCTACCTGCGGTGTGGTCGGGGTGCCAGTGGCTGTAGAAGCCGGCGGCAATCGGGCCGATCCCAGCCCGGTTGACCTGCATCGCGCTCTCTTCCGGGGTGTCGATGAGCACATTCGGGCCGTGGACAAAGACGCTGGGCCCGCCCCGCTCCCAGGGGATGCCACCGCGCCGGGCCTGGACGCAAAGCCGACAGCCGCAGCCAGGGCGGGGTGTGCGGATGGCCCCGGATGTGCCGAGAAATTCGAGGGAGAGATGGGACAATTTTTATCCTCCTCTTTCAATCTCCGGCGCGCCGGGTATGGGCTGAAAATCCTGTGCCAACCGGAGTACGGGCCATTCCACCTGGGCCAAAGCGCAAAAAGAGAGCCGCTGCCAATCGCCAAAGTCCACCCGCGCCAGCCCCAGCAGATGCGCCCGAAAGAGGCTGAAAGTCAGCCCGTGGCCGACCAGCGCGATTGTTTCGCGGGGGAAGGCGTCGGCCAGGGCGTGGATACCCTCCAGAAAACGGGTCAGCGCGTCGGAAGCGCTCTCCCAGCCGCCGATGGAAGCGTCCGGGCGGGCGAAGACCTCCGCCACCCGTGCGCCGTAGTCGCCCACCCAGGCACTGCCCCGGCGCAGTTCGTCGTAGCGGGGATCGACAGTCATCGCCAGCCGCCGCTCTGCCAGCACCGGCGCGACGGTCAGCCGGGTCTTCGGTTCACTGCTGCGCACAATCCGCTCCACCCCATCCCAAAAAGGCAGGCGCGCCAATGCCGCCGCCTGCTCTCGCCCCGCCGGGGAGAGTTCCCAGCGGGTGGCGTCGATCTCCTTCTTCTGTTGCGTGTGGGCGTGGGTGATGAGGTAGAGCATAGGGATTGGGGATTGGGGATTGGGGATTAGGGACTGGGGATTGGAGATTGGGCAGACTGTTCTCCAGTCCCCAGTCCCCGGTCTCCAGTCCCTGCCCCCTCCATCACCATTTTCATAAAATTGCCCAGAATGCGCAGGCCGACAGTGTGGCTCTTTTCCGGGTGGGGCTGGATGCCCCAGGCGTTGCGGTAGCGGACAATCGACGGGTAGTCGATGCCGTAGTCGGTGACGGCCAGGACCGACGACGGGTCGGAGGCGTCGCAGTAGTAGCTGTGGGCAAAGTAGGCGTAGGTGGCATCGGTCACGCCATCCAGCAGCCGGTCGTCCTGGCGGCGGTGGAGTTGATTCCAGCCGATTTGGGGCACCCGCAGCAGATGGCCGGGCCGGGAAGGGTCGGGCATGGCCGCCGGGAAGCGGCGCACCCGTCCGGGGATCAGATGCAGCCCCTCGTGCTGGCCCATCTCCTCGCTCTCGTCAAAGAGAAGCTGCATCCCCACGCAGATGCCCAGCAGGGGCAGGCCCGCGTCCACACTCTCCAACAGGGGTTCGACAAAGCCCTGACGGCGCAGGTTGTCTACGCTGTCACCAAACGCGCCCTGACCGGGCAGGACAACCGCCTGCCAGCGGGTCAGGTCCGTGGGTTTGTCCACAATGTCCACTTGAATACCCAGAGGCGCGGCCACAGCTTCAAAGGAGTGGTAGACGCTGCGCAGATTGCCCACGCCGTAGTCAAGGATTGCGATCATTTCATCTACTCAAGAGTGAGGGGCTGTAGTATAATCGTTTGAGATTTATTGGCGAGAGTGCCTCAAATTGAAAGGCAAGAGACTGATGTCTACAGAAATAGTTGAATTGATTCCCCGATTGCACGATCTCAGACGCGCTGAAAAATTGTATGTGATTCAATTTTTGGCGTCAGAGCTTGCGCTAGAAGAGGGTGATCTGATCAGACCAGACTTGGCTTATCCGATCTGGTCGCCCTACGATTCCTTTGGTGCAGCGTCTGTGTTGCTCAATGCACTGGCCGAAGACAAGGAAATCGCCTATGGAGAATAGTCAGCGCTACCCATTCGTTGCTGCGGATATGGACTTTGGCGAAGCAGGTTTTCGACCGTACCTTCCGCTTATCCTGAGCTATAAAGGCAAATCATCCGATGTTACAGGATTGCTGGATTCGGGAGCGATGGTGAATGTCTTGCCCCACAGCGTTGGAGTCGAGTTAGGCGCAACCTGGAACGAGCAAACCACGCATCTTCAACTCACCGGCAATCTGGCTCAAGTCGAGGCTCGTGTGTTGCTGCTGAGCGCGAGAGTTGGCACATTTCCATCGGTCCGATTGGCCTTTGCGTGGACAAAAACGGACAACGTACCGCTTTTGCTCGGCCAGATCAATTTCTTCAGGGAATACAACTTCTGTTTCTATCGATCAGAACTGGCTTCTGAAATCAGCCAAAAGCGATAGAAGCGGCAATCCTCAACGACGGCATTATTCTCCTGCAATCGGCTCCACATTAATCTCAAAATTGCGCACCAGCGGCGGCGGGAACTGCTCGGCGGCGATGGCTGTGGTCAGTTCCCGGATGCGGCGCTCGGCCTGCTCGGCTGCCACGGGGGTGAGAATCTCCCGCTCCACCGCCTCGTCAAAGTCATCCTCGCGCAGGACAGAGACCCGGCCACTGTCGTCCAGCCAGAGAGCCAGCACCAGTTCCACCGTGCGCCAGACCTCGCCCCGGCGCTCCAACGCCTCGGTTACAGGCACATAGACACCCACGGCCTGACCGGATTCGTCGAAATACTTCTCCGCCACCTGGTCCTGCTCCGGCAGCCAGAAGCGAAACCAGACGTAGCCCGGCCCGGCAATCTGGATATCGCCAAAGGAGCGGGGGAAAGCATCCTCCCGCCAGGTGGCCCGCTCCACCAGCAGGCTGCTCAACCATTCGGCCCGGTAGTCGGTCATCTCCCCGTGATTTTCCCAGCCGCCGCTGGTCAGAGGCTGAAAGAGGACCTGGGCTGCTTGTTTCGCAGTTGCCGTTTGCTTTGTATTTGCCGCTTGCTTTGCAGCGGGCACTTTCTTTACTGTGCTCATAGGGCTAATACTTTTTCACAACGGAGCGGTAGGCGTTCGGCTCGCGGAACTGGATGATCTGGCGTTCTTCCCGCACTTCCCGCACCCGTTCCAGGTCCACAGTCGCCACGGCATAGCCCTCAATCGGGTCTTCCAGCACAGTGTAGACCTCGCCGGACGGCCCCACCAGCATACTGTCCCCGGCAAATTGCATCGTCGGTTCCTGGCCCACCCGGTTGGCCGCGGCCACAAAACAGGCATTCTCCGCGGCCCGGCTGATGATGTGGGCGCGCCACTGCTCCTGCTGGTTGACCGCCCAGTTGGCACTGAGAACGACCAGTTCCGCGCCCTCCAGATTCAGACTGCGGGCGGATTCGGGGAAGATCAGGTCGGAGCCGATCATCAGGCCAAAGCGCCCCCACTCCGCGTCCACATTAAAGAAGCGAAAACCGCCCCGGTAGACCTGGCGCTCCTCGCCCAGCAGATGGACTTTGCGGTAGGAGGCCAAAATGTCGCCCTCTGGCCCCAAACAGGCCACGCCGTTGTAGAGGATGCTCTCCACCTTCTCTTTGATCACCAGCCCAAAGACGATGTGGACGTTGTAATCGTTGGCCCGTTTCGCCAGATAGTTGGTGGCGTGGCCGGGCACCCGCTCGGCCAGGTCTGTGGCGCGCAGGCCCAGTTCTGTGCCCGTGTAGGAAAGCTCCGGGAAGACGATCAGGTCCGTGGGCTGTTCGCTGCAAATGCGTTCGACAAAATCGCCCATTTTGCGCAAGTTTTCCTCTGGGCTGGCCAGGGTGGGGGCCATCTGCACCAGAGCAACGGTAATTTCGCGGGCCATCGGCGTCTCCTTCGGGTAGCTACATACTGCTAACGATTGACAACCGAAATAGTATAGCACATCCGTTGCAATTCACCATTTCCGTTCAGGTGCGATACAATAGCGAATGAGTCTAGCGTCCGGCGTCCAGGGTCCGGCGTCCAGAGTCGCGGATATGGCGGAAATTGCATTGCGAGGAGTAGCCGAATGGCGCAGAAATTGAGTCTGGGCAGCCTGGCCCAGCGCTGGTGGATTGTGTTGATCACAGCCGGGGTGGTGATTGGGCTGGACCGCTGGACGAAGGAACTGATTCGAGCGGCTATGCCCCTCTACAGTTCCACCGTCCCCATCCCCAGTCTGGAAGGCTATCTGAGTTTTCAGCACGTAAACAACTACGGCGCGGCCTTTGGTATCTTTCAGGGCGGGCGCATCTTCTTTACAGTTGTGGCCTTCGCCGTCTCTGCGGGCATCCTCTACTACGCAGCCCAACATCTGCCCCTCAACGAACGTTTTGTGCGTCTGCTCCTGGGGCTGGAAATGGGTGGCGCGATTGGCAATGTCATCGACCGCCTGGAGCAGGGCTTTGTCACCGATTTTATCGTGACCGGCATCCCCGGCGTCTACTACATCCCCAACTGGAATGTGGCCGACAGCGCGGTGGTGGGCGGCGTCATCGGGCTGGCGATTGTGATTCTGTGGCAGGATATTCGGACGGCCCGGCAGGAGAAGGTGCAAATCAACGCGGCCAGAGCGGAGTTGGATATTTGACGCGTGATCTTAACGATACGACAGATTTTTTGTATTCAAGTCAATCCTGAATTCTCTCATCTTATGAGGATTGTAAACTCCAATGAGTTTACGTTTCATTTGGAATCGAAACAAAGCAGCTACCAACATACGCGATCACAGAGTTTCGTTCGATGAGGCGGCATCTGTATTTGACGACATTCTGGCTTTGATCTTCACCGACGAAGAACATTCCGAAGATGAATTTCGTGAATTGATCATTGGTTACTCCAACCAAAATCGCCCTCCTTTTGTCTGCTTTACAGAACGTGATGGCTCTATTCGGTTGATTAGTGCCCGATTGGCCAAAGGAAAGGAACTTGATCTTTATGAAACAACGCGAAGATGAATCAATCTATGTGGATAGTGACGATATGCCAGACTCTTATGAATTGGATTACTCCAAAGCAAAGCCCAATCGCTTTGCACCCTTACTGCCTGAAGACAGCGTAATGGTCGTATTAGAGCCGGATGTGGCCGCAGTTTTCTCGAGTTCCGAAGCGGTGAATCGCGCACTGCGCGCACTACTCGCTGTAATGGAGACAGTCGAGAAAAAAAACATCTCCGAACGATCTGCCAAGAAGACCTCACTGCTGCCAGAGCCAGTCGGTGTATAAATTGGACACTGTTCTATTCACCCCTACACCTGCACCCAACGAACGGCTGGACCGCTGGCTGGCGGATCAGCTACCCGGCCATAGCCGCGCGGCGATCCAGCGTTGGATCGGCGAGGGGCTGGTGCTGGTGGACGGGCAGGCCGCCAAAGCCAGCCTGAAAATTGAGCCGGGCCAGCAGGTGGCTGTCTACATCCCCGCGCCGGTGGAGACTACACTTCAGGCCGAAGATATTCCCCTGTCGATTGTTTACGAGGACGACGACCTGCTGGTGGTGGACAAACCCGCGGGGCTGGTGGTACACCCCGCGCCAGGGCACAGCGGCGGCACACTGGTCAATGCCATCCTCCATCACTGCCCGGAGATTGCCGGCGTGGGCGGGGAGAAGCGGCCCGGTATTGTGCATCGGCTGGACAAAGAGACCTCCGGGCTGATTGTCGTCGCCAAGAACGACACCGCCCACCGCTTTTTGCAGCGCCAGTTTGCCGCCCGCACCGTCCGCAAAGAGTATCTGGCCCTGCTGGAAGGGCGCATCGACCCGGCCAAAGGACGCATTGCCGCGCCGATTGGCCGCCACCCGGTGGAGCGCAAACGCCAGGCCGTGTTGCCCATCGACGCCCAGACCGGCGAGAGCGCGGGCCGGGAAGCCATCACCGAATACCAGACCGTCGCCATCTACCACACCCGACTGGTCAGCGGACTCTCCGCCCACTTCTCCCTCATTCGCGCCAACCTGCTCACCGGGCGCACCCACCAGATTCGGGTGCATTGCGCCTGGATGAAACACCCGGTCGTCGGCGACACCCTCTACGGCCACAAGCGCCAACGCCTCAGCCTGGACCGCCACTTTCTCCACGCCCACAAGCTGCACTTTCGTCTGCCTTCGGGGGAGGAGCGGGAATTTGTCGCGCCCTTGCCCCCGAAGTTGCAGGGGCTGTTGGATGGGATGGGGGCTGGGTAACCTCATCCCGCCAGCGCCTTCTCCCCTAACTCCTTCGTCCCCTCTGGCAAGGCCAACCCCAGCGCGGCCGCGTGGCCCTCCGCCGACATCTTCTTCCACGTCTTTTGCAGAATGTCGATGAGTTTGGCCTCGTCGTGCTTCTGCGCGAAGTCGGCGAAATAACTTTCCAGAAAGACCAGACAGGCCACGTCCTCCAGGCATTGGGCCTCCGCGTCCCGCTTGAGTTGTTCCTTGCGGATCAGCGACTGCACCCGGCGAATAGTCTCGTCGTCGTAGCCCACATCGGCCAGGATTTCCCCGGTGGTTTCGGCGTGGAAGCGGGCGAGGGCGCTGGGCCATTCTTTGTAGCCGGTCTTGCCCTCCGGGTAGTCGCTGCGGGGACTCTATCCAGCGGCGGATGTGCTGGGCAGCCACGGCCATAGGCGGCTGCTCCGGACGGCTGGGTGAGGAAGATACAGCCATTTTACCCGCAACGGGGGACAATAACAACACAGGCCCGGCGTCTGGGACGCCGGGCCTGCCTTCAGGAGGAAGGGGATGTGGTCGTTGGTAGAAGTTCTATCTTCAGATTGCCTATTCGACTTTCACCTCAAGCACTTCGCCGGTCTGGGCATCCACGGCGATGGTGGCGATCTGATTTTTACCGCCGAGTTCAATGAGCCAGGCAGGATGACCGTTGACCTCGCCCTGCCCAGCTTTGACCGAATGTACACTTTCAGTGAAGCCTGCGCTCACTGCGGCTTCTTTGGCAATCTCAACCGCTTTGCCTACGCTCACCGGACCCTCTGTACTCTGGGCTGCTGAGGCTGCGGGTCGCTCGGCCAGGGTCATGTCCAGGTCCAACGATTCGCCGTTGCGCAGGATATGCAACGTCGTATCTTGCCCCGGCACTGTGTGGTTGAAGAGATAGCTCAGCAGGTCCTCGAAGCGCAGAATTGGCTGCTCGTCGATCCCCACCACAATGTCGTCGGCCAGCACACCCGCACTGTCTGCCGGGCTGTTGGGGACCACCTGGGCCACATAAATGCCCAGAGTATTGTCGGCGATCTTCTTCTCTTCGGCCAGCCCGGCGTTAATTGTCTGACCGGACAGGCCCACAAAGGAGTAGTGATAGACGCCCTCATCGATTAGAGCAGGTACGATCTTCTCTACCACCGAAACGGGGATGGCAAAGCCCACACCGGAATTGGCGCGCACGGGCGAGTTGATGGCGAAGTTGACGCCGACCACCTCGCCGCGCAGGTTGAGCAGAGGGCCGCCGGAGTTGCCGGGATTGATGGCCGCGTCGGTCTGGATTACATCGGGCAGGGAGTAGTGGGGCTGGCCATCCGTCGCATCACCCGCCGGGAAGCTGCGACCCAGCGCACTCACCACACCTAGCGTCATTGTTTCGTCCAGGCCAAAGGGGCTGCCGATAGCGATGACGTAATGACCCACGTCCAGATCGCCCCGCTCGTTCAGTGTCAAAGGTGCCAACGACGCACCTTCGGGCATCGTCACTTTGATCACCGCCAGATCGGCCTGGGGGTCTCGGGCCACCAATTCGGCCTTGGCCCAATGCCCATTGGAAAAGTTGACCAGAATATCCGTCGCCTCGGCCACCACATGATTATTGGTGACAATGTGGCCGTCGTTGTCATAGACGAAACCCGTGCCTTCGGCCTGGGCTGGCTGCTGGTCGGGCTGGGGTGTGTTGGGCTGTCCAAAGGGGAAGCCAAAGGGCGATCCGTTGAAAGGATTCTGCGTCTGAGGCTGGGCCTTCAGTGTCACCTGGATATTGACGACAGAGGGCGAGACCGTCGCGTAGAGGTGAGACAATACGTCCTGAGTCGGAAGGTCAGGATTGGCCAGCGCGGTGGTTCCCGTCTGAGCCAACCCGCGACTGCTGACAAAAGAGACGTTCGCTGTTGCCGACGAGGCAACTACGGGGGAATCGATCCCGAACAGGTGAAACTCACCCGCACCAACCGCCAACAAGACAATCAAAGCAATGGTCGCCAGAAGAATGGCAATTCGTCGATCTTTCATAGGTTTACTCACCTTTCACATATGGACCTACAGACAGAGAGATTATCTGCATCTGTGAGTATAGGCGGAAAGATGTGTGTTGACCTTTGGAAGATATAATGGCGAGATTAACCTTATTTTATGAAAACATCCGCATGGCTTAGCTCACCCGTGGCGCAACTGACGTCGCCGCCAACCAACCCACAGAGCATCGGTCTGGGAATCTGTCATCACAACGGCTGTAGTCAACGTCGCCAGCAGGAGAAGAGCAAAAGGGAAGCGTAGAAACCAACCAAACCGACCCGGTGTGCCAGTGTTTATTCGTCTAATCCGTGCGCATCGGTGTTTAGCTGTGACCCTCTTCAGCATCAGGCTACGACTCTGTCGGGGGTAACGCCGTCTGGGAAACCGGCGCTTTGGCCTGTTTCCGCTGACGGTGAATGTTCCAGTATTCTTTGACCGAATCCAGCACAAAACTTTCCCCGGTCATTGCGCTCTGCAGGGCCAGACCGACTGCGGGCAGGCTGGGATAGCCCGGAAAGATCAGATAGCGGGGCGACCAGGCGGGCCGGTATTTTTCCTTGAACTCGTGCAGCCCTTTGAAATTATAGAACTGGTTGACGTGCTCATAGATATAATGCAAGGCTCGTTCCAGCACAGGATCGGTCTCTGCATCACCGACACCGGAAAGCGCGCTCAGGCCCAGGTTGAAAGTGTCGTAACCTGCTTCTTTGGCCCATTCAAAGAGCGACACAAAAAGCAAATCCATTGTCCCGTTCTCCACCTGAGCCTGACGGCGCATCAGGTCCACGGCGATCTCATTGCGCTGGTATTCGGGCACCAGATTGGCAAAGGCAACAATCGAACCATCCGGCCCGTATACCGCCATCACCAGTGAGGTGCGCACGTACTCCTCGTCGAAGCGGCCCATGGAAAAGCGCAACTCCCGGCCACGCATCATCGCCAGCCACTCATTACTGATGGCCCGCAACTGAAGCATCAATCCGGGCGAATGCGGCGGACGGTGCATCTCGGCGCGCAGCCCCAGCCGCCTCAGTTTATTAACATTAGCGCGGATTGTTTTGTTGCTGCCGCCGCTCAGATTGAAAGAAGCCAGGTCCACAATTCCTTCGTGACCGATACAGAGAGAGACCAGCCCGGCTCTTTCGTAGATGGAAAGAAAGTCCTCTGCGGTCTGATAGAAAGTGGCCTGCCAATCGTTGCGACGGCAAAAAGCGAGAAAACCGGCCAGCGCCTCCGCCATATCCTCCGGCGGCCCGATGGGGTCGCCCAAAGCCAGGGCGACCCGGCCACGCACAGTATAGGCGATCAGCGAACCCGCTGGGCTGACCCAATGGGTCTTGCCCGGAAAGAGAGCAAAACGGGCAAGCGAAGAGCGGCCAAACTGTTCCACAACCCGCTGCGCCCGGATGCGGGTTCCCGAATCTGACGCCGAGCGCAATAGCACCGGGCGCAAAATCTGCAAAAAGGCATAGCCAAAGGTAAAGGCCCCGATCAGATAGATCGAGTCGGCAAAATAGCGGCCAAAGCCTGTGATCGGTTGCAGCCCCGGATCGAAGAATTCAGCAAACATCACAAATGTTTGCACTACAGCGGCTTTCAGGCTGAAGGCTTGGCTGAAGTGGCGGTCAAGCAGATAGAAACCCAGCACTCCGTAGGCCAGGGTAAAAGTGGCGGCCACAACCAGCGCCCGTACTCCCTGCCAGAGGGAAGGTGGGTCCGACAGGGCCTGGAAGTGGCTGCGCTGGGTCCACAGATAGACGACCAGTACCCCAGCCAACGCGGCTTCCTCGTAGTCCAGCCCTTTCACCAGATGGGCTGCCATAGAGTAGAGAAGAAATGTTTGGCTCAGCCACCAGGCCACCCGCTTACGACGCCAGAGAGCCTGGGCCAGCAGGAGTAAGGCAAAACCGGTCAGAACGGAAGTCAAACGGCTGCCCCGCTGCACTTCCAACGGCAGAATCTGAATCAGAAGCGCCAGCCGATCGTGGGCAGCGGGCAGCACACCGGAGGCCAGATTGACCAGTCCCATCAGTGCGGTTGCCAGCACGGCAATCCCGATCTGTCCCTCGCCGGCAATCTGATGCTCGGCCTGGCTAAAGATGCGCAGGCGGCGCAGCAGTACAAAGCCGACCAGCATAGGCAACCAAAAGCCAATACCCCGGTAGGTCAGGCTAATGATAACAGCCGACGCGCTGGGAATGCCTAGCGAAACCAGCATCACTGGCATCAGGCCCTCCACAATGCCAACGCCGTTGGATGTGGGCGAGATGATCCAGAAAAGCATCGTCATTGCGTAACCGGCGATGAGGATTTGGAAGGGAACTTCCTGATGAAAAGCGAGAAAGACGGCGCAGAGGGAGGCAAGATTCACGATATGGGCAGCCACGCAGATCAGGACTGTGCGCGCCAGATGGCCGGGCTGTGCCACCAGTCGGTGGGAGGTCTCGATGAATTCCTCGGCGTTGCGTTCGCTCCAATCCTCGACCAGCAGACTGGGGCGACGAAACCAGCCGCCGATGGCGTTTGTGATGCGGTGAATGTAGGCGAAGACAGCGTGCAGCCATTTGGGTCGCCACAACCCCAGGGTCAGGGTCAGTGTCATGCCGCCGATATAGAGGAGCAGAACGAGGGACGCGGTGATTTCATACCAGTGCAGCGTGCCCGACTGTAGCATCACAGCCAGCCCAATCACCAACAACAGACAAAACGCGCCGTAATCTGCCACCATCTGCACCAGCAGCCCCATCGCGGCCCTCGTGCGGGAATGGCCCCGGCGGGCCGCATCGTCCACAAAGAGCGCCGCATTGGCCGCCCCGCCAACCGGGGCCACTGTATTGACGTAGATGCCGGCCAGGGTCACAGCGATAATATCCCGCAGGCGACCGGGCACATCCACCGCAGCCAGAGCCGCGTGATAGCTGACGGCCAGGCCGAGGTAATAGACGATCTGAAGGGCCATTCCGACCAGCAGCCAGCGCCAGCTTCCCTGGGAAACGGTAACAGCCAGATTCTCCAGTTCAGCCATCTGGGCAAAGACGATCCAGACAGCCGCCAGAGCCAGGAGAGGAAAGAGCCAGCGACGCACGTATAACACCTCAATCAACAAATATCAACTAAACGAAGATGAACCTGTGCCCCAGCCGGAAAGCGGTGGGGTAGAAAGCCGAAACAGAGCCGCGACTGGTCCATTATGCCACGACTGGGGCAGATAGCCACCCTACATACAGGCGGTAGTACAGGAAGACGGCGAGGAAGCGCAAGGAGGGCAAAGAGAAGACCCCGCCTGCGCACGGGGTCTTCTCCTACTCATTTGCAAAATCGGACACCCATTCGCTCTACTCAATCGGTAATAGATTTTCCAGAGGAACAGGCAAACTGCCCGGTGTGGATGGGGCATCAGCCGCGCTAACAAGGGATGTTCCGGCATCCCAGGCCGTGGCGCTCACATTGTCGAAATCGGAGATAGCCGTATCGAATTGGGAGGCCCAGTTGATTACCCCAAAGCGGGTGCCGGTCAGGGGCGTGGAATCGGTGAAACTGCCCAGCAGTGTGCCGTTGGCAAAGATTCGCAGCAGATTGCCGTCTGCTTCGGCCTTCAGTTGATTGATCGAAGTAGACGTATTGATTTTGTCGCTGGTCAACCAGCCGATTTGCAGGTCGGGGTCCCAGGTAAAGCTCTGCCAGCTTCCCTCTGCGTAGCGCATCAGCGCGTACTGCTGGGTATCCGGTATCACCAGGAAAGCGTAGAAAGCCGTGTAATTAGCATCCCCCTTAAGATAGAGACCGTAGGCCGTCTGGTAGAAGCTCTCTTCCCGGTGAACATCCGTCTGGAAGCGGCCATTCGGCAGACCGGTCAGGGGCGCTCCGAAGAAGCAGAGATAGCCGGGGCCTGTGGCTGTGCGATATTCGCCGTTGGTATAGCTGGCCTGACAGACGCCCTGTTCCCCGCTGAACCAGCCGCTGCCCGCCTGGGCAAAGTTCTCCTGATAGACCGTACGGATGCGGTTGATCTCCATATCATCGAAACCAGCGGTGGCCGGCGCGGCGTAGGCTGACCAGTTTAGCAGCCCCACAAAGCCGTTGGCCGAGAGGCTGCTGTCCACCACCCGTTCCAACACCCTGCCGTTGACAAAGAGCAGAATCTCGCTCCCCTCCCGACGCACTTTGAGCCGGTTGTCTCCGTCCGCGCTCACAATCGCCGTGCTGGATTGCCAATCGCCCAGAGCGTTTAGCTCAGTCCAGTTGCCCTTGTCGTGTTTCTGCAGGAGATATTTCTGGCTGGCTGGATCGACCCAGAAGACGTAGAACTGAGTGACCGAGCGGGCGCTGGGGCTGTCCATTGCAAAGCCCAGCCCATAGACACTGCCATCGCTCGCCCCGTTCTTAAAGGCTGTGACTTCGTAGACACCGGTTGCCTGGGCTGGGGCCGGCGCGCCCACAATGCAGACCTGGTTGAGTGTCAGCGGACTCACCCCATAGACGCCATTGCCGCCCGCGTCCGTATAGCCAAAGCTGCACTCCCCGGTGTTCGTCGTGGACCAACCGCTGCCCGTATCCTCGAAGTCGTCGTAGAACGCGCCGGGGTTGGGGGTGGGTGTGCGGGTGGCCGTCCGGGTGACCGTCGGTGTGCGGGTCGGGGTGGGGGTCAGCGCGCCCGGTGTGCCCTTTGTGGGGGTGACGGTGGCCGTGGGGGTATGGGTGGGGGTCGGCGTGCGGGTCGGCGTCACAGTGGGCGTGCTGCTGGGCAAGGAGACACCGGACGAAGGGGTCTTCGTGGCCGTGGGCGTAGGCGTAGCTGTTGGGTTGGCAGCCGGCGCGCCCCGCTGGATGGAGGGTATATAGACTCTGCGGGTCTGGGGCGGCGGCTGGTTCGAGAGATTCACCCGATAGACGCTGCGCCCGTGGGTGCCGGCAAAGAGCGTTGTATTGTTGTTCGCCAGAATCAGGTCCACAACGGCCACATTGGACATGCCGTTGTTGAAGGGTATCCAACTGCTCCCACCGTCGGCGGTGCGGAATACACCGGTGTCGGTGCCGATGTAGAGAATAGCCGGCTGGCTGCTGTCCAGTGCGATGCTCTGGGCGGGCACATCGGGCAGATTGCCGCTGATGTTTTGCCAGCTTGCGCCGCCATCGCTGGTGCGGAAGACGTGGCCGTCCTGGCCCGGTGTGTGGGTATTGAAGCCGTTGAAAACCACATAAGCGCTCTGGGCGTCGGTGGCCGAAACCGCAATGCGCGAGACGTAGCGACCAGGCAGTGGCCCTTTTGTCACATTTGACCAGTTGCCGCCGCCGTTGGTGCTCACCTGGACATTGCCATCGGAAGTGCCCGCCCAGATTGTGGCGGCATCGGAAGGCGCCGGCGCGATGGCCGAGATATAGCCCTGACCGTTGCTCAGATCGCCGCTTACAGCGTTCCAGCTTTCACCCCGGTCTGTTGTCTTATAGACCCGAAAGGTGCCCACATAGAGCACGCCCTGGGTCGAGGGATCGACCGCCAGGGGGATGTAGAAAAGCGCCCGGTCCTGCTGGTTGATGCCATTGGTTTTGAAAGGCCAGTAGCCGGTGAGGCTGCTCCCCGCATCGTTACGCTGGAAGGATTTGCCAAAGCGGGTTCCATACCAGATGCCTGTGTTGAAGGGATCGATAGCGGCAAAGCCACCGTCGCCCACATCGGCGGCTGTCCAGCCTGGGCTGGAGCCGCCGTTGGTGGTAAAGGCTTTGTTGTTGTCCTGCATCCCGCCCTGCACAATCGACGGGTTCGTCAGGTCCACGGCAATGCCGGTAAACTGAAGGGTTGCCAGATTTGTATTGCGGTTGATCCACGTCTGACCGCCATTTGTCGATTTCCAAACCCCGCCGTCGTTGCCAATCCAGACCGTCTGACTGTTGGCCGGGTCGATGGCAATGACCTGCATATCCGGGTGCAGGGTCTTGTTGGGCGCGCTGTTGTCGGACATATCCAGCCAGCTACCACCGCTGTCCAGGGTTTTGATCACCACCTGGCGGATGGTGAAATCGGCCTCGGAATTGCCCGAATAGTTGGCCGTGCCCCCGGCATAGAGGGTATTGGCATTGGAGGGGTCTACTTCGATTGTATGGGAATACCAGCACTGGCTGCCGCAGAAGTTGTAGCCGCCTGTGCCGATCTGCGTCCACGAATTTCCGCCGTTGGAAGTCATAAAGACAAGCGCACCGTCATACTGGTCGGTAATAATCTGATAGCTGGCGTAGACGACCGCCGAATTGCTGCGGCTGATAGCCAGGATCACCCGCCCCACAGTTACTTGCTGGGAATCGGGTAGACCGTTGGCCAGCTTGCCCCAATTGTTGCCACCGTCACTGCTCTTGAAGACGCCGTGGCCTTCAAATGCGGTGTACAACACATTCGGGTTGCCGTTGTCCATCTCAAAGTCGGAAGCGCCAAAACAGTTGGCGCAGGTGAGCAGACCTTCCCAGGTCAGTCCCCCATCCTGGGAGCGAAAGACACCCCGGCTCGGTGTCTCAGGGCCAGCCTGGCCAGACTTGGAGGAAGCAGCATACAGGATGTTTGGGTTGCCTGGATGGACAACAATGCGCACAATCGCCAGCCCATTGAACGCAGCCACCCCCATCCGTGTCCAGGTGGCACCGCCGTCCGTAGACTTGAGAATCCCCGCGCCGTAGTAGCTATCCAGGCTGTTAGAGGGTTCGCCTGTGCCCGCATAGATTGTGTTGGGGTTTTGGGGATCAATCGCCAGCGCACCCATAGCCAGAGAGGCCTGGTTGTCGGTCAGGGGGGTCCAGCTATCGCCGCCGTTGGTCGTCTTCCAGACGCCCCCCTGGGCCGCACCCAAATAGACAGTATTGGGATCGTTGGGGTGGACGGCCAGGGCGCGCACCCGGCCACTGACATTGATTTTCTGCTGCCCCACTTTGGAATCCACCATCGGGGCTGGGCCGATATTCTGCCACAGGGGCAAAGTTTCCGCGGCTTCCAGTGGCAGCATTGCCATCGTCTGCTCCAGGGCAGCCACGAAGCCACCGACGGGCAGGGTATCCAGGGGGTAGGCCCGCTGGGCCACATAGAAATTGGAGCGTTTCAGAGGGCCGTTGCCCAGGCCCTCGAAAAGTGTCTCGGGTGGATTGGCGGCCAGCAGCGGGTCTTTGGGTTTGCCCGCGTGCCGGGTGGGATAGTCCGCGCTGGCTGGCTGCCAGGCGAGCGCCCCGCTGTCGACGAGCGGGACCTCTGCCACATCCTGCCCAGGCAAAACCACAACCGGAGAGAGAGTCGGGCCGGTCAGAAGGGTATTCGCCTCTGCCGGTGGTTGGGAAAGACCAGGGGCCGGCGGCGCAACACAGGCCGCCAAGAGCAGAGCCAACACCAGCACCGCAGTCAACAGTGCAGCCTGCCTGCCATTCCAAGCACGGGAGCGATGATACAATGCAGTCATCTCACTACCTCCTGAATTTCTCAATAAGGCGATTTATACAGTCGAACAACTTTCCCAGCCAGTATATCATAAACAGGGGAAAAAAGTTGGCAGTGGCTATATTAATTCAGCGAGCGCACTCCACCCCGGTTCTGGGACGCATCCATACCCCGAAAGTGTATTTTCCTTTTCCCCAACTTGTATTATACGCTCCTGCGAAGAGGCGGCTCGGCAAGCCCAGACCGCAGTAGAGCGTTGCCGGGCCAGAGCTTCTGTTGCGGCTGACAGGGCATACCCGTTTCAACGGATTGGGATGCCAGCATCAGTGCGTTGAAACGCACTTTGCGTAGCAGACGTCGGTCTGCAACCGGCGCAGCCCTTCCCCCTACTCTGAGACGCACCCGCAAAGAGAGGATGCACCCCAGACGATTGATTTCCCAACTTTGCCCCCACCCGCTATAATTCTCTCTTATGACTTCTGACCTACGGCGTAAATTTCTCTGGTCCCTGCTTCTGGCCTTTCTGGTCTACATCGGCCTGATTCTCTATGCCGATTGGCAGGCCCTGCGGGCCGTGCTGTCGGACTTTCCCTGGCGTTGGCTGCCCGCCATTCTGGGGTTGACACTGCTCAATTACGGCGGGCGGCTGATCAAATGGCACTGGTATTTGGGGCTGGTGGGGGTACGCATCAGCTTTTGGGAGAGCGCCCGCATCTTTGGCATAGGTTTTCTGATGGTGCTGACGCCGGGAAAGGTGGGGGAATTTTTCAAAAGTGTGATGGTGCGCAACCTGACCGGCGCACCCGTGGCCCAGACCGCGCCGGTCGTCCTGGCCGAGCGTATGACCGACGGTCTGGCGATGCTGCTTCTGGCCGGGGTGGGTCTTTTCGCCTTTGCCGATGCCACGGCCCGGCTGGCCGCGGCCGCGGCCCTGCTGGGCATTGTGGGCGTGATTGTCGTTGTGCAGATTCGTCCTCTGGCCCTGTGGCTGTTGCGCATCGGGGAAGGGCTGCCTGTGGTGCGCCGCTTTGCCCACAGCCTGGCCCAACTCTATGAGAGCAGCTACACCCTCTTTCGTCCGGCCAATCTGCTGATAGCCGTAGGCATTGGGGTTGTCAGTTGGCTGGGGGAAGGGCTGGCCTATTTTCTGGTTGTCCGGGGTATGGGGGCCGAAGCGACTATCGGGGCGGCCCTGATCGCGATCTTTATCTTCAGCATCAGCTCGATTATCGGCGCGGTGGTGGCCACCCCTGGCGGGCTGGGCGGCACAGAAGGCTCCCTGGTGGCCCTGAGCGAACAGCTTCTTGGCCTGGCCCGCACCCCGGCCAGCGCCGGGGCACTCCTCGTGCGTTTCGCCACCCTCTGGTTTGGCGTGGCCCTGGGGATCGTCAGTTTTGCGCTCTGGCCGCATCTGTTGACGGGGAGCGAGGGAAAAACAGCGCCCAAGTCTATTCTTGGAAAAGTCGATGATGGGATGGTGGGATAATGCACTTGTGCGTCCCCCCATCATCCCATCACCCCACCAGCGAAAGCCCTATGTGGAAGGTTGACCTGCACTCCCATACGATTTTCAGCCGCGACTGTCTGACCCATCCAGAGACAGCCATTGCCCGGGCCCGGGCCATCGGGCTGGACAAATTGGCGATCACCGAGCACAATAACCTGGCCGGTGCGCTGGCCGCCAAAAAGCTGGCCCCGGACCTGATTATTGTGGGCGAGGAGATCAAGACCACCCAGGGCGAGATCATCGCCTGGTTTGTCAGCGAAGAGGTCCCCAAAGGACTTTCGCCCCAGGAGAGTATCCGCCGCCTGCGGGATCAGGGCGCGGTGATCAGCATCCCCCACCCCCTGGATTCCCTGCGCGGGTCGGCTATGGGGCTGGAAAATGTGCTGACGATTATCGAAGAGGTGGATGCGCTGGAGGTGCTCAACGCCCGCTGTGTGCGGCCCGCGGACAACGACTCTGCCCGTTCCCTGGCCCTGGCCCACGGCAAGCTGATGACCGCCGGCAGCGATGCCCACATCCCCTTTGAGCTGGGCCACTGCTATCTGGAAATGCCCCCCTTCGAGGACAACGCCCAGAGCTTCCTGGCTGCCCTGGCCTCTGCCCAACCCAAAGGGGAAGTCAGCCCCTTCTGGCCCCACCTGGCCAGCACCTGGGCCAAGTGGAGAAAGAAAGTGTCACCGGTTTCGTATGGAGGAGCCATTCACCGCAGTTAGGGCGAAAGGCTGGACACAGCTTTTCGCCCTGGGTGGGTCAAACTCCCGATTCAGTTAGAGCGCAGACGGCGGACCACTGACCGCCCCCGGTAGTTTCATCTATTGCCGTCTGTGGTCTGTGGTTTACGTAGACTCATTCCCCATTGGTTCTGCCCGCAGCCGGAGGTGAAGGCTGGAGATGACCTTCAGAATAGTTGCGAATTCGGGGTTGCCATTGATCGAAAGCGCTTTATAGAGACTTTCTCTGCCCAGCCCGGCGTCACGCGCGATCTGGGACATACCCCTCGCCCGGGCTATGTCCCCCAGAACAGCAGCGATGAGCGTCGGGTCGCCATCCTCCAGAGCGGCGTCCAAATACGCGGCCATATCTTCATCGGTTTCCAAATGTTCGGCTGCATCCCATAACCGGGTTTCCACTGTTTGGTTGTCCATTCTCATCTCCTATGCCTGGCGCGCCAGAGAGATCGCTACCGCAATATCCTTCGCCTGGGTTTGTTTGTCGCCACCTGCCAGAAGTATAACGACCGTCTGCTCTCTCTGTATAAAGTAGACTCGATAGCCAGGGCCGTAGTCAATGCACAACTCAGACACACCACTTCCCACCGGTCGCACATCGCCAGGATTGCCCAATGAGAGCCGACGAATGCGAACGGAAATGCGGGCCCGGGCTTGCCTGTCACGCAGCCGGGTAAACCAGGCGGAATAGGTTTCAGTCTGGCGAATTTCGATCATATCAGAATTGTATCCCACGGGATACAAAATTACAAGAGGGCAAACGCCGCAAAAAAGGAGACAAATGTCCACTTCCCCCGCACGCATCGCTGTCATCGGCACTGGCTGGTGGGCCACCGAGCATCACATCCCCGCGCTGTTGCAACACCCGGACGTCGAATTGGTGGCTCTGTGCGACGCCAACCTCGAGAAAGCCCAGTTGACCGCCCACGCCTACGGCATTGGCGCGGCCTACGCCAGCACAGAAGCGATGCTGGCCGCCGAGAAACTGGACGGCGCAATTATCGTCACCAATCACGCCACCCATTACCCGGTCGCCAAAGCCTGTCTGGAGGCGGGTCTGCATCTGCTCATCGAAAAGCCGATGACGCTCTTTGCCCCCGAAGCGCGGGAACTGGTCGAGCTGGCCGCAGCCCAGGGCAGAGAGATCGCAATGGGCTACAACCACACCTACGCGCCCTATACCGTCCGCGCCCGACAGGTGGTGGCCGCTGGCAGCCTGGGCGAAATCCAATACGTCAACGGCATCTTCAACCAGCACGTTCTGCGCTTATACGAGGGCAAATCCACCGGCATCGGAGAGAGCAGGGAGCGGATGGTACACAGCCCCGCGGATGTCTACAGCGACCCGCAACGCTCCGGTGGCGGCCACGGCCATTTACAGATTACCCATCTGGCCTCCCTGATCTTCTTCATCAGCGGGCGACGGGCGCGGCGGGTGCAGGCGCGCATGAACAGCCACGGCCTGGCAGTGGACCTGGTGGACGCCCTGCTGGTGGAGTTTGACAACGGCAGCCTGGGCACAATCGGCGGCACGGGGAATATGGCGGGCGGGCGCAAAATCGCCCTGCAACTCTACGGGGAGCAGGGCTGGATCGACATTGACGAGGCAGAAGGCAAGGCCCGTTTTCGGGTGGATGGCGAACTATACGAAGAAAGCCTGAACGACGAGAACCGCCACTACTACCGCCACGCCACCACCAACAACTTTGTGGAGATGATTCTGGGCCGGGCCGAAAATCATGTGTCCGGCCAGATAGGCTGGGCCGCGGCCGAGCTATTGGACGCAGCCTACCGTTCGGCCCAGGCAGAGGGCGCGGCCGTAGAAGTCGCTTCCCTCTACCCCCCCGGAGTGGGTGTGGCCTCGGGCTGAGCGTCCTCCGCGGGCACGACAGCTGTGGGGGTCAGGAGTGTCTGCACGTAATTGGGCACGCCTTTGGGCGGTGGCGGACAACTGGCCGGGTCTGTGCGGTTGGCCTCGGCCAGGCTCTCCCCTTCCCAAATGGCGTCGATGAGGGCTTCGATTTTGGATGGATCGTTAATCACCAGCACATCCGCGCCGCTGGGCGCGATGAAGCGGTCCACCTGTTTGTCGGTAATGGCCGCGGCCCGCACATTTTGTGGTTCCAGACCAACTGCGAAACGGGTCAGGTCCAGCATCTGCAAGAGGGAGAGGTCCGTGCCAAAGGCGTTCTGGAAGGCGTTCCAGAGTTCGGGTATGCGCAGGAGTTGATTTCTGCTCAGCACCTGCTCGCGCAGGGCCCACAGAAATTGACGCTGGCGGCGTGCCCGGCCAAAGTCACTCTCAATCAGCCGCAGGCGCACGAACCAGCGGGCGCTCTCCCCGTCCAGCACCACTTCCCCGGCAGGCAGGGTAAAGTAGTCCCACTTCTGCTCGTCCAGATCGTAGATGAGTTCATAGAAGGGGCAGTCCAGCTCTACGGTGACACCGCCCAGGGTGTCCACCACCTGTTCAAAGCCATCCATCTCCACCCGCACCCAGTGGTTGGTGGTCAGCCCCAGATTGTCTTCGATCACCTGGGAAAGGATCGCAGGCCCGCCACCGGGCACTTTCCACACGGCTTCGCCCAAATAGTCCAGTTGGTTGATGCGGTACTGTCCATAGCCGGGGATCGCAAGATAGAGATCCCGGGGAATGCTCAACACTGCGGCCCGGTTGTAGAGCCTGTCAATGCCGACAACCATAATTGTATCCGTACGCCAACTGCCGTCATTGGGTCGACGATCTGTGCCCAGCAGCAATAGATTATCGGTCTCGCGCAGATCAAAAGGGGGCGGAATTGGGGTAGGGGTGGGTGTAGCCGCGGGTATGGGTGTATAGATCGGCGTTGCCGTCCAGGTGGGGGTAGCCAGCCCCTGAAAAATTTGGGTCATTTCAAAACCACCAGCCTGACAACCGGCCAGCAGCAACGCCGTGGCAAACGACAAAGAGACCCACACAAAAAATTTTCGACTCATCTTCACCTCACACCCAAAATCATTCTGAAATGGTAACTACTCAGCCAACGACAGAAATAACCACTGAATACACAGAATACGCGGAAGTTCTGCGCTTTTTTCAGTGTGTTCCGTGGTTAATAAGCAGAGGATGCCTGAGCAGTTACCTGAAATGATAACTACTCAACCCTTTTGACACGAATTGCGCGAACGGAAGATACAAATTCGTGAGATTCTGTATTGGTCAATGAGATGGTAAAGCGTAGATGCGGTTTGCAACCGCACTTTACCGGTGAACGTGCGGTTACAAACCGCACCTACAGATTCCACTCTTATCTTGACCAATACAAAATTCGTGAGATTCGTGTCAAAAATCCTCGTTGCCCCGGAATCGTTACCTAATGAGTAACGCACCTCTGTTTCCATCCCTCAGCACCTCAGGGACATTGCACCCGATCCCCCCCTGTGCCAACCGTATTCGTCTCCACCAGCGGCGGGCGCTCAAAGACCGTCTGCACCCGCTCGGCGATCAGCGGCCAATCAGCCACAAAGACAGACATCCCGCCCCGCCAACTCGGCTTCAGCAGATCAGGCGGTGCGATAACCATCCCGTGGATGTCGTCCTCTGCCAAAGCCAGACCAAAACGGGCCAGGCGGATGGTATCTACAAAGCCAATGTCGGTCTGCACGGAGCCGGCCAGAGCCGCGTACAACCCAGGCAGATTGGGCAACTGGTTTTCGCTGAGAAGCTGATTGCGCACAGCCCAGACCATCCGCTGTTGGCGGCGGGCACGCTCCAAATCGCCGCCCTGGTTGCGCGCCCGCACATAGCCCAGGGCCATTTTGCCCCCCAGCCGTTGGATGCCCGGCTCCAGGTAGAGGCTAATATCTTCTTCGGGCAGATATTCATAGGCCCGGCAGTCGATGGCAATCTCCACCCCGCCCAGCGCGTCTATCACATCTTTGAAGCTTTCGAAATCGAAGCGCAGGAAAAAGTGAATGGGCACGCCCAACTTTTCCTGCAAAATCGTCCTGATCAGCTTTGCATCAGAATCCGGCTCGTCCTGCTCGCCCAAAAAATCAATTACATTAATTTTGTTGGGCTGGTGGCCGGGTATCTCCTCCATATAAATATCCCGGGGCAGCGAGATGGCCGCGGCCTGCCGGCCTGTCATATCCAGGGCGATGAGCATCAGCACATCGGTCCGCCAGTGGGCTTCATCGGCTCGGCGATCCGCGCCCAACACCAGCACATTGACTGTGCGGCTCAAGGGCGGTGCGCTGGGTGTCTCGGCAATCCGCGCGGCCCGGACCGCGGGAAGTTCGACCAATGGGGGTTTAACAATCGGGCTGTTCTGGTCGGGCAGGACATCGGCTGGGGCAGGTGCAACGGTAGCCGTGGGGGCAACAGTGGCCTGCACCGGCGACCCATCCACCGCAGAGAGTCCAGGGCCATCTGCGCTGGCCTGCGCCGCGGACGTTCCCCCGGCGCGGGAAGCGGTGCAGCCGCTGACAGCCAACAGAAGAACCAACACCAGATTCAGAAGGACGACCCGTTGGGTTTTCATGTCGTGTTCTCACTGATCAGTAACCGTCCGTTTATAACCGTCGTCAAGATTCCGGGAATCGGCCACAAAATCACTCGAATGCCCCTGTGCGTTTGGCCGATTCCCGGAATCAGACCGTCCAAGTTGTTTTCGGACCGTTACTCAATTCGTCAAAGAGTTGCTGACAGAGGGGATAGTGCCAGGTGTGGCCCATCTGAAATTCCTGCAAATTCGTGTGTCCCCGTTCGCCATAGCGCAAGGCTTGCACTACCATTTCCAGTCTGTCCACATCCTTCACCAGTCGGGCCTCGGCGCTGGCCGCGCTGTCGTATTCCTGCCACAGGGCGGCATAGCGTTCTCCGCCCCCTATCTTCCCCAGCAAGCCAGCAATGAGCCGCTCTTCCGCGGCGTGCTTGACATCCGCGCCCAGAGCTTTCGTGGCACGCTTGGGCAGGTCCGTCAACACACTTTCGGCCAGGTCGTGAATCAGCGCTAGAGCAACCACCCGCCCCACATCCAGGGGCTGTGGCAAGCCCTGTCCAGCCAGATCGTCGTTCAGGGCCTCGGCCAGAAAGAGCGCATAGATCGCCACGAGACAGGTGTGATCAGCCAGAGATTCGGGCTGGACCACACCGGCAAAGAGCCAGCCCGTGCGGGGCAGGCTTTTCAGAAGATTGGCCTGGCGGAAGAGGGCGAGTAATGGTGACAAGGTGACAGGATGGCAGGGTGACAGAATGGCAGGGTGAGATGTGCGTTTGGGGTTGAGTCTTCGACGACGCATCCCCCAACGCCTAACTCCTGGCGGCCAACTCCCGCCGCAACAAATCCATGGCCCGGTTGCCGATCCAGACTGTGCTGATATTGTCCCGACCGCCAAAGGGGAAGCGGGCTGTGCGCACGCCTGTGGGGCCGGCCAGGGCCAGCCAGGTCTGCCCAGGCGTCTGGGAGTAGAAGTCTTCATCGACGCCACCGGTAGAGAGAACCACCAGCCCAAAGGTCGCCTTGACCACATCCCGCGCAGTACAAGCCAGGCGTCCAGCCTGTTCTTCGTCCAGATCGCTCTGCCATCCGCTTCGCTCGATATTCACATCGAGAATCCGTTCGCTGCCGCCCTCCACGCCACGCAACCGTCCGACAATCGCGCCCCCAGACGAGCCTTCCAGCAGAGCCAAGGTAGCGCCAGCCTCCTGCAACAGACGCACCAGCACCGCCTCTACACTCTCATCGGGCGTGGCGCTGTAAATATATTGACCCATCCGTTCCCGCACCTGGGCTTCCATCTGATCCAACAGCCTTTCGGCCTCGTCGGCGCTGGCAGCCCGGGCCGCAATGCGAATATCGGCCTGACCCGTATGCGCGGCCAACCCAACCGTCGGATTGCCCGCGTTCATCAGGTCGCCCAGTTGACTGTCCAGCGCGCTCTCGCCAATACCCACTGTGCGCAGAATCCGCCGCCGGATAATCCCCACGCCGCCGGTCAGCGAGAGAACGAAGGGCAGGACCGATTCGGTTATCATCCGTTTCATCTCCCGGGGTACGCCGGGCATGGCTATGACCCGGGCGCCTCGGCCATTACGCAGGTCCTGGGCAATAAAGCCGGGCGCGGTCCCCACCGGATTGGGGATGACCGTCGCGCCTTCCGGAATGAATGCCTGGCGCAGATTATTTTCGGTCATTGTGTTGCCCCAGCGGGCAAAGCGCTCCCGGAGCTTCTCGACAATCGCCTCATCCCGCACAAGCGGGCGGCCCGTGGCGTTGGCGATGGCGTCCCGTGTGATGTCGTCGGCGGTCGGCCCCAGACCGCCGGTGACCAGCAAAAGGTCGCTGCGCCCTAAGGACTGTTCCAGCACGCCCCGGATGCGCGGCTCGTTGTCGCCCACAGTTGTCTTGAAGTAGAGATTGACACCCACTTCCCGCATCTGCTGGGCAATCCAGGCCGCGTTGGTATCCACAATGTCGCCCAGCAAAATCTCGGTGCCGGTAGTGATGATCTCCGCAGAGAGGGGTGTAGATAAATTCATAGGGGAACCTCCTGACTTCTCTAACCGATTTTGAATATGCCCACTTGCGTTAGGCTGTGATTCAGATATGCTCAGCAATCTTCAAATCGTACACCAGTACACCTACAGCAACATAGCAGCCTGCAAGCGAATGGATTTGATACGACCGGCCAGTTCGCTATTATCTTCACTGCGGAAGCGATCTTCCAGCCCGCGCAGACTTTCGACGAATTCTTTGGTCAGAAGCCCCCGGTTGGCCTGCAAGAGGCGACGCACCTCCCCCTCGTCCCGGGTGGAGACCAGTTGGTTGAGCAGACGCAGGTCTGGGGGCAACTTTTCTTGCAACACGTCAACCGCAGCCTCGTAAATGGTTTGCAGACGTTTCACGGCAAAGGCGGCATTTTTCTGCTGGGCCTGCTCGATATTAGAGGCCAGCACAGCCAGAAACATCTCATTCACTTCGTCGCCGCGCGCGCGCAGCATCTCGGCTGGATTGGGAGATTGCAACACTTCCTGCAAGAAGGCTTGCACCTGCTGGATCATCGCCTCCTGGCTTTGAGACTGGCTCTGCTGAGACTGCTGGGCAAACTCCACCACCAGCTCCCGCAAGGAGAGCAGGGGGGAACGAACCTCCGGATCATCAGCCGCGTCGATGCGGGCCGTGAGCGCCAGCAGAAACTGATAGTCCGCCAGCCCCCGGGCCACAGAGAGCAGAGAAACGGCAATCGACTCGCCATCCTCGTCTTTGCCCCAATATTCCAGCAGCAGGTCCAGAAACTCCTCCCGGCTCATCTCCGGGCGCAGGCGGCCAATGGCCTGACGCAGCAACTCTTCGGTTGCCTTGACCGCGCTGCCCGCTTCGGTGGTGTTGAGCAGGTGGGTGCGCAGCTCGGCCAGGGACTGGGCAATCTCCTCCTGGCCCTGCTGCGAGAGGGTAGCCAACACCTGACCGAGCAGGGCGAAAAGGTCCCGGTTAATCAGATCGCGCCGCCGATCCGTCATCATCTGCATCGCTTTGACATCCGGGGCCAGCCGCACCAGACTGGTGATTAGCTCGGACTGATCCCGTTGCATCCGCAACATCTCAGGCGTCACCCCCTCAAAGCCCCAGAGCTTCTCCAGAAGCGATTCCCAATCGAAGAACTGGCGGGGGTTGAGCATATAGCCTCGGCGCTGCTCGTTGGGCAGACGGCCCATCAGCGCTTTGCTCATTTCGCCGATCACCCGCTGCACCTGCATATCCTGTAGCTGGGCCTGGCTGGGCACCAGCACACCCAGAAACTCATTCTCTGGGTCGTGGACCATCAACGGTGCGCTGAGCGCGCCCCCCGCGCCACACTTCTGGCAGATGGCCGCGTTTACCTGGCCGCCCAACAGAGGCTCCCGCAGTTCCGGATTTGCGCCCAGATCGACAATACTGAAGACCGGGGCCACAAAGGGTGTACCGCAACTGGGGCACTGAACCTGGACGCCCTGGGGCGGAAAGAGAAACTCAGGACGACGACCGGTCTGTCGTGGCCGGGGGGCTGGCTCGCCCCCGCCAGAAGAGGGCGGGGCCGGTGCTTCGGGGGCAGGTGCGGCTATAGAATCCGGCTTTTTCTCATCCTCGCTACGCTTGCGGGCAAAGCCCTTGGGCAACTCAATCCCGCCAGAGGATTGCTTAGGCGCAGGACCTTTGGGTGTCCAGATTTCACTCATTGGATAAAATCCTTACAATTTGGTTCGCCGCTTTGTCCGTTGGCGAAAGGGGATCAGGTCAATCTCTCTATTCTACCCGAAGAAGTGCCAAGCGGAAAGTTTGGGGGAAGTTCTCGATTCAGGATAGTTCTTCATACGACGGATTGCGCCACGGAGGATAAAAATGTAGGTCGG
>JAHDWH010000042.1:29337-35139 GCA_023384455.1 Caldilineaceae bacterium | reverse complement strand
ATCGCTCCAGCATTGGCTTCCCAGCGCGCTGCACGGATCAGAGCAGACAGCCCGCTGGATTGTGTTGCGTGAACTGAAATCCACCCCACCCACCACAAGCGTTGTGCTGTGGGCCAGAGAGGAATAGCTATGCTCTCCGAGGAAGTCACAAACCCACCCTCCCTGCTGGATCGCCCTTTGTCCGCACTGCTGCGGATCAATTGGGAGACAGCCGCCTGGATTCTGCTGCTCGTGCTGGCGGTGGTCAGCCGCTTCTATGACATCGGCGCGCGGGCGATGAGCCACGACGAAAGTCTGCACGCGGTCTATTCTCTGGACCTCTACCGCCAGGGCAGCTACCAGCACAACCCGATGATGCACGGGCCGTTGCTCTTTCATGCCAACGCCTTTTTCTATGCCATCTTTGGGGTCACCGACGCCACCACCCGCCTCTTCCCCGCGCTGTCGGGTATCGGCGCGGTGGTGATGGCCTGGTTCTTCCGCCGCTGGATCGGGCGCACAGGCGCGCTGCTGGCCGGGCTGCTGCTGGTGATCAGCCCCAGCCTGCTCTTCCACAGCCGCTACATCCGCAACGATATTTTTATGGTCTTTTTTGCGATGTTGTGGGTCTATGGGATGTTCCGCTATCTGGAGAGCCGGGAGACCCGCTGGCTCTATCTGATGGCGGGTGGGATGGCCTTTTCGTTTATTGCCAAAGAGACAGCCTTTATGACCGGTGCGCTCTTTGGCGCATTTATCGCTCTGTTGGCGCTTTGGCGCTCCCTGGGTTCCCGGTCCTTTGTCATCGGCGGGCTGGCGGCTGTCGGTGTATTGGCCTTTCTCTTTCGTCCGGAGGCAGGGACAGGCCATACCCTCGCGCTGGGGGTTGTTGGGCTTGCCCTGCTGGCCGCGGCGGGGCTGCTGGTCGTCTTCCTGCGTCAGGAGGGCTGGCAGCGTTTTCTAAAGCTGCCCGAAATGGACCTGGCCGTGCTGATGTTGACGCTGATTCTGCCCTTTACCGCGCCGTTGGGCTATCTCGTCCTGCCCTGGGAGAAGGTGGATTGGCAGTCGCCGGCGATCAACAACCAGACGGTGGCCCGCTGGGGGCTGCTGATTGGGATTACCCTTCTCTTGGCAATCGGGCTGGCCTGGTATTGGTTCTCCGCCGCGCGGCGGGACGAGGAGGACGCCAAGCGGCCTTCGCTGATGACCTGGGCCGGACTGATGCTCTTCTTTTGGGCCATTGCGATTGTCTTCTTCACCACCTTTTTCACCAATCCGTTGCGGGGGATGGCTACGGGGATTGTGGGCAGTCTGGGCTATTGGATTGCCCAGCAGGCCGTGCAGCGGGGCAGCCAGCCCTGGTACTATTACGGCCTGCTCACCTTGCTTTACGAATTTCTGCCCGCGCTGCTGACGGTTGGCGGCGCAGTGGCCGTGGGGCGGGGATTGCTTGGCGGTCGCTGGAGTGTCACACCGGTCGGGGATTTGCCGACAGAACAACGGGGCGGCGCTGAAAGCGCGGCGGCGTCTCCCAAAGCCAAAGGCAGCCCGGCCTCGTCGTCAATCTCCCTGTCGCCTGGCGACGTGCGCCTCTACTTTGTGCTCTTTCTGGGCTATTGGGTGGTGGGCGCGTGGGTGGCCTACTCCTACGCCGGGGAGAAGATGCCCTGGCTGTTGACCCATATGGCCCAGCCTATGGCGCTCTTTGGCGGCTGGTGGGCGGGCAGACTCTTCAGCCGCACCGACTGGCAGGCCGTGCGCGCCCGGCAGGGCTTCTGGATGCTCTTGCTCTTGCCCGCGCTGGCTTTCGCCCTGCTCTCTCTGGGCAAGGCGGGGCTGCCCTTTGCCGGGCGCGAGGTAGAGAATCTCGGCAATACAGTGCGCTTCTTCCTGGCCCTGGCCGCCACGGGTGGGCTGCTCTATGCGGGCTGGCGCTGGGTTCAGCAGGGGGGCATTTCATTGGCCCTGCGCCTTTCGGCCATAGGCATCGCGGCTATCCTGGCCCTGCTCACCGTCCGTTTCAGCTATATGCTGACTTATGTGAATTACGATATGGCGACCGAATATCTGGTCTATGCCCACGCGGGGCCGGATGTGAAACGGGCGCTGGCCGAGATCGACGCCATCAGTCTGCGCACGAGCGGGGAGCGGGATATTCGCATTGCCTACGACGACGACGTGGCCTGGCCGATGAGCTGGTATATGCGTTTTTATCCCAACAATGTCTTCTATGGCAAGAATCCATCCGCGGATTCGATGAGCGCGCCGATTATTCTGGTGGGCAGCGCCAACTACAGCAAAGTGGAACCCTACGTGCAGCGGGATTATGTGAGCCGTAATTATCGTCTGGTCTGGTGGCCGGAAGAGAGCTACAAAGGCGAATGGGACGCGGAGGCGGGCCGATCCAAAGGACTGACTCTCTCTCAAATCTGGGGAGCGCTGACGGACCCGACCCGCCGCTCCCGGCTCTGGCAAATCTGGTTCTATCGCAACCACCCCGGCGAAACGGTCACGGCCTGGTCCCACCGCCACGAGTTTCGTATGTACGTGCGCCGGGACATCGCCGATATTGTCTGGGATTTGAATGTGACACCCACCGACGCCACCACCTCGACGACTGGCCCAGCCTTTAACTATACGGAAATCGACCTCTCCGCCCAGGCGGCCTATGGGGGCGTCTGGGAAGATTTGCCCCTGCTTCAGCCCCGGGATGTAGCCGTGGGGTCTGGCGGCAATCGTTATATTGTGGACACGGGCAACAATCGGGTGCTGGTGTTGGACGGAGCAGGCAATTTTGTACAGGCTTTTGGCAGCACCTGTCTGCTCTCCGAGGGCGAGGCCGGCAAATGTGTAGACCCGGACGGGGCTGGCCCCCTGGCCCTGGGAGACGGCCAGTTTCGGGAGCCGTGGGGTGTGGCTGTGGCCGCGGACGGCACAATTTTCGTCTCCGACACCTGGAACGGGCGGATTCAGGTCTTTGACAGCCAGGGCAATTTCCTGCGCAAGTGGGGGGTCTTCAATATCATCGACGGGGAGAACCGGGACCCCTTTGCCCTCTTTGGCCCCCGGGGTATTGCCATGGGGCTGAACGGCAATCTGCTGGTGGCGGACACGGGCAACAAGCGCATCATCGAATATACGCCGATGGGCGAGTATGTCAATCAGGTGGGCGGTGGTGGTGTGGTATTGGGCCGCTTTGAGGAGCCGGTGGATGTGGCCGTCGATCCCCGCACGGGTGCGGTCTATGTGGCCGACATCTGGAACCGGCGGATTCAGTTGCTCACCCCGACGCTGGAACCCCTGGAGGAATGGCCCGTGCCCAGTTGGGAGAGCAAAGATATTTGGGACAAAGCCTATCTGGCTGTGGATGGCAATGGGGTTGTCTATGCCTCGGACCCACAATTCGCCCAGATTTATATCTATTCCCCCGAAGGTGAGCTTCAGTCAGCCTTTGGCAAATATGGCACTGAGCTTAACCGTTTTGCCAAACCCAACGGTCTGGCTATCGATCCGAGCGACAATTCTCTGTTGGTGGCGGACGCCGACAACAACCGGGTGTTGGTCTTTCCTGGGCAATAGAGCCTGGACAAGCGGGCAAACAGCAAAGTCCCCGGCACTGTAGGAGAAGTGCCGGGGACTTTTTGCAAGTGAAAATAGGCAGGCTCTGTTTTCTGACCACAGAAAAGACAGAATACACAGAACCCCTAACCGATGGCCACGGGCTGCCCTGTGCGCGCTGATTCATAGGCGGCCAGGGCCACTTCCAGGGCCTTCAGCCCATCGTAGCCGGTGATGGACGGCTCCCGACCTTCCCGGATCATCCCCACAAAATCGGCCATCAGCCCCGCGTCCGCGTTGCTGCCCCAGCCCGGCCACTGGGTTTTGCCCGTCCTGTCCGACGAGACGGCGATGTGCTGGGCGAAGGCATCCACCCGGGACAGCCCCTTTTCCCCCAGAATCTCGATTTTCACGTCACCCCAGGTGGGATAACTTTTGGGTCGGCTCCAACTGGTGTCCAGTGTGCCGTAGATGCCATTGCTCAGTTGGAAGGAGAGCAGCCCCGCGTCGTCGATGCCCAACTCCGGGTGGAGCAGGCTGTCACCGATCTCGGCGTAGACCTCCGTCACCTCTGCGCCCCAGAACCAGCGCAGGACGTCGATGACGTGAACGGTGTGGTCGATAACCGCGCCACCGCCGGCCAGGTGTTGATCGGTGAACCAGCCGCCGGGCATAGAGCCGTGATTCGTGCATTTGGCGCTGTAGATTTCGCCAAGCGCTCCCGCGTCCAGTTGGTTTTTCAGGTGGCGGATCGATTCAGAATAGCGCACCGGGAAGGCAATTTGCAGCTTTGTGTCTGTTTTGGCGCAGATGTCGATAATCGCCTGGGCGTCTTCGAGGGTTGTGGCGATGGGTTTCTCGCACAGAATCGCAGCCACCTGCCCGGCGCAGGCTTCCACCAGCGGGCGGTGATGTACATTCTCGGCGCAGATGACCGCGCCGTCCAGCCCTTCGGCCAGCAGGCTGTCCGCACTGGCAAAGAAGCGGGTCTGCAACTTCTCGGCCCACTCCTCGCCCCGGGCCGGGTTGTCATCGTAGATACCGGCGATCTCCACGCCGGGCATACTTTGCGCGCTACGCGCGTAGCTCACCGCGTGCATATGGGCGAAGGAAAAGAAGCCGAGTTTCACGTTTGTATTCATTGATATTCTCCCGCTGAGGCGTGAAACGTGAAACGTGAGGTGTTGTCGAATGATCTCACGTTTCACGCTTCACGTTTCGGATAGTCAATTCGCTTCCTCAAACCCATCAATCCGCACCGCCTCGCCCCGCCGCTGGGACTCGATGGCGGCCAGGCTGATTTTGACCGCCATCAGCCCGTCGTAGGCAGTGACGCCCATCGGTTTGTGGTTCTCCACCGCGTCGATGAAATGGGCGATTTCCCGGTAGTAGGGGTCGTCCGTATCGGCCAGGGGGCTGGCCGCGCCGCTGCTGGGCGGGCTGTCGGCGTCGGGCTGGATGCGCCACTCCACCGGCTGTGAGTCCAACGAATCCCACTCGATCAGGCCGGCCGTACCCGCCATTTCGATGCGGGTGCGCCAGAGACCGGCGGGGTAGGCCCAACTGCCCTCGATGTGGCCGATGGCTCCATTTTCAAAACGCAGGCTGATCAGCGCGTGATCCTTCGGGTTTTTGCCCGCAAAGCGCAACCCGCGAGCAAAGACCCGCTCCACCTCGCCAAAGCACCAGCGCTGGTAGTCGATGTCGTGGATGCTCACATCCAGAATCACCCCGCCGCTTTTGTCGAAGTCGTTGTAATAGGTGCGGGCGCTGCCGGCGCTGCCCCAGCCGCCGCCGCCGGGCGGGCTGCCCCCGCGCACGGTGCGGATTGTCCCCGGCGCGCCGATGTCGCCCCGCTCCAGGCTGGCTTTGGCCGCGGCAAATTGGGGAAAGAAGCGCACCACCTGGGCCACAAAGAGGGGCGTGCCTGTGCGGGCCTGGGCCTCCACAATTTCGTAGCAGTCGGCCAGATGGCGGGCCAGGGGTTTCTCCACACAGGCAGGTACACCTGCTTCCAACGCCGCCAGCACCGGTTCTTTGTGCGCGTTGGCAGTGGTGCAGATGTCCACGTAGTCCACATCCCCCAGCAGGGCGTTCAATGACGGGTAGACTTTTCCGCCATACTGCTCCACGGCCCGCTGGGCCGCTTCCGGGAAGATGTCGTAATAGCCGGCCAGTTCGATGCCCGGCATCTTTTTGATGCGGTCGGCGTGGGTGCGGGCAATGGCCCCTGCGCCGACAATTCCGATGCGTTTCATAGAA
>JAHDWH010000042.1:6380-29237 GCA_023384455.1 Caldilineaceae bacterium | reverse complement strand
GTGCGGCCCAGGTGGGAGGATTCGATGATGGCGAAGGCTGCGGCCAGGTCGTGCAGACCCTCCACGCCGCTGGTCTCCGGGTCTTCGCCGCGGCCAATCGCATCCAGCCAGTCCAGTTGGGAGATGGCGAAAGCGTCGCTCAGGCCGTGGGGGAAGTGGCGCGCCCGTTTGTCTGCGGGCGCTTCGGCCCGGTAGGTGTCCAGCAGATTGCGTCTGCTGCCGTCGTCCAGGATAATCTCGCCGCCTTTGATGCAGCCTTTACTCCCATAAAAGACCGGCCCGCCGGGGAAGCTGGTGGCTTCGCCGTGGCCCGCCCAGGACCAGATCATCTGGGCCAGCGCGCCCTTCGCCGTCGTGACCGTCGCCATATACGTGTCGTCCACATCCGCTTCCACGCTGACGCCGCTGGCCGGGTCGCCGTGGAGGTGGCGGGTCGGCTCGAAGGTGCGCACAGTGCCGCTGACGCCGGTCACTTCGCCGCAGACGTGGCGCAGCATGTGCATGACGTGGACGCCGATGTCGATGGCCCCGCCGCCGCCGCCCAGCACTTTCTTGTGCCGCCAGGGGGTCTCGGCCACAATCACATCCGGCGACCAGAAGCCGCCAATGCCGCCCAGCAGGGCCATTTGCAGATCGCCGATCTGCCCGCTCTCCACGGCCCAGGCCGCGGCCCGCACCCGCTCGCCCTGGCGCACATTTTCAAAGACGCCCAGGGTCAGCTCCTTTTCAGCGGCTTTGTCTACCAACAGTTTGGCCGCTTTGACAGAGACGGCCAGGGGCTTTTGGGTGAGCAGATGCAGACCCGCATCCAGACTGGCCCCACCGATCTGGTGGTGCATGGAAAGGGTGGTGAAGTCGTTGACCGCATCGACCAGCCCGGACCCAATCATTTCGTTGTAGTCGCTGAAGACGGCCACATCCGTGTCCGGCTGAAAGTCATCCAGCCAGATGTGGGGCGCGGCCAGAGGGTCGCCGGAGTCTGGGGGCAGGACGGGCGGACGGGGGGGCGGTCCTTCGCCCCGTTTGCGGAACATCCGGGCGTCGTCGATGTTGCGGGCCACCAGTGCGGTGATGCGGAAGTTGTCGATGCCCGCCTCCCGCAGCTTGCGGTAGCCGTGCAGATGGGCGTTGAGGATGCGGCCACAGCCGACAATACCGATTCGAATCATTGCTTCCTCCTGAGAAATTGGGACGCAGATTGGGCGTAAGGCATAAGGTGGCGAAGCCACACTATGCGTACGAAAACGTGAAACGTAAAGACGTGAAACGTGAGAGTAGGTGACGACACCTCACGTTTCACGTTTCAGTCAGACTCGGTGCGTCGCACTGTCCGGCTATATCTGGGGTTGAGAACCATTTATTGGACAGTGCGACGCACCAGAACTTACTTGTTGCTTTGTAAACGAAGCAATTTGGCATTTCTGTAGGTACGGTTTTGAACCGCACAGGCAGCCGGAGGGGTACTCGTCTCTTGTGCAGCTACAAGCAGTACCTACGATAATGCAAAAAACTTTGTTGATGGTTTCCCATCTCACGCATTCCGCTTCATCCCCCGCCACTCCACCTCAATGGCCTGTGCGCCCAGGCGGTCGGCCACTTCGCCCAGGTGCATCATCAGATGGCGCAGGGAGTAGAACTGCAACTCCAGTTTGCCAAAGGGCAGCCAGTGAAAGCCCGAGGCCGCCTCCAAATCCAGCGCAGCGGTGCAGCGGTCCACCTCGCCCCGGCAGAAGGCGAGATACTCCAGCACATCCGCCTGGCTGTAAGGATCGGCGATGATGGGCATCCGGTTGGCCTCTTCCCGGTGCTTGGGCCAGGGTACGAACTCCTCCAGGGTTGGCTGCAAATAGAGATGGGTGTAAAAGAGCGCGTGGTAGGTGATATTCCAGGCCCGGTTCTTGGGCGTCTGGTCATACCAGACGCTTTCCGGGCAGCGCTGGATGGTCTGTTCCAACATATCCAGGGCCGCGTGGAATTGGGAGTTGATAACTGATCTGACGTCCATCGACTTCTCCTTCTGGTCTGGGAAACGTGAATCGTGAAACGTGAGTTCGTCCCATCACCTCACGTTCCACGTTTCAGCAATGGCATCACTTCCTGCACAAACATCTCAATCCCCTCTGTGCGGGGAAAGTCGAGCAGGCGCACGATCAGATAGGTGACGCCCAGATCGAGAAACTTCTGCAACTGTTCGGCCACCTGCTGGGGCGTGCCCACAATCGGGCCGTTTTTATAGGGGGAGGCGTCGGCAATGCGCCGGGCTTCGCTCTCTGTGGCGGCCAGGGAGATGGCCTCGGCAGACCAGCTTTTGCCGATGCTGTCGTAGTCCCGGCCCACCGCGTCGCAGTGGCCGCGCAGCACATCCAGCTTGTGGGCGTAGTTTTCCAGGGTGCCGCCGGGGAAGTTCCACCAGTCCGCGTGTTGGGCCACGGCGCGCAGGGTGAGCTGCTCCCCCCCGCCGCCGATGAGGATGGGCGGGATGGGGTCGGGCCGGGGTTCGCAGTAGGCGTTGTCGATGCGGTAGTATTTGCCTTCGTAGCTGGCCGGGGCTTCGCTCCACAGCTTTTTGACGATCTCAATCGCCTCTACCATCTGGGCGATGCGCACGGCTGGCTTGGGGAATTCCCAGTTGTAGGCTGCGTACTCCTCCACCATCCAGCCGGCGCCGATGCCGCAGATGAAGCGCCCGCCGGTGAGCAGTTGCAGATTGGCCCCCATCTTCGCCATCAGCCCTGGGTTGCGGTAGGACTGGCAGAGGACGCTGGAGCCGAAGTGGAGATTCGGGTAGAGGCCGGCAAAGTAGCCAATCGTCGTCATACATTCCAGATAGGGGGTGTCGTTGGACTGCCACGCGCCCCAGGGCATCACGTGATCGTCCACCCAGACCGAAGCGAAGTGGGGGTGTATCCGGTCCAGCGTGTGGCGAATCTGTCCGACAAAGGCAGGGCCACTGCTGCCGTCCACAGGGAAAGAGTGCATATGCCAGCCGAAGGTGAGATTGGGCATTGGGAGGTTCCTTTCGATGGTTGGGTCGCAGGTGGCAGGTAGCAAGTGGCAGGTGGCAAGTCAGATAACCCCATTGAGGCCGTCAGCCATCACTTGCCACTCCTGCCGTAGGTCGGGCTGTCAGCCCGACCAGCGACGTTGCCGGCCCGTCGGACTAACAGTCCGACCTACATTACTACCCCGCCCACCCCGCGCCGTCGTAGTAGCGGGTGCCCCGGTGGCCTGTGTGGGGGATGGGGGTTGCCAGCTTTTCGCCGGGAGTTTGGACGTAAATCAGGGTGCGGGGCTTGCCCGAATCCGGGTTGAGCGCGCCCCCTTCCAGGCGGATGATGGGCAGACGGCCCACGATCTCGTCCTGCCAGATGGTGTAGACGAAGTGGCCCACCTTCAGTTTAGGCTGTTCCGAAAAATTAATGACCTCGTTCTGGGCTGTAACAGGAAGGTTCCAGTCGAGTGCCAAGTGAAAACGTGGATACTTATTTCTTCGGAACAGCCTTAGACGGTTTGCCCGCCATATGAAATTCGTATTCCCCGGCTGCGCTGTAGAGTTCGTCCACCGCGCCGGCTCCTTCGGATTGGGGCAGGGTTTTGGTGATGCCAAAGCTCATTGGGTTTCTCCTTTTGTAGGGCGGGATTCTTTCCCGCCCGCGGTTGCCATCTCTCCGTGAGAAGCAGTCCGTCAACGCTCGGCCCGGCGCAGGACAGTGCCCATTCGCTTGGAGCCGCTCTCGATCTTCTTCAGTTTGGACCACAGACCATCGATGTCGTCCGGTTCGGCCACGGACTGCTCGGCCAGGTCCAGTGCCCCGCGCAGAAGGGTGAAGGCGGGGGACCAGACCGGGGGCGCGTCCCGGCTGGCTTTTAGCTTTTTTAGCAGATCGCCCATAGCCTGCAATTCGGATGAGTAGTCGGGCAGTTCTTCCACCACCGGCGGACCGGCCAGAGCTTTGCCGCCACCGCCCAGGCTGGTGATGATTTCGTCGTTCTGCTTGGCCGCCAGATAGGTCTCTTTCAGGTTGCCGGAGATGCCCCCGCCGAAAAGAAGCGGATAGGAGAGGAGCATCCCGTCGTAGACGATTTGGCCCTGGAAGGGGAGCAGCACGGCCTGCACAGCCACAGGTAGTTGGTTGCGGTGGAAGAAATTTTCGAAGGAATCGAAGAGGGCCAGCACCCCATAGACTCTTTTGCCCAGGATGAAAATCGTATACTTCTTGAGCATCCGCTCGACGTAAAAAGTCCCTTTTACAAACTTCTTCCAACCGGCCACAATCGCCCGGTCGTCGGCGTTGAGATTCATCGGATTGGCGGCCAGAAATTTGTCGATCAGTTCCGGGTGTTCCCAAACCGCATTGCGGATAGGCAGTCGTTCCCGTTCATCCAGCTCGATCAGCCTGTCCACAGAATCAATCCCGGGATTGATGAGCAGCGTCTGGTTGACGAAGAGTTGGAGACCGCGCAACAGATAAAAAAAGTGTTCGGCTTCCTGGGTGGAAAGTTTCATTGGTTTCTCCCTGTGGCTCTTTTTTGGTATCCACTCAGGCCCAGGGTGCGACGCACTCGCCACACCCATTTTGCAGTAGAATCTACTCTTGGCGAGTGCGTCGCACCCTGGGTAGTTACCTTTTTTGCGGCATTTGCTGCCAATTGATTCAGCGGGCATTCCCGCTATGCGTCGGGCAGTTCGGGCAGCCGCGCCAGGTCGGCCACAAATTGCTTCCCATCGTAGAGGGTGCGGGTCTTCAGCACCGTGTATATCTGGCGTGTGACCAGATTGCCGATAAGAAGACGGGCCTCCTCGTCGGAATGGCCTTCGGCCAGCAGGCGTTCGTAGGTCTGCCGGGTTTCCGGTGGATCGTTTTCGCGCAGTTGATTTTCCACTACCCAAACCTGGAGGCCCTGCTTGCGAATCGAAGAAATGTAGCTGCGGAGGAGGCAGAAGTCCTGGGCGATGGAGTGGCTGCGAAAACAACCGTGGGCGTTGGTCATTGTACCGGCCAGAGCTGTCAGGTGGGCGGACAATGTCATCAAGCATACCCAGTGAATTCCACCTGCCCACCTGACAGCTCAGGCCACTGATTTATCTTTTTATCGGCTCAACAGGACTTCGTGTGGCTGGCGAGAATGCCATCGGTTCAAACCGATGGCTGACAGGGGAAACCGGCTTAAGCCGGTTTGCTTTGGCAGACGCCGAATTGATTCGGCGGTGTCCACCACAGGAGTTCCCGTAGACCCTCTTTATCTTACCACACATCGACACCTGTAGATACTTGGCAGGGTGACAAAATGGCCGGGTGGCAAGCTGATAAAATGTCAGCTTATGCCTGTGTCGAGTATAATTGTGACTAATCGGACACTCTACTTATGTGAATGCGATTGCCATCTGATGGGCCGGACGCTGACCACCCAACAGAATGTAGGGAGCGCTTTTTTGAGGGGAAGGCACGCCGATCTGGGCCAAATGGAGCAGATCGGAAATCGCCCCTCGGCTGCGGGCAGCCAGGATGCGGTCAGCCGAGACGGGGCCGATGCCGGGGATGCGTAGAAGTGTCGTGCGGTCGGCCCGGTTAATTTCGATGGGTGCTTCCCGCAAATGAATGTCCGCCCAGGCCTGCTTGGGGTCCACATCCAGGCGCAGATTCTGATCCTCGCCAAAGCCCATATCCTCCACCCCCCAGCCGTAATCCCGCAGGAGAAAGCTGGCCTGATAGAGCCGGTGTTCCCGTTTGGGCAAAACCGCAGGCCGATCTGCAAAAGGCGTATCGGCCAGGGGATGAAAGGCCGAGTAGTAGGCCCGGCTGATGCCCGCCTGCCGGTAGAGCTTCTCGCTCAGGGCCAGGAGCTCCAAATCCGTATCCCCCACCGCGCCGACAACGAATTGGGTGACGGACGAAGCCCGCACCCGTTCATTGCGCCGAATCTCCTCCACCCAGAGCAGCCGCTGCACCAACTCATCCCAGAAATCCTTCTTGGGGGCCAGCAGCCGCAGCCGTTCTTCTGTGGCCCCTTCCAGATTGATGGAGACCCGATCGGCCAGTTGCATAGCCCGACGCACCTGCTCCTTCTGCGCGCCGGGCATAATTTTCAGATGGATGTAGCCCCGGTAGTGCTCTTTCTTGCGCAGAATCTCGGCAGTCTCTATGATGGGGTCCTGTGCCCGCACACCGCCGCCGATAATCCCGGAGGAGAGAAAGAGACCGTCCACCAGCCCGGCCCGCTGGATGCGGCTAAAACCCTGGGCCATCTCGTCCGGTTGCAGGGTGATGCGCTCTGTGCTGCTGCGCCCGGCCCGGAAGGGGCAATAGAAGCAGTTGCGTTCACAGGCGCTGGTCATCATTGTTTTGAGTACGGGCTTGGGGCCGCTGGGCGTCATCACCTGGGAAATGGAGCGGCGCAGCGCGGCCAGGTTGCGCTCCTGGCGGCTGGGTTTGGCCTGGGGTGTGAAGCAGCCAGGCCGCGCCGACTCCTCGTGGGGAGAATCACCGGCAGGCTCAAAACCGGTCACATCCCCCAGGGCCAGCAGCTTTTCCACGGGATCCAGCGCAATCGAGAAGTTCATATATCCAGTATACGAACAGATGTTTCATTTGTCAAAGAGGAAAATGCGGCTGAGATGCTGGGATGATGGAGTACCCCAGCATCTCATCATCTCATCATCTCATCAGCCAGGAGTCACTCATGCGTGCAGTCATACAACGGGTCAGCGAAGCCAGCGTGGGGGTGGACGGCGCGGTGGTCGGGCAAATCGGGCGGGGATTTCTGGTGCTGCTAGGCATCACCCACGGGGATGGGGAGGCCGAGGCCGCGTGGCTGGCGAAGAAGATCGCCGGGTTGCGGCTCTTTGAAGACGCCGACGGGAAGATGAATCTGGGGCTGGCCGATGTGGGGGGCGCGGTGCTGGCGGTCAGCCAGTTCACCCTCTATGGCGACGCGGCCAAAGGACGGCGGCCCAGTTTTATCCAAGCCGCCCGGCCCGAACAGGCCCAGCCCCTCTATGAAACTTTCTGCGCGGCCCTGGCCGCCGAGGGCATTCCCGTGGCCCAGGGCGTCTTTCGGGCTTATATGCAGGTGGCCCTGGTCAACGACGGGCCGGTGACGCTGATTGTGGAGACGGGTGCGCAAACAGATCGAGAGTAGGGAATCCGACGCAGCTTCTCAGCCACCGACCAGCCCCAGCATCTCCAGGCGTTGGGTGTTTTCCTCCAGGGCCAGATGGGCGATGGTGACGAATTCCCGCATCCAGCGTTCCAGGGCGGTGATGGCCTGCTCTTTGCTCTGGGTGGCATCCTGGACGGTGCCGCTCTCCACCTCCCGCTGGGAGCGGGCAGACTCCAGCGCCGCCACCAGGGCGAGATCGGCCTGCAACTGGCTCTCGTTGAAGCCGTAACCGGTCAGGGTGGACAGAATCGCAGGAGTGCCCAGGGCGGTGGTGTAGAAGAGGCGCATCTGGGCCACTTTGGCCGCAAAGCCTTTTTTGCGGTTGCCGGCCAGCCCCAGGGCATGGTAGGTGACGGCATCGTCCCGGTAGAGGGTGCGGCAGAGTCTGACCCCACGCATATAGGCACGGCTGGCCGCGGTCGCGGCCTGGTGATAGGCTGCGGTGGCAGCCCGGCGGCGGCTCTGCTTCTGCTGCTGGCTGTGCCAGACGGTCAGTGCGTTCTCGTAAAGACTCTGCCCCTGCTGTAGACGGGTTTCGTCGTAGCCAAAGGGAGCCAGGGCGCTGAGGAGTTCGTTCTCACCCAGGGCATTGGTCAGGGCCAGACGGGCGGATTCCAGACGGTTGGCAATCGATTGAGATGACATGAGAATTTCCTTTCGGGTTGGTGCTGGGCTGGGGCTGTTGCAGTCAGCCCCAGCCTGTAAGCGCAAGCAGACTGACTTAGATACCGGCTATCGCAATTACGATTGGGCATACCATAGCACGGGTTTTGGCAGTAGAATATAGTAGATTGTGCGTAATCTGCAAAAGTATTGTCTTTCAATCCAAACTTCTGGCAAGATATATGCCTCCCTGCTCGCGAGTGATGGTGACCGGTACTGCGGACGCGATGACCAGCCGCCGAGACGAGCCGCCCGGTACTGCGGACGTGATGACCGATAGTCGGGACGAGCCGCCCGGTACTGCGGACGTGATGACCGATAGTCGGGACGAGCCGCCCGGTTCTTCGGACGGGATGACCGGTAGTCGGGACGAGCCGCCCGGTTCTTCGGACGGGACGCCCGGTGCTTCAGAGGTGATGACCAGCCGTCGGGACGGGACGCCCGGTGCTTCGGAGGTGATGACCAGCTCTTCATGTATGACGCCCATTGGTTATTAGGAGACGTCCGATGGTTTGGGTGTACCGCTCAGTAGTTTGGGCGTGCTGCCCCCCAATTTATCTGATTTGATTTTCTGATGGCTCTGGCCTATAATTGCCCCATCTTCATAGGCAGTCTGCTACTACATTACACTCCTCATCGAAAAGACTGCTCATCTCGCCGACCAGTTTGGGGGCTTACCCCCCCATGTCTCACCTGTCTGCTGTTCTGGTGACCACACTGGGCTCGCAAGCCCAGGTGATGGTTTTTGTTACCCACAGGGTAAACGTGCAGTTTGTACGTTCAGCAAAATGTAGAACCGACATCTACGGATACCCGCTCTACGCCAGAATCATGAACTACTGAGAATTACGAATATAAGATACGAGTGCAGAGAAACGAGGCGTATATGCATCAAGCCCGGGACCCAATTACCCTACGGACGTTGAGCAAGGATGAAGTGACCAGTGCCCATAAAGGCTGGTTGATGCATTGGCAAAACGTTTTGACGCGCTGGCATGGCTCTAACCTCACAGAAGGCTGTCAGCAACTCTACCTTGAATTAAACAAAGTCAGCCATGGTCACAAAGGCCAGCCACCTCTAACCTCTCTTTGTCCCCATGCACCAGATAGCTATTTGCCTGACCATGCCTTGCTGACCTCGGCTATCGTCTATTGCCTTGCTTTCGACGAGAATTTGAATGAAAGGGATAGGCTGTTACTGCGCTTGGCGGCTTTAAGCCACGAGCTACCAATCGGAGGGACGGAGGTTGACGCAGAGGGGAACCTGCGCAAGCGCATCAGCCAGACGCTGCTGGAAGCCGCGGCGCAGGTATGGATTGAACAGGCGTGGTACTTGCTGGATGCCCAGGCTGCTCTGTTGGAATCGTCTGCCGAACGGGGCGACAGCTTGGCTGCATTTGCCGAGCAAAGGCCCCAAACTGGTGATCGCCGACTCGATCTACTCTGGTATGCCCACATGGCGGCTTCTCAGCCCTTGTTCAATCGGCATCTTCCCCTTTCCGATAATTTTACGATCCTTAGCGTCATTGACAAACGGGTTGATTTTGAGCGCCATCCTTTGACTACGATGACTGAAGTGAGAGGTCGCATCGGGCTGGTGCATGGGGGGGCCACCAAGATTAAGGATTACGTCTTCGAGTCGGCCAAGTTGCCAGATATCCGGGGAGGCAGCGCCCTGTTGGATCGCCTAAACTTGCTTGACACACGGGCCCTTTTCGGCGAAGCCAACCAACGTAGGGATGCGGTGATGGCGCTGGTCGACGCGCCGGAATGCGTGATCTATGCCAACGGTGGCGATGTGTTGGCTCTGGCACCGGTTAGCCAGGCGCAGGAGTTGGCGGATGCGGTCGAGCAGCTATACATAAGGGAAACGCTCACTGGCCAGTGTGTAGCCGTATCTGGGACATACAGTTTGTTGGAGTTGCAATACGGTCTGAATCCCACGGAGTTCTGGTCTGATGACTATCTGGCGTTATTGAAAAGAGATGACGCGCAAGAGAAGAAGCTGCTGCGCAGCTATTATGGTGCGCCAAAGAATGGCGTGACAGATGAGCAGTTGTTTCACCGGCGCAAGGGCTTCGGTGAATTGACCACAGCCTTGGCGCTCAAACGCTTCTGGCGTCGCGAGGGCAACGAAGGTTCATGGAGAGGTCATCCAGCCACCGACGCGCGTGTGCTGGCCCACTTCGAAACGCTCCCATTCGGGCAGCGTTGTAGTTCATGTGACCGGCGGATTGCATCTCAGATCGAGGATACAACGGGAGATATGCTGTGTGAACCATGTTTACGCAAGCGCAGCATTGGCTGGGAGACACGCGCGATTCGTAAAGATTCAGCGAGTGTTCTTGAACCCATAACAACCTGGCGTCCAGGCCGCTTCACGCCCTGGCCTGAACATTTCAGAGACACGCTGGAGCACTGGGCTGATTCCAATCCTGACGAACCGAATTTGTTATCCGGCTATCTTCGCCATAATGAAGGGTTATCATGGCCCCAGATTGACAGCGCCGAAGACCTGGATCAGATTGGTCAGGCTGCTATACCGAAAGGCTTCATTGGACTGATCTATGCCGACGGTAATAACGTAGGCGCGCTGATCGAGAGTATCCGCACTGCCAGTTTCTACCGCCAGTTCGCCAGCCGACTCTTTGAGGCAACCCAGGCCGCCGTCTTTACTGCTCTGGCAAATCACCTGCATCCCACCCAAGTACAGGATGAGCAAGGCAAGAGCCGGCACATCCATCCCTTTGAGATCGTCAATATCGGCGGCGACGATCTCTTCCTGATCGTACCGGCCCATAAGGCCCTCTCTATTGCCCTGGACATCGCCCGCCTTGTGGAGCAGACATTTCATGATGGCTGTACCCAATACCGGGATGAAGTGGTCAATACGCAACGTTACGACAAAACCAGCTTTCAAGCTGACGGTAGACCGCATATCAGTCTGTCGGCGGGCGTAGTGCTTGCCCAGAAGAATAATCCCATCTTCTTTCTGAAAGAGATCACTGAGGGCTTGCTGAAATTGGCCAAGAGCAAAGCCAAAGCGCTCAAGAAAGATGGCTACACCGGCGGCACAATAGACTTCATGGCGCTCAAATCGGTGACGATGGTTACTTCCAAGGTGGGTGAGTTTCGAGAAACAGCGCTACGCAAGGTGAATCGTGGCAAATTGAACCACAATTACGAAGTACTCCATCTGACCGCCCGACCCTATACGCTTTATGAATTGGAAGGACTGTTGCAAACGGTCAAGGCGTTGAAGAAAGTTCAGTTTCCTCGCTCACAACTTTACCAATTGCGTACAGAGTTGCCCAAGGGAATCCTCCTTTCCTGTTTGAGCTATCTCTATTTTACGAGCCGCCTCTCCTTTGAGCACTCCGCATTGGTGCGCCAGACTTTCGACCGCAATTGGCATGATATAAATGATCTGGCACCCTGGCGCAGACGGAGCAGTTCATCGTCTGACCAGAAATTAGCAACCGCCCACGAATGGGAGACCATTTTGGCCGATCTCATTGAGATCTACGACTTCGTCTCTATAGTTGACGACGAAGAATAGGAGAGCACACGATGCCTGAACTCACGATTCATGTCACGTTGACGGTGGATACGGCATTGAGCGTAGGGGCTGGCGGCTCCGGTGGCGTATTGGCGGACAAAGCCATTGTGCGTAACCGGCTGAACCATTTGGTCTTGCCTGGCTCGCACCTCAAAGGACGCTTACGCCATGCCTGCGAGATCATTGCCCGAAACACTTTTGGCCCTGACACGATCTGCGATCCCCCACGGGCCGAAACCATGTGCCCGCAAGTGCTGCATATTGTCGATCCCCCCTGTCCGATCTGCGCGCTGTTTGGCTCACCTGCCTGGCCCAGTCCGTTGCAGTTTGCCGATCTGATCTATGCAGAGCCTGTGGAAACGTCGGTCCTCCGTCCTGGTGCCAGCATCAATCGGCGACGTCGGACTGTGGAGGAACAGCGTCTGTTCTTCATCGAGACATCGCCGCCAGCCGCGCTTGCCCAGTTCGATGCCCCCCGCGCCATCACCGGTTGGCTGCCTGACGACAGCCGGGCCGAAGGCCGCGTCAAGCTGCTCCTGGCTGGCCTGGAGTTGATCCAAAGCTGGGGCGGCGGCAAGAGCCGGGGGCTGGGATGGGGCACAGTAGAGTGCCAGACTCGGCTGGGTGATCAGACCATTACCCTCACGGGCTTAAGCCAGGCCATAGGAGGGCTGGGATGAAGGAACTCTTCTACGAAATCGTGGCCGAAGCACCTTTAGCTATCAACGAGCGCAAGCCAGGCGGCAGTCAGTTTCAGGAGGGATTAGGCTACATCCCAGGTCGGGTGGTGCGTGGCGCGCTGGCGACGCAGGTGTTACGCGGCTGCAAGGATCCGGCCCATGAACACAACCACCAGGAGTGCCCCCAGCCGGCGCTTTGTCGTGGGCTGTTTGGTGAGGAGATACTCTTTGGAGACGCCCATCCGCTCGTCCAGAAACGGGAGGGACCGTTCGTATTGCCTGCTACGGCTATGAGTTGCAAGGATAACAGCGGGTTTCGGTCGAAGGGACATGGCGTCTTTGACACGTTGATAGACCGGGCGTGTTGGGAACTGTTACAACCAGCAGCCATGCAGTACGCGTCTCGCTGCCCGGTATGCGGCGGTCGCACCAAAGGCTTCAGCGGCGTGTATTCTCACTGTCAAATCGAGGAGGATGGGCGGCAGATCGACTACTATTTTAGCGAGGATGTCTCGCGCGAGCTACTTACCCGGGTCGCTATCAACCGGCGGCGCGGGGTGGCCGAGGATGAACTGCTCTATGCCATCAACACCTTGAGCCAATTCGTTGTGGTCGAAAGAGACGATCCCTACCAACAAAAATCATTCGATCCAGCGCGCTACGTGGGATCCATGCGCCTGGCCGATGACAGCCTAGAAACACTTATCGAGACTGAATTAAAACGAGTCACCCGAATGGGTGGTGGCAGTTCCCGGGGTCTGGGGCGGGTAGGTATCCACGTAATCCATGCGCCGGTTAAGCCAGCGCTGGAGGAAAGGTTGGGCTGTTTCAATGCCACGCTGGCTGAACGCCAGCAACTGATGATCCGTTGGCGTGGCGACGAGACTCCCCTACCCCTGCCGCAGTACTTCGCTGTCACGCTACAGAGCGACGCGATACTCAGTGCCGACGGCTGGCAGCCTGACATGCGCTTGAATGAGGCGATGTTGTGGCGAGCCTGCGGCGAGACTGGTCAGCCGCCAGCCGATCTGCGTCTGGTACGTTGTTATACGATATCACTGACCCGGGGCGGTTTCCAGGCGGCCTGGGGATTGCCCAAAGTGACGGAGTTGGCCGTGCAAGCGGGTGCAGTTTTTCTCTACCAGATGGAGAAAGCGGCAGATTGGACAACGCGCTTGGAACGGCTGGAGGAACAGGGCGTTGGCTCCCGCCGTGCTGAGGGCTTTGGCCGTGTGCTGGTTTGCGATCCATTTCATTACGAAGCAGTCAAGGAGGCGAAATGAGTCAGGTAGACATCCTTAGAGAGATCGCCCTGAGCCGGGCCATCGACAGGCAATTGGATGAGATCGTACACGCAGCGGGCGATGTGGCCATACAGTTGCAGCGGAACAGGGGCATGCGCGAGAACCAATTGCGTAATGTGCTGGACGTGGCTCTGCACACGGAGAGTGTCGAAGTGGTCGGCAACTACATCCGCTATCAGATCGGCCGCGGTGGGGCCTGGAAGCTCAACAACTTCGGTGAGTGTTTGATCACAGCCCTGGGTGACAACAGCAGCGTAGATAAGGCGGCCCAAAAAGCTGCTGCCGAGGCGCACAAACAGATGGCGATTGCCCAACAGGCTGGAAAACTTGGCAATGAGCCACTGCCCGAACCCAATGAACTGGTCAAGGAAGCCCGTAGGCAGCTTACCGGTCTCTTTCTGGGCTATCTCAACCGCTGGTTTATCTATGCCAGCAAAGAGAATGCCTGGGACAAAATTACGCCTCTTGTGAAGAGGGAAGGGGAGGCAACCACATGAGCCTGTTCTACACTTTCGAGAACCGCCTGGTATTGCATGGCCTGCTGAAGACCACCACTGGGTTGCGCATCGGCGCAGGGCGCAGCCTGCAACCGACAGGCACTGATCTGCCGGTGCTACGCGATGCGCTGGGCCGTCCCTTCGTGCCCGGCTCCAGCTTCAAAGGTGTGCTGCGTAGCTGCATCGAGGCGCTCTTGCGCTCGCTGGCACGGGAGGGTCAGCAGAACAGATGGGCCTGCAATCCGCTGGAGGACGCCGAGCGCTGTATCACCCCTGAGCAAATTGGCACGAAAAAGCTGGGGTTGCGTGGACAGCAGGATGCAGACCTGAAGTTGACGGCCTGGGTAACAGACAATACCTGTATGGCCTGCCATCTTTTCGGCTCGCCCTGGCTGGCCTCTCACGTGCAGATACGTGACTGGCTGGTAGATGAGACCTTTTGGCTGGGCCAGTTCCAAGAGCGGGATGGCGTCGCCATCGACCGGGACACGGAGACGGCCAGTGCGCAGAAGCTCTATTCCTACGAAGTAGTGCCAGCCGGCACTGCCTTCGAAGGCGTCATCGTCGTTGAGAACGGTGCGCGGTGGCAGTTGGGCCTGCTGATGGCTGGTCTCAACGAATTTGAGCGGGGCAGTTTGACTCTGGGCGGGGCCAGCAGCCGGGGCTTGGGTGGCGTGCAGTTGGCGTGGGATTGGTCGCGCAGCCGCTATGTTGCCAGCGAGCAGTTGCTGGATTATTTAGAAGACCCGGAGAGCGCAGGGCAATCGCCTGCAGACTTGCGGGACGATTGGAAACGGGCTATGTGGAGCAAACTCACTGAGATGCTGAGCGCACACAACGACAGCAACGAAACGGGAGGCGTCTGATGTTCAAGCGATATCTCAATGAATTGACAGTCCATTTCACCATCACGCCCGATGGCCCGATTCTGATCAAGGCTGGCGACACAGGCGGTGTGGACCCGACACGGCCCGACATGGAGTTCGTGCGCACCTGGTACAATGGCCGGGAGACGGTCTATCTGCCCGGCTCGTCTCTAAAGGGTATGCTACGCGCCCATTGCGAGAAGATCGCGCGCACAGTCAGCAACACCGGCCATCAAGCCGAAAATGGTCAGGAGTATATGCGCCGACGGTTGAGTTGCAATCCTTTACTAGACGAAAGCAAAAACGCGGAAGGAGGCTGTGGCGAGAAGTTCAGCCGCCTTTGGAACAGCAAACCACCTACCGCCGAAGAGGCCATACACCATTCCTGCTTCGTCTGTCAGCTTTTCGGTAACACGGCTCTGGCCAGCCATGTGCGCTTGAGCGACGCCTACCCCAGCGCTGAAGAGATAGCAGCAGTCAACCGCACGGAGGAACGTCACGGCGTGGCTATCGACCGGGTCTATGGCTCGGTGGCGGTGGGGCCGTTTCAGTTTGAGACAGTCACCCGGGGGCAGTTCCAGGGTACACTGACCGTGCGTAACTTCACCACCCCTCAATTGGGATTGCTGGGTCTGGCTCTGCGCGATTTGCAGGCTCGACGGATCAGCATCGGCTTTGCCAAGAGCCGGGGTCTGGGCCGCATCAAAACCGCCATCGACCGGGTGAGCCTGCGCTATCCGGCTGGCGAGCTTCTGCAACGCAGCGAGGGCCAACCCATCGTGCAGGACGGCCAGATTGCCGGTGTAGCTGCCTTTCTGGGCCAGCAAGAGATCGCGGCGTATGGCTACCGGAGCGATGATGTCGCCTCATCTGACGCCCTGCATTACCAGTCAGATGGCTGGGGCGGGTTGGAAGCTGATCTGACGGGTGGCGATACCCTGATCGTCTTCCAATCCTGTGTGCCAGCCTGGGCAGAGGTGGTGCACCATGGCCGCTGAACCGTTGATAGGTAAGAGCATTGCGTGGAAGCGCGTGCAGAGAGCCGACCTGACTCAACTTCTGGGGCAGATGTTTGAGGCTGACGATTGTTGGGGTCTGGTCTGGCGGCTGGATCGCATTGCCTGGTTGCAAGCACAAGGGGGCAATGCGCTGCTTACACCTACCAAACAGCCCCATCAGGCTGGGCAGTCGCTCTCCTGTTCCGCTGCTGAGTTGGTGCGGACGTATCCCGCGGGTCGGGTCTTTGATGCTCAGCGTGAATGGCGTTGGCAGCCAGAGGGCGTCGGTGTGTATACAGTGCTGGGGTTGGCCGAAGATGGAGAGACGTTGGATGCCCATTGGGGAGGCGCAGCCACGGCGCAACGCACAGATTGGCAGGTGCGCGACGCGGTCTGGCGTCTGACCGGCAGCATCGTCAGCGAGCGCAGCGACGATCCCCTGGCAGCTCAGACCTGGTATGAAACCCGTTATCCAAGTCCGCTGGTCTATCCGGTTGCCCACGACAGCGACCGAGAGCGCCAGCCGCGATTGGAGGTACGGGTCTATGCGGATGCCAGGGCTGCCGTGCGCCTGGTGCGCTTTTGTCGGTTGCGAACCGAAAAGGAGTAGGTTAATGAGCCAGAGACGCTATAATCAGGGGCCGGCGGCCCCCAAACCTTTCGACTACGTGCCCTTTGCCAGCCGGGTGGAAAGGGGATCCCTGACCGGCCACCACCGCTACGACCCCAATCTACTGACCGGCACTCTGCACGGCGAAATTGTGGTTTTGACCCCACTCCACATCGCTTCGGGTGGCATCGAACTGACCGAGCGGGTAGCGCCCCAATTTGTCCGGCATACCCCGCTGATCAAGGCTTTTGTGCGCAGCGGCGGCGTGCGGGTGGTCCCCGGCAGCACGTTGAAAGGCGCGGTACGCAGCGTGGTGGAGGCTATCACGCCCAGCACCGTGGGCATAGTCGACCGCCGCACCGGTGTGCCCCAGGCCCTGGAGGGGCCGCGTGGTATCGACAAGAAGAAGCCGCCGACCAATAATAGACTATCGCCCGCCGATCGTATGTTCGGCGTTATGGACTATTTGGGGCCGGTGCAATTCAGCGATGCGCCCCAGATAGGGGAGGCCGTGGCGCTGGTGGAGCAGCCTTCACTCTTTGCTCCGCGCGCCCAGGGGCCGGTGAAAGGGCGTAAGTTCTACAAACATGGGCGACCGGCCACGGGTAACGTGCCTACCGAATCCGTGCCGCCCACGGATGGTCGCTTTGCTTGGCGCTGTGATTTCAGCAACCTGAGCGCGGCCGAATTGGGCGTGCTGTTGATCGCTCTGGGCCAGGGGGAGCCACCCCTGCATTTGAAGATCGGCGGCGGCAAACCGGCTTGTTACGGCTCGGTGCGGATGCAGCTAGCCGAACTGCGTCTGCGCGGCGACGTAGTGGGCGACTACCTGAGCTGGGAGGGGACAGAAACCGTGGTCGAACCGGAACAATATGTACGGGCGGCTATGGATCAAGCGGGTTTTGTGTTGCGTCCCCAGTGGCAGAAATTGAGTGAGATCTTGCAGTGGCCGAATGATCGGGATTGTCCCAGTAGCGCTTATTAGGCCATTAATACTGCTTAAGGTGAGTTTTTGATAAGTTGAGGTGAGGCTCTATGAATGTGGAAGACCTCATTATCGGCAAGCTCTCCGTGCCAAATATGTTGCCGCATGTGCAACAACGCCTTACCGACTCGTTCGGTATTGGCGTAGACACCGCGTCAGATATCGAGAGGCTGGTAAAATCGTATTGCTTGATGACTGAACCCGGTCATGTTCTAGATGAACTGGTGGACTCCCGTAAGACACTCGACCAAATCGCAGACGAACTCGGTGTATCCCTGTCAGCGGACTCATCAAGGGCACGGTTGATTAGCGTGATCGTTGAACGAGGGCTGGGCTTTCGTAACCTTAACCTCGCAGGTGTCTCAAACTACCGAGCTAAGATTGAGGCTTATCAACGTAGGTTTCTAGATCCACAACGAACTGGACGCCGCCGCTCGGCTAGTGAACTAAGAGAAGCAGGTGTGCATTGTGCTTCTATTATTGAACAAACGGTTATAGATATTTTTGCGCTCCACACGAAATTGCTCTTTGAATCACTTGATTCGGAACAGCGTGCAAAGATTAGGGGTATCGCAAAGGGAGGCTACAGATTCGGTACAGTTATTGAAAAACTGAGGAATCTGGACGGCAAAGTCTTATTAGAGTATGAGGAATTGCAAAAAATACTTGAAAAAACTGCTGGACGGAGTTGGATAATCCGAGACTCAACTCTGAATATTGCTATAGGGGTTCATAGGTTGCGGAGCACTGACCTAGCCCACGAACGAAAGACAGCTTCATGGGATGAAACAGAGCCTATCGCTCGACCCATTATACAACAGAGCTTAAAATTTATGGACGACGTGATTGGTGACCATATCCTCCCTCGTATGTTGCTGCAAGTGCGTTCGGTCACAGATGAATGGGGTAGGACTGTGATAATGTGTTTGACTGAGGATGATTTTGACCAAGATGGAAGACCACGAGGTGCCAGTGAACGGTTTGACGAAAGTATGCGAGTAAGGCCCGACGAATGTCTGATACTGGATGGCCGAAACATACCCTTTCGACCACGTGTGCCGTGTTACTGTTTCCCCGATGATTTCTCGCTGCCCATCACCCAAGAGGTGCGCTTGTTCTTCTGGGATGAATTAAAACATTTCCCATCAGAAGAGGAGCTTGGCTATGAATGACGTAAACTTTCAAATTGCCCATTCGCTGGCCGAAAGGTTGGTGCGCGCCAACACCGACCATAACGAACTGGCCAAGGCCAGTGCCTATCTCAATCAGACGCATGACGCCGCGGCCTTCTTCACCTGGCTGGATTGGATGGCCACCCCCCGGGTGAGCGAGAAGCTGGCGCGCAGCCGGCAGACACCCGAGTATTACCGCCAGATTCGCGATGCCTGTCAGGGCTTGCATCAAATCTCGGACGTGGAAGATCTGGCGCAGACTCTGGGTTGGGCCGTGCGGTTGATGCGCTACATCCCCCACGCGCAGCCGGTCAGCCCGCAGGAATTGGATGCACTGTTGACAGGCAGGTCAGCCACTCGGCCGGCACCTCGCCGCGCAGAGATCGTCCCAACGCCGCCACACAGACGGAATATCTCCGACCTGCAAACAGGTATGCAGTTGAGCGGCACAGTCAAGCGCACAGCCCCCTTCGGCGCGTTCGTGGATATAGGCGTAGGCCGCGACGGGCTGGTACATATCTCCAAATTAAAAGATGGCTATGTTGTCAGTACCGAAGATGTGGCAACCGTCGGCCAACAGGTGACGGTCTGGGTCGAAAGTGTGGATCTCGGTCAGCGTAAGATCAGCTTGACGATGATCCCACCCAAGGGCGGTGTAGAAGCGGTTGCGCTCCCGCTGCCAACCCCACCAGCGGCCCAATCTCTGCCTGTGTCCCAGCCGGTTCCACCCAAACAGGAGGCGAGACCAACCTTGGGGCCGCGCCCCCAAGCCGTGCGTTTGTCACCTGGGGATAAACCTGAGACGGGCCAGCAAGTTATGGGCAAGATCACAGCCATCGAATCCAGTCGTTTGGTGGTAGATATTGGGCTTGCGGAAGCGGTCTCTTTGACGTTTGATCGGCTGCCCGGCAAACCGAGTCGGGACGATGTCGAAGAACAATACGAGGTCGGTCAGGGGATCGAAGCGTGGGTACACGGCGTCAACAGACAAGGCCGGGTGCAACTAACGTTCCAGAAGGGTTAGGGCTATGGGGTTATTCCATTTTGCAGGGTTAGGGAGATCGGCTGGTGCCGTCACAGCTGGATTGAGCTGTATCTGGCATAGTATGGGCAAAGAGCATAGCCAATATGGGTATATGGCGGAAGGGCTTGTTCTTTTTACGTCACCGGAAGTGGCTGATGGTTCTGTCAAAGCGTTTGAGGCTCAATACAATATATACGGGTCATTGCAAGGACGAAAATCATGGCCAAATGATAGGGAAAGTGCGATAAGCATCATCGAATACTTTCTGCGCCAGGAGTCCCCTGAAACAGCAATCTACGTCGTCCCTGTAAACATCAATGACTTTAGCGCCTGCTTTGATGCTGTAGCCCGGGCGACACTTAAGTTTCATCGCCCAGGCAAAACAGGAAAGCACATTTGGGCCAACATCACGGGGGGATCCAATATGCTTAATACGGCCATCACCCAGACGGCTTATCTCAGCGGATTCATCGTGCGTATGTACTATACATTCGTCTCTGACCTGCGCACTTATGGCAAATATCTTCAACCATTTGGCACAAATCCAACACAATTTCGATTTGATCACATCTTTGCGCTGAAAACCGGCTTCGGCCAGCGTCATCAGATAATGTTGGAAGTATTGGAACAGATTGAACACGAATCCCCTGGTCGTTTTGCAATGGCAAGCGAAGTGCTGAGTCGGCTGAAAGGTCATGCCGCAACGGAGTTTGGGGCGATGGACCTACAAACATTCAAGAGGGACTTTCTGAATGTCATGCAAGGGTACAGCATCGAACAGTATGGAGATCGGCAAGCGGGGCAGGAGGATGGGGTACGGCTGAGTTCAGATGGCAAGAGTATCTTGAACTTGATTCGTCAACCGATTATGCGGGCACTCGTCCAGAGGGAGCAGCTTCAGGAGGAAGATATCGAAGCCATCATCACCAGTCTTCCGATTCAAAAAGTGAGGTAAGCCATACATACATCTGGGGCGCTTCGGCAGCGAAGTCAAGGCGGGGTATCTTGCGCAACGTGGCGACCGCTGGTGGGTTGTCCCAGCCTCCACCCCCGCCGCTATGGACTTCCCGGAAAAACGTCTGGCTTATCTTAAGGTGAAGGAATCTGTCATCCGCACCAGTGCCATATCTGGCTTCCAACGCTTGAATAGCTCCGATTACAAACCGGGCTGGTATCCGGTCACTTTTGATGTGCAGACGGGGCGGAGCAGATACGGCCAATATGCGGCGATCAGTCAAATCGGCGATGAGAAGGCTGGCTTCCGCTATAAAGGTATCCTGGTCTGTTCAGGCAATATGCTAGAGACAGGCAAATCCGGTCAGACCACACCGCGTCGCAATCACGCTCTGGTTTTGGAACGGGACGCCAGACGCAAACCGCTGCCCATTCCCCAACAGGCAATTGACGATTACCTGGCTGGGCTGACGCCTTTTCAACAGGAGCTTACTGCTTGGGGTGGCAAGGAGTGGGGCTGTCTGTCTGACGGGTCACCAGTTTTCTACGTGGAAGATAAACAAGGGCAAGTCGCTTTCTTCGGTCATAGTCCGAATTTTCGTGTGCCGGCTCAGTTGTCGGGAACGGATCGCGCCGCAACCCCTGTTGACTTTGTTCCCTCAACGCTACGCGAAGGTACGCAACCGGACTTGGCCGAAGCGATTTTTGGATGGGTGGATCCGAAGCGGGGTGAACGCGCCGGGCGCATCTTCTTTGGCGATGCCCAATTCCAGTCAGCCACTGATGGACTCTGGTTGCGCAGCAAACCACTGCCTTTGCACGTATTGGGCACGCCCAAATCCACGACCTTCCAACACTATCTGGTGCAGGATGGCGGGCGCGGGCACAATCCAAACGAACGCGCCAGCCTGGCTCACTACGGCAGTGCGCCCACCGAGACGCAAATCCGCGGCTACAAACTCTATTGGCACAAAGGCGACAACAATGACATAGAAGCCAGCGTCAAGGAACTACAACATCCACGCCAGTTGACGTACGTGCGCCCTGTAAAAAAAGGCGTCTCTTTTCAATTTGATGTGCGCTTTGAGAATCTGAGCGACGAGGAGTTGGGTGTCTTGCTCTGGGCGTTGACCCTGCCCGGCAACCCTGAAAAACGCTACGCCCACAAGTTGGGCATGGGCAAGCCTTTGGGTATGGGTTCTGTGGAGGTTGCTGCCCAATTGATCGTCGATGATCGGGCAGGGCGCTATTCCCGGCTCTTTTCCCAGAATCAATGGCACACGCCAGAGCGCAAAGAGGATTCTGCGTCCTATTTGGCTGCCTTTGAACGTTATGTGCTTCAACAATTGGGCTATCAAAGCCAAAAGCTATTGGATTTACCCCGTATCCAGACACTATTGACAATGTTGGAATGGCGGGAGGCGGACTCTGCCTGGCTGGAACAAACTCGCTATCTGGAGATCGAACACCAATGCAATGGCAACGAATACAAGGCACGGCCTGTATTGCCTGATCCCCTGCAGATAAGCGGCGGGCGGGGTGAACAAACAGTGACTGCCAGCAGAGCGCCGACACCGCATAGCCAGGCACAGCCCCAACGCACAACTTCCAGCGCCCAACGGTCTGCGCCTGCCACTCAGCCTACGACCATATCCAAACCACAACCAGTCCCGGCTGCATCCAAACAAGCATTGAAACTGAGCTATCCAACCTCTATTGCGCAGGTGCAAGACGGTATGTATATGGAAGGCAAGGTGTTGCGCATCGAGTCGGGTCGGGTTGTTGTAGACATTCTTGGCGAAGAGTCGTCGTTGGCCTTTCAGCAGATCACACCACCGATCCGAGAACAATATGATCTAGAAGAACGCTTTCCAGTGGGAAGAGTGATCCAAGTGGTAGTTTTGGGGCGCAACAAGAAGGGACGCATCCAATTAAGTGTAAGTGCGCAGAGACCGTAATGGCTGATATGCACCGCATAGCTGTCAGGTCTGTCAAGTCCTGAAATATGTTGACAGAGTCATACTCATCGTTTCTACATACAGTGGATTGCGGGGACCTACTCCTATATGTAGGCAAAAGGCAGTAGCCGAAGTCTCGTTGTAGTATTAGAGTTATGTATAAAAAACGTATTTGGACACTACACGGCGCCGCGCAGACTCCACTGACGCGTATTTGGACACTACACGGCGCCGCGTAGACTCCACTGACGCGTATTTGGACACTACACGGCGCCGCGCAGACTCCACTGACGCGTATTTGGGCACTACACCGCGCCGCGCAGACCCCACTGACGCGGAAGTGGGGGGGTCACCCCCCCGGGGACAGGGCACATAAGGGGGGCACCCCGGGTAGAACGGGGCCCCTACGTCCGCAACCACCCCCCA
>JAHDWH010000042.1:0-6370 GCA_023384455.1 Caldilineaceae bacterium | reverse complement strand
TACACGACAGCGTGTACGGTCCACTTCCGGGTGCCACCGTGTGTACACGGTGCCCAGTTCGACGAACAGCAGCCCTTTGCGCCCCTGTTGGACGCATTCCGGGCCAAGAACGGCCTGCCCCTCGGCCCAGCGGCAGAGCGGATCCCCGCCGGTGGTGCGGCCAGATTCAATCAATAGGCGGATGCCAGCCCTGGGCAATCCAGAGCGTGCAAGCGTCGAAGGGCCTAAGGACCGTCTCCATTCCTTTGCGATCCCGGTCTAGGCGGGCAGCCACTCGGCTGCCAACACATCTTCGAGTGGGTAGGGAGAAGCAGCGGGGAAAATAGTGACGTCCAATCCGGTCTCGTCAGCAGCCGCATGGCGGGCGTCTTGGTAGGCATCGGCCAGCAGCAGGGGCAGGTCGGGTTGCAGGCTGGGGTTGTCCCGCAGCAGACGGGCGATGCGTCGTCGTTGTTCGGAAACCGTGGAACGCCAACTGCGCCCCCGACGCTCTGGCTGGAACTGCCATTTGAGCAAATGCGCGAGGAGAACTTCCAGGCGATTGGTCAACTGGCGACGCTCAGACCGTCCCATAGCTTCGATCTCCTCGCTCAAGTTGTCGATGTCCAAATGGGCAAACTCGTGGCTACGCAGCAACGTCGCCTGGTTCTGTGTCCAGGCATAAAAGTCTCGTTCGTAGGTTGACATCCGTTCACCTCGATTTATTCTGATATATCAAACAGCGCGGGATGCAGTACTGTTTCTTGGCATCCTATCGAATTTACTATAGCACAGAAAGCTCACGGTTTTCAACCCAATGCTCCTCCTCAACCTCACCCACCCCCTCACCGACGCCCAGGCCGCCCAGTTCGGGGCATTGACCAATGATCGCTGGGAAATGGGTCTGCAGCGAGAGGATGTGACGGGTATACGCTGTGAAGTAGCTCTGCAACCATAAGAAGTGACACTGTACCGCCGCGAAGTGATTCTGCAAAGAGTGAGACGTGATAGTTTTGCAGCGCGAAGTGGTTCTGCATCCAACAATTGGCCGCGGCCCAACTGGCCCTGAGCAACGCCCGCACGGACGGGGACCTGTCCGGCCCGCTGGCGGATTTTGGCTACGACACTGCGCGGCTGGACGAGGGCTGGGCGCTCTACCAGGCAGCGGCAGAGGCGCAGCAGCGCCAGACTCGCGAATACGGCGAGCAGTATGCGGCGTCGGACGCCTTCACGGCGGCGCGGGAAGCGGCCCAGACGGAGTATGTCCGCTATGTCAAGATCGCCCGCATTGCCCTGAAGCAGGAGCGCGGCGCGGCAGCCAAGCTGGTCTTGGACGGTCCGCGCAAGCGCACCCTGGCCGGGTGGCTGGCCCAGGCCCGCCAGTTCTATGCCAATGCCCAGACCGACGCCGCGGTGTTGACCGCGCTGGCACAGTTTGGTGTCACCCCGGAGAAGCTGGCCGCGGGGCAGGCCCAGGTGGAGGGGGTGGAAGGGTTGGCCGCGGCCCAGAAGATAGAGACGGGCGAGGCTCAGCAGGCCACGCAGGCGCGGGACGCGGCCCTGGAGGTCTTGGATGGGTGGATGGAGGATTTTCTGGCTATCGCCCGCATTGCCCTGGAAGAGAACCCGCAGTGGTTGGAGAAGATGGGCCTCCTGGTGCGTTCGTAATGGTTTTGCGGGTGTGGCCAGTCACCAAACAATTGGCATCCCGTAGACCCATTCAATCGTGGGGCGGATGCCAATCTTGCGCGATCCAGAGCGTGCGGGATTCGACAACGTATTCGTTGTTCAGGCGCAAAGCAATGACCGAAGCCCGGCCTGTCGGTGTCAGACCAACCACATGGATTCCGCCATTTTCCCAGCGAAAATGTGCCCCCCAACGCTGGGTACGGGGATTAAAGAGAGGGACAAGGGCCTGGGTAAGCGGGTCACGGGCATGGGTACGTGCGCCTTTGAATTCGTTGCAACGGTAACAGGCAGCGCAGAGATTATCCGGCGTATCGTCACCGCCCGCAGAGCGAGGCGTGACGTGATCCACAACCAGGGGCATTGCGATCAGACGCCGGGCCGTTCGGCAATATTCGCAACACGCCCTGGCCCGGAGAAAGACCTGTTCACGGAGGGAACGGGGCATTCCAGACATAGCTATTGTACCGGTATGGCATCCCTGGTCGGTACGGGGTAGCCCCGCCAACGCAGCAGAGACCAGGCATAGGCTTTGCGCAACATTAGCTGATCCGCCAGAAGGCGCAGCGCCGCCAATTCAACCCGTTCCGGGCTGGTGATCTCCCCTTCGCTATTCTTTGCCAGCAGGTCGCAATGGCGTTCTTCCTGCTCTGGCGAAATCTGGCTGACAGCAATCTGGCGCAGCTCACTTTCTGTCATCTGTTGCATTGCCAGCAACTCCGGGTGCATCTCTGCCGGGGCATCGGCAAGCCGGGGCGGTAGGTTGCCCTTGACGCTCTGGGCAATCAACTCACCCAGGGGCTGGCGCGTAAGAGCCGCAATTTCATACAGGTACTGATAGAGATCATCCGAGAGAACAAGCGTCAGCGATTGCGCCATTGTCCAGCTCCATTTCATTACGCGATAGATTTCCGAATTATACCACGCACCCATTTTTACAGGACAACCGAATGCGCCTCCTTAACTTTTCCCACCCCCTCACCGACGCCCAGCGCTCCCAGATCGAATCTCTGACCGGTCAGTCAATCGCCCGGGTCATCGAGCGCATGCCCCACTTCGATGACGCCCAGCCCCTGGCGCAGCAAGTGCGGGAACTGGTGGATGGGGTGGGGTTGACCAGCCAGGAGTGGCAGACCGAGGCCCTGCTGGTCAACCCGCCGGGGCTGGCGCCCGCCGCCCTCTGTTTGATGGCGGAGCTGCACGGGCGCATCGGCTACTTCCCGGCTGCCGTGCGTATTCGACCGGTGGCCGATGCAGCGCTCAGGCAATTCGAAGTGGCAGAGATTCTCGACTTGCAGCGGGTGCGAGATACTGCCCGCAGGAGTCGGTGAGATATTCATTTTGTAGGTAGTAAACGGCTGCCCTAGCTGCTATGACGGTTGGTGTAATCTCGATTTCTAAACTGCGGAGGTAGCAATGAGTTGGCAATCAGGGTTGGGCATTCTTTCGGATTTGATCGGTGTACTCGGCGCTCTCTTTGCGCTAGGTGCATGGATTCAGACCCGTTTGCTGCAAAAACAGATACGCATGGAAGAAGAACGGATCAACCAAAAAATAACCCTGGTTTTAGAGAATGAACAGCAATCTATTGAGCTACCCTTTGAGGTTCGACGTGCTGACTTGACGCGGGCTGAAGTGCTGGGGCTTATTGGCATGATATCTATGAAAGAGCCAGGACGGCGGTTTTCCTTGAGCTATTTGAGTAAGCCCGAGTTCTTGCATAAGCTCAATCAGATATTGCAGAGTAGTGGGGATGCAGTCCTAAATGTCCCTTGTTCAAAGGACGAAATCGAACAATTCGATTTTTCGGTAAAGTCATAATGAGTACTCTCCTCTCCGCCATCCTCACCTTTACCACACCTCGCCGGGGAAGCCTGCCCGCGGCGCTGGGACGGGCCATCCACGCCGAAGTTCTGCGCCAGATCGACCAGCGGGACAGCCAGATGGCCCGGCAACTCCACGCCTGGAATGGGCCTGTCCCCCTCACCTGTTCCGGGTTGAACAATGCCAGGCGCGCCGGCGCAGAGTTGCCGGTCGGACCAGGTGAACGTTACGAAGTGCATGTCACCGGGCTGATGGAAGCGGTCAGCCATGTCTTGCACAGTTTTCTGATCCAGGAGCCGGAGAGTGTGTGGACCATTCACAACCACCCCTTCGTACTGGAATCTGTCACCTGCGACCCCGCCCATCACCCCTGGGCCGGCATCACCGACTACCAGCAACTGGCCGCCGACCATCTGCTGGCCACGGGCAACCCGTCCAATCGGGTCACCCTGCGCTTTGACAGCCCCACCAGTTTTAAGTCGAACGAGATGCAGATTCCTGTCCCTATGCCGGACCTGGTTTTCGGCAGTCTGGTGGACCGCTGGAACCAGTTCAGTCCTATCCTTCTCAGCGACGAGATGCGTGAGTTCAGCCGCACCTGCGTCGCGGTCAGCCGCTACAATCTGCGCAGTGTACCCAGGCCCCACAAGCCGGGCGCTATGCGTATCGGCGGTGTGGGCGAAGTCACCTACACCGCCCTGGACGGGGACCGCTACTGGCATGGGGCCATGCAGATGCTGGCCGACTTTGCCGTGTTCAGCGGTGTGGGCGTGCAGACCACCAACGGGATGGGGCAGGCACGAAAGATCGGCTAATCTTATCGGGAATGATGGCTGAGCACGTTTCTGCCTACATTTCTTCATGCACGGCCTTTATTCCCCGCTCGCTCTAACCCATGCAAAGACAAACAAATACCCTGGGAGCATAGCGCCATCTCTTCTGATAGACTATCTCATTAGGGCTACAACTTTCCCTGTTTGACGTTGTAGCCACAAGCGAATGCGATCCCCGTTTGTCATCTGTGGAGGGTAGGCCGTCCGGTTCTCGATATTTGAAATTGGGAGGAAATGACTGATGACGAATTTTCGACACCAATTCAATGATCCATATCGGAGTAGTATCCAGCCCGTCATTCAGCCGTGGATTGTGCCCGGAAGACGCACACTGATCCATTTCAGACGGCTCTGGCCACCTTTCCGCATGTTAACTGTTTGTGGAATGCTGGCGATTGCTGCGTGGCCTACGATTGCCGGAGGTCGCGTATTCACCACGGCGCTTATGTTCATAGGACTATACCTGACATCCCAACTATCATTTCGACTCATCGAATATCGACCACATTTTAGTAGCCCCCATTGGCAATATGCCATAAATGTTGTCCGACATTTGGGAGGAGTGACCGGATTGAGCCTATTGATCTGGTTCATACCAGATATGTCAAGCCAAGCCTGGTTGCTCTATCTAATACCTTTACTGACAATCGGCGTGAGCCTGGAACGAAGTTGGGCTTTTGCGCTGGTCTCCCTAACAGTTGTTTGCCTGCTTCTATCGGCTCTTGTGCCAATCCTGCGAGGAGGCATGACTGGCGATGTGACGCCATTTGTCCGCGACGGGCTATTACGGGCAATCATTGGATGTTATATCGGTGCTACCAGTTATATGCTTGTGCGCTGTTTAGCCTACCAGCATCAAGCCGGCCGCGTAGCTATCGAGCGGTTGCAGGAGATCACGCCTACGACAGGCTGGAAGGCTTCAGCGCATAGCATCGCCAAGACGGTTGCGCTCCTGTTCGGCCAGGAAAGCCATCCAATCATCGCCAATATAATCACATACGAACAAGAAACCGATCGTATGCAAGTGATAGGGTCTTCGGAGCCAAACGGCAAGAAACTGGCTGATGAAGGGTTTAGCTTTTCTGGAAATGAAGGAATCTCTGGATGGGCGGCATCTCGTCAGAAGGCCTGCTTCCTCAATGACACACGCAAAGATTACGAGGGACGATTCCTGCATCAACGGGCCTTTACAGGAACCCGTTCTGCATTGGCCGTCCCATTTGTCCTGGATGACCATCACGTAGCTGTACTTGAAGTGGAATCTCCGTTGACAAACGACTTTGCGCAAGAAGATTTGCAGTTATTGGAGGTTATTGGAAGTCATTTGGTTGCCTCTCATCATCGCAGCAAGCTACTGACAGTGCATAGCCAACTTGCGCATCTAGGGCATGATATGGCGAATTACATTATTCACGAAGAAGGAATACGCCCAATGCTTGCCAGGGTCGCTACCAGTGCAATGCGAATGCTGGATGCCCAGGTAATCGGTTTCTATTTCCGGCAGCCAACGAACGCAAATGAATGGGAAAGATATGTGCAGGGAATTCTATGCGCTCCTGAGATCAATGGGTCACCGGCTAATGATCGTCACAGTCTGTTACATCAATTGTTCCGTGAAAAGCGGATGCGTTTTTTTGAAGAAGCGCAAAATGAGACTTCTTTGACCACTGCGCGACCGTGGCACACCCAGCATGGACAGAAACCCTTTGTCCTGCGCGAGGGGATTGTATCCTGTGCCGTAATCCCGTTGGTAGTCGCCCAGGAGTGTATTGGACTCATGTGGATCAACTATAGACGTAAAGTCGTATTTGGCGAGGAGATGCAGAATATCATTCAGCTTCTGGCCCCGTATGCTGCGTTGGCGATACAGAGCAGCTTACAAAGCGCGCTGCTCGAGCGCAAACGGAGGGAACGTTTGAGGCGTATTGTGCATGACTCTCTGGCCCACCGGTTGCACGATGTGGCGCGAGCGGTGGAAATGCTCGACGCGTATCCATCCGGCAACCCAAGACGCAACGAGGAGTTATTCATCGCACGCTCGCAGGTCG
>JAHDWH010000041.1:3936-35191 GCA_023384455.1 Caldilineaceae bacterium | reverse complement strand
ACTGGATCGACTCCTCCCCCACAGTGGGGGAGGCTGGGAGGGGGTGAGCAGTTACCAATAAAGAGGCTCTGACCGCAACTGGTCAGGGCCTCTTTCGTTTTATCCGTACACCTCGTCATACCTGTTGAGCCACCCCACCCTACCCCTCCCCATTCCAGGAAAGGAACGGGCACAATTGATAAGATCAGCACAGATCAATTGTGCCCGCGTAAATCTGCGTCCGCTTTTCATCCCCCGTGGCCCTACCCGTCGCATAGAGAACTGTCTTTAATATTTCTTCGATAGTCATCAAGCCGCATCCGCCACCCATATTCGTCACAAACCTTACGTATTTTGGCGGATATACCGTTAGTTAATCGTCCTTACATTGACGAATACGTAAATATACGTAGAAATCTACGTAGTTCACCCCAAACGACAAACTGACAAATGGGTGTATAGTAATGCCATCGAAACGGCGATAGGACTCCGGTACTACTCGCTCCGAAATGCCAGGGGGCCAACCTGATTCGGTCGATAAGAACACAAAGGGATAGTACGGATAGCACACACAAAGGAGACGGAAGATGATGAAGCGAATTAGCATGGCAATTGTGGCGGCTCTGCTGGTGGCGGCGATGAGCATTTCGATTGCAGCGGCCGATGGCTCTGGTAGCGGTAACGGCAATGGCGGGATCACTCCCAACGGTCTGCCCACTTGGTCTGGTTGATGGATTTATCTGTTCTGCTCGGTTTTGCAGGTGTGTTTGACGCCCAGAACCATTGAGAAAGAGGAGTATCCGTCAATGAATCAGCCAAATCGACGGGGCTTTACGTGGGGTGGATAATCCCTCCCAAAAAGAGACGGCGCTCGATGAGCGCCGTCTCTTTTTGGTTAACTGTTCAGCCACCCCTCCCTACCCGGAGCGACTCCTCCCCCACAGTGGGGGAGGTTGGGTGGGGGTGCGCAGTTACCTTTTTTGGCAACTGTTCAGCCACCCCTCCCTACCCGAAGCGACTCCTCCCCCACAGTGGGGGAGGTTGGGTGGGGGTGCGCATCAGACTGTACGCCCCCAGCCGCTCTGGCTGGGGGCGTAGCTTTGTTGCTTACCGATTGACCGTCGGCAAGTAGAGATTGAGCGTAGGCGCTGCGGGTTGGGCTACAATAATCGTAGCCGTCAGCGCAGGGTTCACGCTGTCCGCATAGGTGTAGGTTCCCTCTGTGGTCAATGTGCGCTTGTAACTGGCGCCATTGCTCAGCAGACCGCTGTCCCAGGCGTCGCTGCTCTTCAGTTCGGCAGACTCTGTGCCAAAGCTGGGCGCAGGCGATGTGCTGCGGGAGGCGTGGAGCGCTACATCCATATTGACAAATTCAACCACTGTGCCCGGAGCAACCGTCAGAACCGCTGGCTCAAAGCCTTCTGGGCTAATCAACACCGTTGCCCCCGCTGCGCCGGCTACATCCGGGGTCAGCGGCACGTCGAAGTGTACGGGCGCATTGGTCACCACCAGGTCCTGGCTGCGATAGGGCTGATAGCCGCTCTTGCCCACCTGCAACTGGTAGGTGCCAGCCGGGGTGAAGAAGCTGAAGTAGCCATCGCTGCCCGTCGTCTGCGGGTTGATCTGGTCGAAGTCTGCGGCGGGCCACAGGCTGAAGACGCTTTCGCCCCCGGCCCCGCTCACCTGTTCGGCCATACAGGCCACCGCCGACGAACCCACAGCCAGACCGGTCGTGATGTCGAAGACGGTGCCTTCGGGGTCGATGGTCACTTCGCCATCCGAGCAGACTTTGATCAGATAGCAGATCACACAGACCCGAATGCGACCGGTGATCGGCCCGGTGCTGGGGGTGGTGAAGGTGGCGGTGTAGGTTCCGTCACCGTCCGGGTCCGTCAGGGTCAGGGTGGCGATAGTTCCCAGTTCCAGCGTGACAACCGCGTTGGGATCGTCACAGCAGATGGTCAGGGAAGCGGTGTAGACAGTGCCCCGACGCAGGAAGACGCTCCAGCCATCCACATCCGTGCGTCCGTCCGCGTCGTGGGGGCGGCTCACGTGGCCGTCCTCGGCGGTGAAGCGCAGGCTGAGCGGATTCCAGAAGAGGCTGCTGTCCACAATCACATGCACAGTTGTAGTCGGGCTGCTGGCGCTGCCCAGCTGCGCGGTGGCGTTGATGTCATACCCGCCATCGGGCAGACCGCTGACCGCATAGAACCAGTGACCGCTGCTATCGGGTACAACGCTGGCCGAATCGACGGTTGTGCCAGAGCTGCTGTCCACAATCGTCAGGTTCACCGTTGCGCCGGACTGCACCCGCCCGGTAATCGTAAAGGTCCCTGTGCAGGTCGTTCCCGGTGTGGGGTGGGTGATGATGGGCGGCAGCAGGGGCACGGTCAGGGTGACAACCGATGTATTGTTGCCCAGGTCCAGGTCCGTGGCCGCGCTGATGGTGACTGTATTCGTGAGAATTGTGCCCGGCGCGGTGTCGATGGACAGAACGCTGCGCAGGCTGATGTGGCCCTCTGCGCCCGGCCCCAGATTGCCCAGGTTATAGGTCAGGCTTTGGCCGCTGATAACCGGGGTGAAGGCCGGGAGCGACCGTTCGCCCTGAAGGGTCTGGTTATCAGAGAGTTCATCGGTCACCACAACATTCGTGGCCAGGCCGTGGCCCAAGTTCTTGTAGCGAATGCTCCACTGGGCCAGCCAGATAGCCTCGCCGGTGTGGGCGTTGCGTTCGGGGATCAGGTGGCCTTCCTTGCGCACGGAGGGGTCCGCGCCTTCGCCGGGCTGATCGCTGTGAGAACGCACCAGATAATCTTCGGTCTCGCCAAAGCGGAAGGGGGTGTCATAGCCCCGGCCATCGCCTACCGTGCAGCCAGTGCCACAGGCAATGGTCTTATTGGAAACCTTCTCCGCCAGGGTGATGCGCAGCCAGGCCGGGCGATCCTGCCCATCTTCCATCGGTCGGTAGACCGGCCAGTTGGTGGTCAGATAGATTTTGTGGATGCCAGGGCCCAGGGCGGCCACGTCCACCGGGAAGTCTACAACGATGTGTTCCCAGCCGGTGGCTTTGGTCTGAGCATCCACTGGACACTCGTAGCTGTCTGCCCAGTCGCCGTCCCGGTCGCTGTCCAGCCAGGCGTTGATATAGCCCACTGGCTTCTCGTTGGGGGCCAGGGCTGTCAGAGCCGCCAGCGCGCCGGCGTCGATGCTGACCAGAACGGGGAAGCGGATCACTTTGCAGTGGTTCAGAATCAGTTCCGAATGGACCAGCCCGTCGTCCCGCCCGTCCAGATCAGGCCGGTTGAGCTTGGGCAGGATATTGTTGGTGGGGTCCTGATCCACGCCCAGGTCAGCCTCTCGCTCTTCGGTGACACCCTTGCCCAGATGGAAGGGACGAGTGATCCAGTGCTTGGGTCCCCGTTCGGGGGCGGCCACGCTAAAGACGGTGGGGAAGCGGGCGCCAGGGACGCCGACATAGGCATCCATTGGCACACCCGCGTTGTTGGAGCTATCCGGCGCGTCGCCCAGGTCGGCGCAGACCAGGACAATTTTGGCCCGGTTGCTCTGCCCCCGCAGCAATTCTTCGTTGCCGTGGAAGAAGAACCAGTGGGCAATGTTGACCACCGGCTCGTTACACTGAAGCCGCTCGGTGGGTTTGACCTGAATCCGCCCCTGGGCCGGCCCCGAATCTGGAGTGACCCGCAGCCGCCAGATGACTGTTCGGCCATCATCGCGGATGGTTGCCTCGCCCCGGTCTACGTGGACCTGTGTAGCCAGCACACCGGCGGGCATTGTATCGGATACAACCAGTTCACCGGCGATTGTGGAGGTACTCTCGACCCGTAGTTCGTAGGCCACTTCCTGACCCGCCAGAATGGGGTGTTCGATCTCCGCGCCATCCGCTGGAATATCGATCTCACCGGCTACCGGTGTCAAGCGCACAAGGCGTTTGTGAACCAGAATGTTCGGTGGTTGGGGCGGTTGGCATTGGGTCTGCAAATTGGCGTCGGACTCAGCGATCTTCTGGCCGTCCCTGCTATAGAGCCGGGCCACATTGTGGATCACCTGCCGGTCTTGGGGCGGGCACTGGCGCACACCCACCACAAAGTGGATGCGCAGTTTCGTGTCCGGGGCCAAGTGGCCGGCCCAGCTAATCTCGCCGCTGGGTGGGACGCTGCCATCGAAGGTAGCGGCCAGGGGTGTGGCGTTGCCAGCCAACAGTGTGACAAAAGGTCCGTGCAGCAACTGCACTTCGGCAGGCAGCCGGTCGCTCATCACAACAGTGGCCGGGGCTGTGCCCCCCATATGACCGATCTCGATAGTGTAGGTCACCCGGTCACCCACGGTCACAACGCCGTCTGCGTCGTCGTGGCGCTTTTCGATGACCAGCTCGCCGGGCTGGCCCTGTTCGTTCACTGGTCGGTGCAGATAGTCTTCGGTCTCCCCAAAGCGGTAATGTTTGGGGAAGTCCGGGCCACGCCCGTCGTGCTCAAAGGGGGCAAGTTCGGTCACCGGTTCTTCGCTGAGGGTGAAGCGCACCCAGGCCGGCGCCGCGGGGTTGTTGTTCATCACTTTCATCGTCTGCACAGGCATATCGACGAAACCGACAATGGCAGAGGTGTCAACGATGAAATTCTCGACAATCCACTCGTGGGCGTAGTCAGGATTCACGGGGTCGGCGTTGGCTGTTTGGCAGATTTTGCGCTGCCGCCAGTCACCGCTGCGGTCACCGTCGTAGTAGACATTCAGATACATCTTGCCGCCGGGGGTGGCGGGGTTGCGGGAGAGCCGCACAATCAGTGTCGTCTCTTCGCAGTCTACAAAACGGGTATCTTTGCCATTGCGCCAGCCATCGTCAAACTCATCCTGGTTGGAGGCGTTGGCGTTGGCGCCGTTGTCCAAAATATTGGTAACGGTATCGGCGTCGGGCAACTGGTCAGCGTCTTTCTCCGAGCTGACCCGATCCCCCAGCCAGGAGGCATAGGGGTTGGCGTGCATGGGGCCGCTGGGGTCCCCCGCGGGTGTTCCTTCCCACACGCTGGGGAAGCGGCCATTGGTGGGGGCAGCCGGATAGGCCACATTGGCCAGGCCGTGATGGTTGCTGCTGTCCGGCGCATCGCCAAAGTCGGGCCGCACATCTTCCGGCTGATTCGGCAGGTACAAATAGTCTTCGGTCTCGCCAATTTTGAAGCCATCTTCCGGCCCGCGCCCGTCGGTCAGACCGCGCATGGGGGGTTCGTTGGGGTTGGGCTGATCCACAGGCGGTATATGCACGGCAGGCTCATCGCTCAGGGTAAAGCGCATCCAGGCCGGGGCATCCGGTTTTTCGTTGTAGACCAAAATCGTCTTGACGTCGATATCGGCAAAGTCACCGGCAAAGGTAGTCATGTCCACGGGGAAGTCCTGGACAATCCATTCGTTGGAGTGGCCGTCAGGTTTACATTTGCCTATATCCTGCCAATCCCCATCCCGATTGCCGTCGATCCAGACATTCAGGTAGAGCGGTCTGGGCGAGGCCGCGGCGCTCTTGCGCACACGCACTTTCAGGGTAGCCTCCTGGCAGTCGGGCAGGGGCACACCCGGATTGAGCCAACCGTCGTCGGCCCGGTCATTGTCCGCATTGTCCGCCTTCTTGGCCAGAATGTTGTTGATGGGGTTGCCGCCCGGGTCCATCTCCTGATCCGGGCCACTATCCGCCTCGTTTTCCAGGCTGACTTTATCCCCAAGCCAAACGATGTGCGGTTCGTGGTGGATTGGCCCCTTGCCTTCGCCGGCAGGGGTGTCGGCAAAGACAGTGGGGAAGCGGCCCGGCGTGCCGGGATAGGCGGTATTGTCCATGCCGTGATGGTTTGTGCTGTCGGGCGCGTCGCCCAGGTCCGCGTGGGGCGGTGGCGGGTCGGTCTGCTGGGCAAAGATGCTGGTTGTGGAAAAAATCAGGGATAGAATCAACACTGCCAGAGCCGTGACAACACGCATTCGGGGGTACTGCTTTGGAGTACTGGGGTCAAACATTCTACTACGCTCAGAGTCCATTGTTTCCTCCATCAATCGTTGAAAGGTTTTGCACGAGGCTACTTGGGGGGATAGAATAGTTCGTCAGAACATAACTTACTCCTTTGTTCAGTCAGGAAGGGCACGTTGAAAAGCGGCAAAGACTTTTAACCCTCGTGACAGAAAAGAATGCAGTTGGGATATAATTTTGGGTAACTGTTCAGCCACACCACCCTACCTCTCCCCATTCCAGGGAGGGAACTGGTATCGACTCCTCCCCCACGATAGGGGAGGTTGAGAGGGGGTGAGCAGTTACAATTGCAGGGTGGATCGACTGCTCTTTGGTCAGGTCTGAAAAGTTGCAGTGGGACATAAATTCTCTCCCCAAGTTAGCCATAGTATGAACTGATCTGTCCGCCGATCAGGACACACCTACCCTATGCGTCAGATCACACCTCACCTGTCGGGCAATACAGACCAAACAAAAACCCGCCGCGTGATATTACGCGACGGGTCAATTTCAAAAACGGATTGTACCTGTCCAGATTTCAGGTGCGACGCACTCGTCACACAATCTTTGGATGAACAGCCTCGCCAGGCGAGTGCGTCGCACCTGAATAACCACAACGGAATGTCAATTTTCCGAGGGTGGGCTAAAAGCCTTGCAATTTGCTCAGATCGGCCACCGCCGAGGGCAGACCGGCGATGCGCTGCACCAGGGCTTGACGGGCCAGGCGCACGCCGGCATCTTCGGCGTTGATCAGCACTGCATCGAAAAAGGCGTTGATGGGTGCGGTCAGGTCGTTCAGCACCGCGGCCAGGGCGTGGGCCGGTTCGTCTGCATCGTCTACCGCGGCCTGTGCTTGCTCCCAGACCGCGTGCAATCTCCGTTCGGCGTCGGTCTCATAGACCGCCGGGTTCAGCGCCACTGCGCTTTCCAGACTGCGCACAATCCGGGCGCAGCGGGCATAAGCGGTGAAAGTCTCGCCCCAGCCGGCCCCGGCCACCAGCCGGGAGAGGGCGGCGCAGGCCCGCTCGGCCGCGGCGGGGTTCTCCCCCCGCACAGCCAGCACAGCCTCCACCACATCGAAGGCATAGCCCATTTCCAGCAGCACCCCCTGCAAGCGCCGGGTGACGAATTCGCCCGCATCGGCCAGACTTTGCGCGGATGCCTCGACTGCCAGATGGCTGGCGGCCCGACCCAGCGCGGCGTTGACCGAAAAGTCGATCTGGCCGCTGATCAGATTATTGACGACGCCCAACGCGGCCCGGCGCAGCCCGAAGGGGTCCGCGCTGCCGCTGGGCGATACACCCACAGCAAAGAGACCGGCCAGACTGTCCAGTTTGTCGGCCAGGCTCAGGGCCAGACCGGGGAGCGATGTGGGTGTGCTGTCACCGGCGAAACGGGGCAGGTAGTGTTCCCGGATGGCCTGGGCCACCGCCGCTGACTCGCCGCTGCGTTGGGCGTAGATTTCACCGATAATCCCCTGCAAACTGGTCATCTCCACTACCATCGAAGTGACCAGATCAGACTTGCTCAGGGCCGCGGCCCGTGCAACCGTTGCCAGTTCGTCCCCGCTGCCGTTGAGCATTTCCCCAATCTGCGGGGCTAACTTTTCCAACCGCTGCACTTTGTCCAGCATCGACCCCAGCTTGGCGTGGAAAGTCAGGGTGCCCAGCCGGGGGGTAAAGCTCTCCAACGGACGAGCCGTATCGTTGCGGAAGAAGAAGGCCGCATCCGCATAGCGCGCCCGGATCACTCCTTCGTTCCCCGCCCGCACCACATCCGGGTGGGCGAGACCGTTGCTGTTGGCAATTGTAATGAAATGGGGGAGGAGTTGCGAGTTGCGCATTGCGAATTGCGAGCCGTCGCCTGTCGCCTTCTCCACGGGAAAGTAGCGCTGGTGCTTTTTCATCACGCCGATCAGAACAGGGGTGGGCAGGTCGAGATATTTGGCTTCAAAGCTGCCCAGCACCGGCGCGGGAGACTCGACCAGATCGGTCACTTCGTCCAGCAGGTCCGGGTCGTTGGGGATCGTCCCGCCAGCCTGGGCCGCGGTCTCGGCCACCAGATCGGCGATGCGCTGACGCCGTTCTTCCCGGTTCAGCACAACCCCCTGGGCTGCCACAGCCTCGAAATAGGCGTCGGCATTGGCAACGGCGAAGGTCAAAAACTCGCCGGGGGGCAGGTCAGCGGCGGCATCGGCAAAGCGGGGGCTACGGCTCACCCGCCCGCTCTCTACACCGGCCCAGCCCACGGGCACAACCGCTTCCCCGTACAGGGCCACAATCCAGCGCAGGGGGCGGGGCCAGGCCGCGTTGGAGGCGTTCCAGCGCATTGTCTTGCCCCAGCGCATCCCGTCCAGCAGGTCGGTGAGCAGTTGGGGCAGCACATCCGCGGTCGCTTTGCCGGTGACGTGCTGCACGGCCCAGACGTAATTGTCCCGCACTTCCAGCGCGGAGACTTCCACGCCCTGGCCTTTGGCAAAGCCGAGGGCAGCCTTTGTGGGTTCGCCAAAGCTGTCGAAGGCCCGGTCCGCGGGCGGCCCTTTCTTCTCCACAGTCTCGTCCCGCTGGCGGGGGGCCAGCCCGGTGACATAGGCCACCAGGCGGCGGGTCGTGCCCGTGACAGTCAACTTTGCATAATCCAAATTCGCCCCGGCCAACAACTCGCCCAACTTCACCTGAATCTGGGCGATGCCGTCGGTCACGTCTTTGGGTGGCAGCTCCTCCGAGCCGAGTTCGAGCAATAGGGACTGGGGACTGGAGACTGGAGACTGGGGAGTGGGGACTGGGGACTGGGAAACCGCCCGATCCCCGACCCCCAATCCCTGATCCCCAGTCCCTAGCCACGGATATTCCTCCCGCTGGCGCTGCTCCACATACAGTTCAGAGATGCGTTTGGCCTGGCCGCGCATATCGGCGAAGAATTTGGCCCGCTCGGTGACGCCGATAGCGCCGCGAGCGTCCAGAATGTTGAAGGTCTGGCTCTGGCGCAGCACATTGTCGTGGGCCGGCGCGACGAGGCCGCGAGCGATGCAGGCTTCGGCTTCGGCTTTGTAGATGTCGTAGAGCATCTTCTGGCGCTCCACATCGGCCAGCTCGAAGTTGTAGACGCAGTGTTCGATCTCCTGCTGTTTGTAGATTTCGCCGTAGGTGTGGCGTCCGTCGTAGTCGATGTTCCAGACTTCGCTCTTCTGTTGCAGATACATCACAATCCGCTCCAGACCGTAGGTAAGCTCTACGCTCACCGGGTCCAGAGGCAGGCTGCCCGCCTGTTGGAAATAGGTGTACTGGCTAATCTCCTGGCCGTCCAGCCAGACCTCCCAGCCGAGACCCCACGCGCCGAGGGCGGGAGATTCCCAGTTGTCTTCCACAAAGCGGATGTCGTGGCGGGTGCGGTCCAGACCGATGGCTTCCAGGCTGCCCAGGTAGAGTTCCTGGGGATTGCCGGGATCGGGCTTGAGGATCACCTGATATTGGGTGTGCATCTGCATCCGGTTGGGGTTTTCGGCGTAGCGCCCGTCGTCGGCCCGGAAGGAGGGTTCCACATAGGCCACGTTCCACGGCTCCGGGCCGAGGACGCGCAGAACCGTGGCCGGGTTCATTGTGCCCGCGCCCACCTTCTCGCTGTGGGGCTGCCAGATGGTACAGCCCCGGGCCGCCCAGTATTCGTGCAGGCGGCGGATCACTTCTTGCATTGAGGGGATCGTACTCATAAACTCCTGCTTCTCACTCACATCTTTATGAAAATTGGCGTAACTACTTAGGGTGCGACGCACTCGCCAGGAGTAGATTCCCACTGCAAAACGGGTGTGGCGAGTGCGTCGCACCCTGAGCCTGAGTAGTTACAAATTGGCTGGAACTATCGGGAGACGCAAAAGGGCTACAGCCCGGCAAAAATCTCATCCAACACCAGTTCGTTGTCTGGCAAAAGCTGGGAGGTGTCGATCCTTGTATAGTGGCGCTGGCGGCCTGCGGTCGTCAATTCCAGAAAGGTAATCGTGCGATGGCGGGAATCGACGATCCAATATTCCGGGATGCCGATGGCCGCATAGGCAGCCACTTTGCGCACATAATCGTTTTCCGGGTTGCCCGGCGAGACGATCTCAATCACAATCACGGGAAAAAGGTCTACCTTTTCCAATACTGCTTCAAATGGCTGATCAAAAATGCTGATGTCCGGCTCGCAGTGATAGGCCGTATTCTCTGTTTCCCATTCCAAACTGATGGGCTGGGCAATCAGTGACCATTCAGGCATCTGCTGTTTGAAAAAACCTGTCATCGCATAGGCAATGCGGCTGGCAATAATCCCGTGGGGTCGCGCCGGTGCTGGTGTCACGATCAATTCTCCATCAATGATTTCGTAACGATAGCCGTTCTCTGTGGGAAACGCGGATACATCTGCCAGCCGATAGCGTTTGGCCGGGAGTGGCTTGGGCTGCCTCTTGGAAGCCGCTCTTGCCGGGGGCGCAGGGGCTACTCTTGCTTGTGTCATAAAAACACCTCCTTCTCCTTCCATTCTATCACAGCGCGCGCAGGGGCACGGGAATGAATATCAGCACAAAAATGGCGATCACCCCGTAGCCGATCCAGCGGCGGCGGGGGTCCAGTTCGGTCACGTCGTCCAGCGCGGGGGGATGGAAGGGGCCGCCCAGCAGATTGATGAGAACAAGCCACATAAACCAGCCCGACCAGCCGATGTTTTCCAGACCGGGGATGCGGGCCTGCACCTCAGCCAGCCCGGCAATCCCCAGCAGCAGCATCCCACCCAGGGTGGCCCAGTTGAAGAGACGCGCGCCCTTGCCAAAGAGGGCAAAGACCGTATGGCCGCCGTCCAATTGGCCCAGGGGCAGCAGATTGAGCGCGGTCACCAGCAGCCCGATCCAGGCGGCGAAGGTGACGTCGTTCATCATCACATCCATCCCCGTCAGGGGGTTGGGCAGGGCCTGGCCAAAGGTCCACAGCTTGGCGTAGTAGTAGAGAAAGCTGTTGCCTTCCAGCATCGCGCCGGCGGTAAGCTGGGGCACCATCACCTCGCTGGTGCTCAGCCCATAAAAGAGCAGGGGCACGGCCAGTACCAGCCCGGCCAGGGGACCCGCTACCCCGATGTCAAAGAGTTTGCGCCGATCCGGCACAGGCTCTTTCAGGCGGATGAACGCGCCCAGAGTGCCAAAGCCGAAGGGCATAGGCAGGAAATAGGGCAGGGTGACGGCTACTTTGTGGTAGCGGGCCGCGAAATAGTGGCCGAATTCGTGGGCGGTGAGGATGCCCAGCAGGGTAGCCGCAAAGGGCAGCCCTTTTGCCAGCAGATCGGGAGTGGTGAAAATCTGCCACATCAATTCCAGAAACCCAGCGTTGGGGTCCAGCCCCACATCCACCCCGTAGAGCACCCCCACAAAGAGCGTACTCAGCACCGTCACCACAAAGAGGACCAGATTGATCCACGGATTGGATTGGGTGCGGGGAACGACGCCGGCCAGGAGTTGCAGCACCACATTTTGCCCGCCAGCCATCGCCCCCGGGCTTTCGTCCCGGCGCAGAAAAGGGGTAAAGCCCCGGCTGGTGAACTCGGCCAGCCAGCGGGAGAAGACCTCGGCGCTGGGGCGCAGCAACCGCCCCCGCACTTCCAGACTCTCTGGTGCAGGAGCTTCCGGCGTGCGGATCGACTCCACCGCCATATCCTGGCCCACAATGCCCAGGGCTGTCTTTGCCACATCGCCATAAGCATTGGCAAAGGCGCTGTTTAGTTGCAGTTGCAACGGGGGAAGATTGCGTTCTGGTTCCATTGGTTCTATCCACAAAGTTTCACAGGTGCGACGCACTGTCCAGGAGATCCTGCCAGTCCGTAGATTCTGGCGGACAGTGCGTCGCACCGAACAGTAAGCAGCACAAACACCGTCCTGCATTCTACCCCAAAGCGCGGGTTCGTGCTATAAATGATGGGCGAAAGCGAGATGACGCCAATAGTGAGCAACTTCCCCATAGAAACGTGAAACGTGAAACGTGAGAGTACCGACCTTTCTCACGTTTTACGCCTCACGTTTCGGTTGGCAAAGTTTGATTGTCTCTATTCAACCGAAACCTTAACGAGTCTTCCATGCACCCCTTCCTCCAAAAACTATCCGAACGACCCCTGCTCGGCGACGGCGCGATGGGCACAATGCTCTTCTCGATGGGCGCCAGCGACGAGCAGTGTCTGGAATATCTCTCCCTCACCCGCCCCGGCTGGATCACCGAAATCCACCAGGCCTTTGCCGCGGCCGGCGCCGATGTGATCAAAACCCACACTTTCGGGGCCAACCGGGTGCGGCTGGCCGATGTGGGCCTGCAAGAGCGGGTGCGCGACCTCAACTTCCGCGGGGTGAAGCTGGTGCGGGATGTGCGGGAGGTGGTGGGGCGCAGCCTCTTTATCGCCGGGGATGTGGGTCCCCTGGGCAAGCGGCTGGCCCCCTACGGCTCTGTCACTGTGGCCGAGGCCGAAGCGGCTTTTCAGGAGCAGGTCTCTGTCCTGTGGGAGGCCGGCGCGGACCTGCTGCTCTTTGAGACTTTTAGCGAAATTGCCGAGTTGGAGATTGCCGTGCGGGCCGCCAGGGCGGTCTGCGATCTGCCGATTGTGGCCTCGATGACCTACAACCAGGACGGGCGCACCGGCTCCGGGATGACACCGGGCGAAGCTGTGCAACGACTCAGCGCGGCGGGGGCAGACCTGGCCGGGATCAACTGCTCGGTCGGTCCTGCGCCTTCTCTGGAAGTGCTGCGGGAGATGCACCGTTCTGACCCCACGGCTGGCTTCAGTGTTATGCCCAACGCCGGCTTCCCGGCCCGGGTCGATGGGCGCTTCTCCTATCCGGCAGGCCCCGGCTATTTTGCCCGCCACGTGGCCCCCTTTCTGGACAACGGCGCACGGCTGATCGGCGGCTGCTGCGGCACAACGCCCATGCACATCCGGGAGATGCGGGGCGCGCTGGACGTCTATCTGGCCCAAAAGGGCGTTGCCACCACACCTATCGTCGTCTCCGACGAACTGCCCGCTATGCACATCGGTCTGGATATGGCCCTGGACGACAACACCGACGACCCCCACCGGGACGAGACCGAACTTCTGCGCAAGATTCGGGCGGGCAAGTTTGTGATCAGCGTGGAGGTGGACCCACCCCGGGGCTTCAACGCCCAGAAGCAGATCGAAGGGGCACGCCACGCCAAGTCCATGGGGGCGGACGCTATCAATGTGGCCGACAGCCCCATGGCCCGGGTGCGGATGAGCGCGCTTTCGCTTTGCGTGCAGATTCAGCAGCAGGTGGGCATCGAGTCGATTGTCCACTTCACCACCCGGGACCGTTCGCTGATGGGCTTGCAGGCCGATCTGATCGGCGCGCAGGCCCTGGGCGTGCGCAATATCCTGGCGCTGACCGGCGACCCGCCCTCTCTGGGCGACAGCCAGAGCAGCACAGCGGTCTTCGATGTGGATTCGATTGGACTGGTACGCATCATCAACCGTTTCAACCAGGGCTACGACCAGGGCGACAACAAAATGGGGCAGCCGGGCAACTTTACGATTGCCGTGGCCTGTGACCCCACACGGGCAGACCTGGCCGAAGAGACCGACCGTTTCCACCAGAAGATCAGCGGCGGCGCGCACTTTACAATGACCCAGCCCATCTACGATCCCCAGGTCTGGCTCGATTTTCTGCGGGTCTACGAAGAACGTCACGGGGATTTTCCTGTGCCCGTGCTCATCGGCATCCTGCCCCTGCAAAGCCACCGCCACGCCAGCTTTCTGCACAACGAAGTGCCGGGTATCACCCTCAGCGAGGACGCGCTGGAACGGATGCGCAAGGCCGGCGCGGATGGACGCCAGGAGGGGGTAAAAATGGCCCAGGAACTTTTGCTCCAGCTGGTGGAAGCCCCCCGGGTTCAGGGCGTCTATCTGATGCCCAGCTTTGGCCGCTACGAAGTAGCCTGCCAGGTGCTGGAAGCCCTCACCCCAGCCCAGCGGGGGATTCGATAGAAATGCCAAACCTGGCCCGCCTCTCGGACCCATTCCTCTCCCTTTTCCGCTCCCCCAACAGCGGTGAAAGTACGAAATTCGGCACTTTTAACGGCGTCTTTCTGCCCACCCTGCTGACGATTCTGGGCGCGGTGATGTATCTGCGCACGGGCTGGGTGGTGGGTAATGCGGGGCTGTGGGGCGGGATTCTGATTATCACCCTGGCCAATACAATCACCCTCTGCACAGGTCTCTCCATCTCGTCGGTGGCGACAAACATCCGGGTGCGGGCCGGGGGCGCATTCTCGATTATCTCCCAATCCCTGGGGCTGGAGGTGGGGGGCAGCGTGACAATGCCTTTCTATCTGGCCCAGGCGATCTCCGTGGCCTTCTACATTTTCGCCTTCAGCGAAGGCTGGCAGCGCATCTTCCCCAGCCACCCGGCCTGGCTGATCGTCTTTGTCGCCTTTGGCCTCTGCTTCGCCATTGCCTATTTCAGCATCAATTTGGCGGCCCGGGTGCGTTTTCCGATTCTATTTCTCGTCATATTCTCGCTGCTCGTCGTCTTTCTGGGCAGCTTTGAGCGTTTCGGCCCTGGCTTTACCGTCACCTCGCCGGCCTGGGGAAACTTCCCCAGCGCTGATTTCTGGGGCGTCTTTGCCGTCTTTTTCCCCGCGGTGACAGGGGTGCTGGCCGGGGTGAATATGTCCGGCACCCTGCGCGACCCCCGCAAAAGCATCCCCACCGGAACTCTGGCCGCCATCCTACTCAGCTTCGCCATCTATCTCGGCCTGGCCTATTGGGTCTCCCGGGTAGCCACACCGGAAGAACTGGTGACGACGCTGACGGTGATGGTGGACAAATCGGCCTGGGGTCCCGCGGTGCTGGCCGGGATTCTGGCCGCCACCTTCTCCGCCGCGCTCAACTCTCTGGTGGGCGCGCCTCGGGTGCTGCAAGCCATCGCCGAGCACGGCATTCTGCCCGGCGGCGAGATTCTGGCCCAGGAGACGCTCAACGGCGAACCCCGCCCGGCGATGATCGCCACGGGCATTGTCGGGCTGGCAACGATCTTCTTTGGGCTGGCCGGCGGCGGTCTCAACGCCATCGCACCGCTGATGACGATGTTTTTCCTCATCACCTACGCCGTTCTCAACGGTGTAGTGCTGGTGGAGCAGTCAATGGGGCTGGTCAGCTTTCGCCCTGTCTTCAAAATCCCCCGCATCGTGCCGCTGATCGGGCTGGTCGGCTCGCTCTATGTAATGTTCCTGATCAACGCCATCTTCAGTCTGGTGGCGCTGGTGGTGACGATTCTGCTCTACAGCGGGCTGACCCGCCGCCGTCTGACCGCGCCCTGGAGCGATGTGCGCAGCGGCATCTTTGTCTCTCTGGCCGAGTGGGCCGCTATGCAGATATTGAAAATGCCCGAAACCCAGGAGCGAGCCTGGAAGCCCAGTCTGCTTGTGCCTGTTCAGACCAGGGGGGAATTGCTGGGGAGCTATCGTTTTATCAAAGACTTGACCTACCCCAAAGGCTCGGTGCATGTGCTGGGGATGTATTCGGACGACACCCAGAAAGGCATCCACGGGCTGGAGGAATTGGTGGACGCTTTTGCCACGGACGGCATCTTTGCCCGTTCATCTCTGCTGAAAGTAGAAAACTTTGCCCAGGGGATGCGCACCGGGCTGGAACTGCTGCACAGTGTCTTCTTTCGCCCCAACGCCCTTTTTATGTACCTGACGCCCCACACCGACGCCGAGACCCTGCAATTTGTCTTGGAGCAAGCCCAACACAACGAAATCGGCGCCATTCTCTACGCCAAACATCCCCAGACCAGTCTGGGCCGGGAGCAGACAGTCAATGTCTGGATTCGGGATCAAAGCCCGGATTGGGAGGTGGGGATGCGTCTGACCAATCTGGACCTCTCCCTGCTCCTGGCCTATCAGCTCGTGCAGAATTGGCACGGCCAGATGAATCTGATTACTGTCGTGCAGAACGAAGACGACCGCTTCCACGGCCAGATATTTCTGGATACCCTCGTGCGCCTGGGCCGGATGCCCCGCAACACCCGTACAATCGTCGCTGCCGGTTCCCTGGCCGCCTATCTCCCCGACGGACCCCAGGCCGACCTGAATATCTTCGGATTGCAGACACCGGTCGATCTGCATTTTATGCACCGGATGGTAGAGCAGACCGATGCTTCGTGCATTTTCGTGCGGGACTCGGGCCACGAGAGCGCGCTGGCATAGCCCGGTTTTCCAGCCATCTGCGCCATTGTGCCGATTCTCGACAAGCGATAATGGCACTATTGGAGTGTTGATCTGTCCTGCCAGAATATCGCATACTATAAGCGGAGGTAACTGCTCACCCCCACCCAACCTCCCCCACTGTGGGGGAGGAGTCGATCCACTTCTCTCCCTGGAATGGGGAGGGGTAGGCTGGGGTGGCTCAACAGGTACGAACGGACAGGTCACATAACGCAAGAAGGATTTTGAACGCAGATGAACGCAGATTACACAGAAAAATTCGTGTAATTCGTACAATTTGTGTGTCGGAAAACTTTCCTGAATTGACACAATACAGGGGACGCGATGCTCAATTTACAGAAAATGCTGATTGATCGATTGGTGGCAGAACTCGAAACCGCGTACAAACAGAGTTATGGAAATCGCTCTCCACTGGTTGGTGATACGGTTGTCTGGTGCGGCTATCTGGCCCTGGAAAATATCGCCAACTCGGATGCACTCTATCACAATGTGGATCATACGGTGATGGTGACGCTGGTCGGCCAGGCTATTTTGCAGGGCAAACACCTGCTGGAAGGTGGCGTTACCCCGCGGGATTGGCTACACGTAATGATGGCCCTGCTCTGCCACGACATTGGCTTTGTGCGGGGTGTCTGTCGCCTGGACAGCGAAGAGAGGGTTGCCACAGGCATTGGCGACGAAACTGTGGAACTGCGGCCTGGGATCACCGACGCCGCGCTGGCCCCTTATCACGTGGACCGCAGCAAACTCTTTATTCGGGAACGTTTCAGCCATCCGCTCTTTATCGAGATCGATACCGAGGCCATCCTCTCCTATATTGAGATGACTCGCTTCCCCATCCCCCCGGACGAACTGCACCAGCAGACTAACGGTTACCCCGGTCTGGTGCGGGCCGCCGATTTTATCGGTCAATTGGGCGACCCCAACTACCTGCGCAAGCTCCCCGCGCTCTACTACGAACTGGAAGAAGTGGACAAAAACGTCAAAATTGGGTACAACAGCCTGGATGATATGCGCTGCAACTACGCCCGCTTCTACTGGGATGTGGTCAGCCCCTACATTCAGGAAGCGCTGGAATATCTGCGTGTGACCCAGGAAGGCAAACAGTGGATCGCCAACCTCCACTCCCACGTCTTCGATGTGGAACACCAGAGACGTATGGCCCAGCGCTAAAAAAGAGAGTAGGGGACGCAGATTTTTATGATTTGGATTGATCTGCGCTGATTTTTATCAGCGTTCATCAACCCTTTCAGCGGCATCAGCGTCCACTCTTTGCATCCATCCCAACCGGAGTATATCCAATGGAAATTCTCGGCGGCCCTCTCTTCGCCGTGGCTGGCGCGGGCGAATCCCACGGCCCTGGCGTCAGCACAATTGTCTACGGCTGCCCGCCGGGGCTGCTCCTGCGCCGGACGGACATCCAGCGCTTTCTGGACAGACGACGCCCGGGCAGCAACCGCCACGGCACACCCCGCCACGAAGGGGACAAAGTGGCTCTGCTCTCCGGTCTTTATAACGAAGCCAATCTGGACGCGCTTCTGGCCGGGCCGCCCATCCAAATCCTTGTGGACGGCCAACCCCAACAGACGGAGAGCTACGCCGAGGGCTACACCACCGGCGAGCCGATTGCGGCGCTGGTCCTTTCCACCTCCCAGCGCTCCCGCCACTACGAGCAGTTCGCGGGACCAACCGGCGCGGTGCGTCCCGGCCACACAGATTTGGTGAAGCACGCCAAATCCCAGGGCTTTGTGGACATTCGAGGGGGCGGGCGCAGCAGCTACCGCTCCACCATCTCCGATGTGGTGGGCGGCTCCATCGCCCGGCTCTATTTGCAGGCCACCTTTGGCACAGTCTTCCTCTCGTCGATTGTCCAAGTTGGCCCGTTGAAGACCGAAAAGAGTCTGGCCGCCCATTTCCAGGAACGCATCCGGGCACAGGGCCATCTGGGGGTTTCGGCCCAGACGATTGGGGAAGTGGAGGCGTTGCTGGACGAAGCCGAAATCCGCTCCCTGGATACTGCCTTTGCCGAGGAAGCCGGCGAACTGATCAAACGCACCCGCATCGACGGCGACTCTCTGGGCGCGGCGGTGGAAGTGGTGGCGATCAACCCGCCGGCTCTCATCGGCGAACCCCTCTACCAGAGTCTGAAAGTGCGGCTGATGGGCGCGTTGGGGGGGCTGAATGCCGTGCAAAGCTGCGAAGTGGGCGACGGCGCGGCGGTGGTGGCCCGGCGCGGCAGTGAAAACAACGATCCCATTCGCAGCAGCGGCTATCAGGCCAACAGCCACGGCGGGCTGCTGGGGGGCATCACCACCGGCTCGCCCCTGGTCTGTCGGGTGGGTTTCAAACCGACTTCTACGATTACCAAAGCGCAACAGTCCGTGCGCAAAAATCTGGAGGAGATGGAGTACCAGTTGGCCGAGGGTCGCCACGACCCCTGTGTGGGCGTACGCGCCGGTGTCACCCTGGAATCCCGGATGGCGATTGAGCTGATGAACGCGGTGCTGATGCACCAGGCGGCGCGGGTGGACACCAGCCATTTCCGCCTGTTCGACGTTGGGTGAATCGGCTATTGCGAGTTGGCTAATTGCTGCCACCAGTGCCGCCGCTCAATACCCGCTATCCTTAGGGCTTGTCAAAGAATAACTTCCCGTTTTGGTGCGTCGCACTGTCCAGATGAGGTTGCGGACTAGAGTCATTTCGTGGACAGTGCGACGCACCGGATGGACGAGTCCTTACCGCGCGCCTATTTGTCATCCCATTCAAATTGGATGACAATACCTGGCAGGATGAGGAAGACCCAGAGTTGATCCTTCTCTTTGGCTCGATGGTCACGGGCGAAATCCACGAATGGTCAGACATCGATCTGGTGCTGGTTCAGGAGACCAGATTACCTTTTATGAAACGACTGCATCATTTGCGCGGTCTGTTACAACCCCGGGTTGCAGTCGATATTCTTTGCAACACACCATCCGAATTTGACCAGATGGCACGGGAACGCTCCTTCTTCAAGCATGAAATATTGGGTAAGAGGGATTATATTATATGAACGCAGAGACCCAACGCTGGCTGAACTTCGCGCAAGTGGCAAAGTACGCGCTCACAGACGAAATATTCAATCAGGTCTGTTTTCACTCTCAGCAGGCAGTCGAGAAGTCGCTTAAAGCCTATCTGATGCAGCGGGACAATACCACCCCTCGAACCCACAGTATTGCGGATTTGCTCCGTCTGCTCTCTCTCTCCTGGCTGGGTGACACCGGGAGAGTGCTGTACAAAATGGACAATTACTACATACCGACGCGCTACCCGGATGCCCCACCGGGTTCGCTGCCCGATGGAATGGCTGGCCGAGACGACGCGCGGGAAGCGTTGAGTCTGGCTGAGGAGACCTATCGCCTGACCCTACTCGCCCTCGCACAATACGACAACGACGAACCCAATGACCGCTAAATTTCAAAACATCACCCTCACCGGCTTTATGGGCACGGGCAAAAGCACCGCGGGCCGCCTGCTGGCCGCACGCCTGGGCCGGGACTTTGTGGATATGGACGAGCGCATTGTGGCCCATTTTGGCAAGCCCATCGCCGCGGTCTTTGCCGATGAAGGCGAGGCTGCCTTTCGCATCGTCGAAGCCCAGCTTTGCCACGAACTGGCCGGACAGAACGGGCTGGTCATCGCCACCGGCGGCGGTGCGCTGGTCAACACAGAGAACCGGGATGCCCTGGCCGTCAGTGGTCCGGTCGTCTGTCTGACTGCGGACGCCGAGACGATTATCCAGCGGGTAGAGGCGGCCACGGATCGCCCCCTGCTCCCCGGCGGGCGGGACGAAAAGCTGGCCCGCATCGAGAATCTGCTGGCGAAACGGCGGAGTGCGTACGGCAGTATCCCCCTGCAAATCCCCACGGACCGTTGCACCCCGGCGCAGATTGTGGAGCGAGTGGTCGATGCCCTGGCCGCTAATGACGAAATCGCCGGGATGAACCGTATCAGCGTCGCCACGCCCGATGGGACGACCTATCACATCTGCATCGCCGACGGGCTAGTGGGCCGGGTCGGGGAACTGATGGCGAACCGGGGATTGACAAAAGGCAAAGCAGCGATTGTCACCAATCCGGTGATTGCCGAACTGCACGGCGAGACGGTGGCCGAGAGCCTGGCCGCCGCGGGTTTCGAGCCGGTCATCTGCACCGTTCCCGAAGGCGAGCAGCACAAAACGCTTGCCAGCATCGCCTCGCTCTACGAACAATTTCTGGCCGGGGGGTTGGACCGGCGCAGCCCGGTCATCGGTCTGGGCGGCGGTGTGGTGGGGGATATGGCGGGCTTTGCCGCGGCCAGCTATCTGCGCGGCGTGCCTTTTGTGCAGATTCCCACCAGCGTTCTGTCGATGGTGGATGCGTCCGTGGGGGGCAAGACCGGCGTGGACCTGCCCCAGGGCAAGAATCTGGTGGGCGCCTTCAAACAGCCCAGTCTCGTCGTTATGGATCCGGCAGTGGTCAACAGCCTGCCAGCGGCCGAGTTTCGCTCCGGGCTGGCCGAGATTGTCAAGCACGGCATCATCGCCGCGCCGGAGATTTTTCGCCAGTTGGAAGGCGATGGCCCCATCAATCTGGGCCAACTGGTCAGCGACGCGGTGCGGGTGAAGGTGGAGGTGGTGGCCGAAGACCCCTTCGAGATGGGCCGCCGGGCCACCCTCAATCTGGGCCACACCTTCGGCCACGCCATCGAGCAGACCAGCCACTACGCCATCCGTCACGGCGAAGGGGTGGCCCTGGGGCTGATCTGCGCCGCGCATATGGCCGGGGAGACCGGTCACTGCGACCCGGCCCTGGAAGAGCGCATTCGCCGTCTGCTCCTGCGTCTGGGACTCCCCGTCAGCGTCTCCGGCTACAGCCTGGACGAAGTACACGCCACAATGTTTTTTGACAAGAAACGCCAGGGCAAGACCCTGCGCTTTATCCTGCCTACAAAATTGGGCGATGTGAAAATCGTCAACGACCCCGGCGAGGAGTATGTGCGCCGGGCACTGGCGGTTGTATTGAACTGACTGCTGCAACAAAAGTACACGGATTGACACAGATAAAGACAGATCGACACGGATTTACAAAATCCCGATCTCTACAGCCGTGTAAATCCTCTGCATCCGTGCAAATCCGTGTACTTTTCATTTTGGTATTGGGATACTTCCGACATTTGGGGCTTGTCAAAGAATAACTTCCCGTTTTGGTGCGTCGCACTGTCCAGATGAGGTTGCGGACTAGAGTCATTTCGTGGACAGTGCGACGCACCGGATGGACAATGTTTTTCGACAAGAAGCGCCAGGGCAAGACCCTGCGTTTTATCCTGCCCACCAAACTGGGCGATGTGAAAATCGTCAACGACCCCGGCGAGGAATATGTGCGCCGGGCACTGGCGGTTGTATTGAACTGACTGCTGCAACAAAAGTACACGGATTGACACAGATAAAGACAGATCGACACGGATTTACAAAATCCCGATCTCTACAGCCGTGTAAATCCTCTGCATCCGTGCAAATCCGTGTACTTTTCATTTTGGTATTGGGATACTTCCGACATTTGGAGTAATTCTATGGCAAAGATCGCCCTCATCCACGGGCCAAATTTGAATCTGTTGGGACGGCGGGAAAAGTCCATCTACGGAAGCGTCACCCTCGACACTATCAACGAAGCGGCGCTGGTCTGGGCCGGCGACACCCACGACGTGCGCCCCTTCCAGAGCAACCACGAAGGCGCGATTGTGGACGCTATCCAGGCCGCGGGGGATTGGGCCGACGGCCTGGTGATGAACCCGGGTGCCTTCACCCACTACTCCTATGCCATCCGCGACGCCATCGCCGGTGTCTCACTCCCCACCGTCGAAGTCCACCTGAGCAACATCCACAGCCGGGAGGAGTTCCGCCACAAGTCCGTGCTGGCCCCGGTCTGTGTGGGGCAGATCGCCGGTTTTGGCTGGCGCAGCTATCTCCTGGGACTGCAAGCGTTGGTGGACTATCTGGCGGACCGGCAGTAGTTTGTGGTGTTGGTTGCGCTGGGAGAGGAGGGGGAAGGACGGCGATTGGTGCGCTTGCCTCGTTCCCACGCTCCCGCGTGGGAACGCTCCCCGGACGCTCTGCGTCCAGTGCATTGTAACGCAAGCTGTTAGCTTGCGCTCCGGCGTCGGGTGGTGGCGTTGTGGACGCGGAGCGTCCGCTCGGAGTACCCACGCGGAGCGCGGGCACGAGAGAGCTAACTCCCCTCTCCCAGCCCACCAAACACCGCATACACGCAACCGTCCCGGCTGGGAGAGGGGCTGGGGGTGAGGATGTATGTGGTATACTTCCCATAGCCACCGCATACCCGGTACTCTTTTGGAGGTGACAAAATGTTACTCACTCTCGATCTGCCCGAACAAATCGTTTCAGGGGATAACTGTCGTGGCACACTATCTTCTGGATGCCAATCACCTCTCTCCATTAGTGACACTCACCCATCCGCTCCGTCAACGCATTCTGGGACAGCAACGGACCCAAGATGTTTTCTCTGTACCCGCCCCTGCGCTCAGTGAAATGCTCTTTGGCATTCAGGTATTGCCGCGTCGTGAACAGAATCTCCGCGAACGGAACCACCTTTCACCCTTCTTTGGTTTTTATGGAATCGAGCAGGTAGACGCTGAAAAAGCTGCCCATTTGCGCGTAGAACTACGGCGGATCGGGCGTCAATTGGAAGCACTGGATGCTTTTATTGCCGTCATTGCCATTCGTTTTGACCTGATTCTGCTGACCACAGATCGCGACTTCGACCCCATCCCCGGCTTGCAGCGCGATAACTGGCTCTAACCGACAGCCCATTTCCCCACCCGCCGACGAGGACACCCCCCAATGACCCTTGCCATCCCCACCCGTTCCCATCTGACCCCGGCTGAAATGGCCGGCCCGGTGGCCGAAACCGCCGATCTCCTGGCCGATCTCAAACGTACAATTCTGGGCGAAGTGCGCTTCGACGCCTACAGCCGGATGCTCTACAGCACGGACGCCAGCCTCTACCAGATTCAGCCTATCGGCGTTGTCCTGCCCAAAAATGCCGACGACATCCAGGCCGCAATGGAGATTGCCGCCCGCCACGGCGTACCCGTCCTGCCCCGGGGCGGCGGCAGTTCTCTGGCCGGGCAAGCCGTGGGCGCGGCGCTGGTCATTGACACCTCCAAATATATGGACCGCATTCTGGGCATCGACAAAGAGGCCAAAAGCGTGCGCGTCCAGCCGGGGATGACCGTCGGCGTGCTCAACAAAACGTTGGGCGGCCTGGGGCTGATGCTGGGACCCGACCCGGCCAGCGCCGAGCGGGCTACCGTCGGCGGCTCCATCGGCAACAACGCCACAGGCAGCCACAGCATCCTCTACGGGATGATGGCGGACAATGTAGAGGAGGTGGCGGTGGTTCTAGCCGACGGCAGTGCGACCCGTTTTGGCCCGGTTGCAACCGGTGATCTGGCTGCACTGGGCCGGGGCGACAGCCTGGAAAGCCATATCTACCGGGAACTGCCACGACTGATCGGCGGCGTCACCGGGCAGATTGTGGCCCGCTGGCCCAAGCACTGGCGGCGGGCCTCTGGCTACAATCTGGACCGGCTGGCCGCGGGGCTGGGGACTGGGGAACGGGGAACGGGAAACAGGAATCCGTTTCACCTGCCAATCTCCAATCCCCAATCCCCGCTCCCCGGCCCCCAATTCAATCTGGCCCAACTGATCACCGGCAGCGAAGGCACACTGGCGACGATCACCGAAGCCACTCTGCGCCTGGTCCCCAAACCCAAATTCACCGGGCTGGCCGTCGTCCACTTCGACCGGGTGATCGACGCCTGCGCCTCGATTCCGATGATTTTGGAGACCGACCCCAGCGCCTCTGAACTGTTGGACAAGCAGTTGATGGACCTGGCCCGGGCCCAGCCGGAGTGGGCCAAGAAAATGTTCTTTGTGGAGGGCGATCCGGAGGGGGTGCTGCTCACCGAATACTACGGCGACAGCCCGGAGGAAGTGGAGAAGAAACTCGTCCATCTGGAAGATCACCTGCGCCGCCGGGGGGTGAAGGGGGTCATCCGCCGCTACGTCCAACCCGGGGCACAAACCGATGTCTGGTCTGTGCGCAAGGCCGGGCTGAATATCCTGATGGGTAAGCGGGGCGAGTACAAGCCCATCCCCGGCATCGAGGACGTCTCCGTGCCGCCGGCGGTTCTGGCCGCCTATCTGGAACGGATTCTGAACTTTGCCGGGACGCTGAGCGCTTCAAAAGGTGTGGCGGTCTACGCCCACGCCTCCGCAGGCTGTCTGCACGTCCGCCCGTTGCTCAATGTCAAGAGCGCCGACGGTATCGCTGCCCTGGAAGCCCTGGGCGAATTTGCCTGCGATCTGGCTGTGGAATACGGCGGCACAATGAGCGGCGAGCACGGCGACGGACTGATGCGCAGCGCGCTCAACCCCCGTCTCTTTGGACCGGAACTTTACGAAGCCCTGCGTCAGACGAAAGCCATCTTCGACCCGGAGAACCGGATGAATCCGGGAAAAATTGTGGATGCGCCGCCCATTCGTGAGAATCTGCGCTATGGGACAGAATACGAAACAATCGAACTGAAGACCGTCTACGACTGGGGAGCGGATGGCGGTTTTGCCCCCGCGGTGGAGATGTGCAACGGCGCGGGGGTCTGTCGCAAAGTGGGTGTGGGCACAATGTGCCCCAGCTTCCACGCCACCCGGGATGAGCGAGACACGACCCGGGGCCGGGCCAACGGTCTGCGCAACGCCCTGGCCGGGCGCATCCCCCAGGAAGAACTCTACAGCCCGGAGATGTACGGGGTGATGGACCTCTGCCTGGGTTGTAAAGCCTGCAAAAGCGAGTGCCCGTCGGCGGTGGATATGGCCCGCATCAAATCCGAATATCTGGTCCACTATTACGCCGAGAATGGCCTGCCCCTCTTCAACCGGATGATGGGGCTGCTGCCCACACTCAACAAACTGCTCTACCGGGTGGCCCGCCCGCTGGTCCCGCTGGTCAACGCCAGTCTGGCCTCGGCTCCCGCCAAAGCGCTTTTCGGGAAGATCGGCGTCCACCCCGCCCGCACCCTCCCGAAGTACGCGCCGGACACTTTTTCCCACTGGTTTCACGCCAGGAGCCAGGGGCCAGGGGCGAAAGACGCAACCCGCAATTCGCAACCCGCAACTCGCAACTCTGTCATTCTCTTCCACGACACCTGGGCCGAATACAACCACCCGGAGGTGGCCCAGGCCGCGGTGCGGGTGCTGGAAGCCGGGGGCTATCGGGTCTATCTGGCCGAGGGGCGGGCCTGCTGTGGGCGGCCTCTCATCACCGGCGGCCAGGCGGACAAAGCCAAGCACTGGGTGGACCAGAATGTGGCCCTGCTTGCACCCTACGCGGCCCAGGGCATTCCGATTGTGGGCATCGAGCCAAGCTGCATTTTGACCCTGCGGGACGAATACCCGGCCCTGGCCGCGGACAAAGCCCGGGCGCAGATTCTGGCCCAGAATGCCCTCACTTTTGAAGAATTTGTGACGAGAGAAGCGGAGGCGGGGGGCTTTGCCGATATCTGGCGGGAGACGCCGGGGAAGGTTCATCTCCACGGCCACTGCCACGCCAGAGCGCTGGTGGGCGACGAAGCGTCGGTGGCCGCGCTCAAACGGGCAGGCTATGGGGTGCAGGTCATCCCCAGCGGCTGCTGCGGGATGGCCGGTGACTTCGGCTACGAAGTGGGCCACTACGAGATCAGCCGTACGATTGGGGAGGAGCGCCTCTTCCCGGCTGTGCGCGCCGCGGGCACAGACGATCTAATCGTCGCCAGCGGAACCTCCTGCCGGGAGCAGATCGGCCACTTCACCGAACGGGAGCCGGTGCATATCGCCCAGGCGTTGGAGAGGGCGTTGAAGGGCTGAATTCAGGGGTCAATTCGCTGCAAAAAGCAACATAAGGCGTGAAACGTAAAACGTGAGAAGGTCCGAATCTTCTCACGTTTTACGTTTCACACTTCTGGGACAAAATTCGCCCGCTCGCCTACGCGCCTCTACCGATTGACCTGCGGCAGGAAAAGGCTGCGCATCTCCGCCAGCATCTGAATCGCCTTCGTATCGCTGAGCGATGGCTGTAACTGGCCGTTCTGGTCGAACATCAGTGTGGCGGTGACGCTCGCCTCGCCGATTGCGCCGCTTCGGTCGAAGGTGGCGACGAACTGCCCCGCGCTGTTCGTCGTGCCAGTGACGACTTCAGAACCGCCGATTGTGCCCTTTCCCCCGTCGCCCGAGACGCCCAGGCGTACGCTCTGCCCCACCGCCGGGTCACCCCATTTGTCGGTGACAGTGACGGTCAGCGGCGTTGTCAGTACTGTGGGCGAGAGGACGCTCTGCCCGCTGATAAGCGTGAGTTTGTCGGGCAGGGGCCCGGCGATTTCCAGGGTTGTGGTCATCGAGAGATGAGCCACGGCAATGGAGAGCAGGGCTGTGCCTGGCATCTGCGGTGTGGTAAAGGTCGCGTCCACCTTTCCATTCTGAATAGAGGCGTGGGTCGGGGATATCATACCGATTGAGGTTGTAATCGTCACTGGCGTACCCTCGGCCACGCTCACCATCTGTTCGTCGAAAGCCTGAATCTTCAGCGCTGCCGTGTCCTTCCCATTGGGGCGCAGATTGCCCGCACTGTTGCGGTTATCCAGGACGATATAGGCGGGCGTGCGGCGGCGGGTGACAGAAGCCGTAGCGCTGTGGCTGATGGACCCCTCTTCCTTATCGACAAAAGTCACAATCACATCACCGGTGGCGCCGCTGGGCAGGGTATTGGGCGAGAGAGCCGCCATTTTGATCTCCACCGTTCTGGTGACGGTCGCCCCGGCTGCCATACACAGGCCGAAGTTTGCCTCAAAGGCAGACAGCTTCCAGTCGAATGTCCAGCCGCTGGGCACTTCCGTTGAGCGGTTGTAGCAGTGGGCGGCTGTGTCGCCGTTTTTGATGGTGAAGGTCAGAGCGGTGACATCCCCGTCGTTGACCCCATCGCCCAGAGAGGTGACCTCCAGAGGCTGGAAGTTGAAGGGCGCGGGGTCCGAGCGGCTGAAGGCTTCGCCGTTGACTGTGCCCTGCATCCACAGATAGGCCACACCGGGACCGGGGGGCGTGAAGGCGTCGGAGCCGAAGCGCCCGTCGTTGGGGCCGTCGTCGTTGTGCAGACCGTCGTCGTAGAGGGGGAAGGGGCTGCCGAAGGGCTTGCCGTCCACTGTGGCGAACCAGCCGGTCAGTTGGCCGTTCTGGGTGGAGCGGGGCGCGCCGGGGCTGTCGTTGTCCAGCTTCACGCCGATAAACTGGGGACCGACGGCCAGGCTGCGCTCGCTGCCGCTGCTGGCGTTGACTGTGCTGGCCCCGATGGCGCTGAAGGTGAAGGTCCCCGCGCCTGTGTTGCCCGGTGCGACGGTGGCTCTCCAATTGCCCTTGCGCCCGTTGACCTTCACCTGCACATACTGGACCAGCCCGGCAGTGATGCAGAGGACATTGGCCGTGTCGGCGCAGCTCACCAGCCCGTTGTCCGGCGTGCGCACGGCCAGGGGGGCGAAGTTGCCGCTGTAGCCGGTGAGCAGAAAGCCCACGCTGCTGGTCAGCCCGTCCACGGCAACGGTGAAGGTTTTGCTGGGTTGGACCGGGGCCGGCACGAACTTATAGCCCATACTGTCCTTGGCCCCGTTGATGTCGTTAAGACTGATTTGGGTGGCGACGGTTCCTGTGGGGTTTTCCATGCCAATCGTTGCGCCGGAAGCGTCAATTCCTTCTTTGTACTGATAGCGAATCTCACCGGTTGTGGCGTTGAGGAGAATCTGGTATGACCGCTTGGCGCTGCTGTTGGTTGTTCTATTGCCGATGGTACTGATGGCGAACCAATCGCCCTGGCTTTTGGTCGAAACATCCACCTGCAGAGCGTCAGCGCTATCGGGTGTGTTACCAGTGGCGCTCGCCGCAGCCGTGGGTGGGTTGTTCCAGAAGAGCTCTTCCCACAGGACATAAAGAGCGGTATTGGGCTGGGCTGGATTGGGAATTGCCGTATTGTTCAATTGGGCTGTCTGGGGACTGGCCCCAAAGGTTAGATAGCCGTAACGGTTGACGTGGGCAAGATTCTGGTTCGTGCCATAGAAGGGAAAGGCGCCGGGGAGTTGTACAGCGACGGAAGGATTGGGCACGCCCTGATTGATTCCACCCCCGGCAGTTGTCGTGTCGATCCAACTGTACTCCCAGGAGTTGAGCTTGTCGTAGATGTACGTCGCATTGTTGCTGACGTAATCGCTCCACGTGCCCGCGCCCGCGCTGTGGGTGAGCTGGGCGCGCAGGATGTTCGCAGCCGATTGGGTCTGGTTGGGGTCTACAAAGAGGAACTTGCCGCCGCTGCCCAGGGCTGTGAGCAGATAGGGCACAATACCGCCGGGCTGGGTGGCGTTGGCGCCCAGGCCCAGATAGTTCTTGGCCGCGCCGCTCACACTCTTTGGATCTGGCGTGGCCGAATTGCAGCCACCCATCACGGCGAAGGATCCCCGCATCTGGCGGCTGTTCAGCGCCTTGACCAGCGTCTCCACACTGATGCTTTGCAGGGCGTCGCCGTCGGTGAAGAGCCAGAGATCCCCTTTGTTCTTTGGCCCGATGGCCTGGGACATTGCCCGCAGGGATTCCACCTGGCAGGTGGGGTCGTTGGCGCTGTTGGCGGCCAGGCTGTTGATGGCGGGTGTCACCAGTTCGGGGTAGAATTTGCCCGCCAGCAGCGTATTGTTGGTGGTCTTTGTGTTGTCGAAGGTATAGAGACTGAACTCCGTGCCCTTTGTATGGGTTTTGGCAATATCGGCCACCTGCTCATTCAGGACAGTCTTGACCGCATTGAGTTTCGTCCCCTGCATACTCTTGCTCACATCGCTGATCATCACCAGATGCTTCCACCACTGGTAGGCGGTGGATTTGGCGTTGGCGGCCAGATCGGTGAAGGAGTAGGCCGAGGTTTCGCCATCCGCGCTGGCCGCGCTGACGGCGCTGGTTGTGAAGGGGTTACCGACGCCGGTATTTTGGACGATAACCGCAGCCACATCCGCGTCAGACTGCTTCTTCAGCGCCTGCCAGGCCCGGAAGTATTCGGGGACGGTGCATTCTTCGTCGAACCACTGGTCGTTGAATTCGTCATCGGTGTAGACCTGCTGAATGTCGCTATGTCCCGTAGAGACCCGATCCTGGCCATCGTTGGTGGTGTCGAGTAAATCCCAGAAGAGGGCAGCAATTGACATTTCATTGTACGATGAAACAGAGGCTGGGAAATTCATGTCCCAGGCTTCCAGGTCAATATTGGTCCCTGGATCAAGATAGACATTTGCTTCAGGATAGCCCCTTCCAGCCCTCACAGCGCCCTGGAAATAGTCGTTGTATCCTTCACTCCAGGCGAATTCCTCGTCATCCAAGATTTCATCAAAACTGTGAGATCCGCCCAGTGACTCATCGCAGGAATAGTTATCTTCGATAAAGTGCCCGTATTCGTGGATGAATGAGGACTCGTCCCACGCGTCCGGGTCGGTCACAGTACCAATCGTAATCTCTTCAAAGACCGGCTCATAAAAGGTATTCGCCGATTCCTTATAGCCCGGCTCCCAGTGGACCTCCGCCGTCAGATCGAGCTTTTCTCCGCTGGCGGCAACACCTCCGCTGTTGTTGAAAAAGACCCATGCCTCATAAATGCCATCTGTGATGTTGAAGGGCTGGCTCTGACTTACGGTCAAATTCATATTGATGGTAAAGGTGCCGCCATTTGCATTACCAAAAATGGCCGAATCGTACTCATAGATTTCGTCCACATAACTGCTGTCCTCGACGTAGACCACCCGGTGCTTCGTCGCAGGATCGTATACATCCGTATACAGCCGCAGATAGAGTTCCAGCGCGCCGCCGCCGATGCCGTCGTCATCGCAGAAGTGGAAGCTGTAGCTGCCATTAGAGCTGGTGTAGACTTCTCCGTAGGAATCATCCGAAATGGGGTCTTCCTCACGCAATTCCAGGCGCGCAAAACGCACGGGCGCGGTTGTGTCGGCCAGGTAGCTGCCGCCCCCGGCATTGGTGGGCGTACGTTCCACCCTAACAATCTGGCCGGAAACGTCAAAACAGGGGTCGTCGTTCACGGCTCTGCCAGCGCGGTCGGTGGGAATCACCTCCTGAACTGTCGTAATCATCTGAGTACCCATCGGGCTGACTTCGGCTGGGCCACTTTGCGCTACAATCGGCGCCCCGTCCGGACCGTAGATAATCGGTTCGTGGGCCTGTGCCACGCCCATCGGGAGCATTCCAAAGGCGATACTCAGGACAAGAAGAATGGGCATGACTTTTTGTCTCGATCTGCGGGAGAAAATTTTTCTCCACTGATTGATCTGTCGTCTATACATTGCGAGCAACCTTTCTTTGAAAAAAAAGAACCAAATGGGAGTAAAACGAGCCTTTTGGCTGGTACGGTCAAACGGGAATGGACTATTCGGTAGTGGGTGTCAATTCCATCACCTCCACAATGCGTACAAAGGGCAATTCGTTGGCCTCGTAGATATCCCGGATGTCGATGGCATCCAGCGCGGAGAAGAGCCAGAGAACCAGCCCATCCCCCGGCACGAAAATGGAATGGAGACAATGCACCGGCTTGCCGTGGGCTGTGGAAAGAGAGGTGCTGGCCTGCAACGCACGCTGCATCTGCTCAAGCGTTTCCAGGCTCACGCCGGACAGGAGGAATTCCGTCAGGTATGTGTTGATAACGACCCCCTTCCCCCGTTCCCCTATTCGGCTGACTTTTGCAGACCTGCCTGTGGACTCGGATACCAGTCTAGTGGTCGCCGTTTATAGAAACGTTTATACCGCGTCTATAAACAAAAAAGTGGCGGGCCCGCGGGTATTAGCCCGGGCGCCCCCCCCGTCCGGGTTGAGATTTGTGGGGGTTGGAAACCCCCCCCCCACCGGCGGCCACGTACGGGGTCGCGCGGGGAGGCA
>JAHDWH010000041.1:0-3926 GCA_023384455.1 Caldilineaceae bacterium | reverse complement strand
TGGCGGCCCGGGTTATTTCCGCGGGGCCGCCACCAGAGACGGATTTCAGATTTGGGGGCTTGCTATCCAGCCCGCAGACGTGCGTACAGTTCCTGGCTCTCGCGGGAAGGAACCGAGGCAAATTCCTTCTTCATCACCCCGGCCAACTCTGCATAGACGCGCAGGGCCTGGGCCTGTTCACCCATCTGGGCCAGACACGCCATCAGTTCCCGATAGGCCGCTTCCAGATAGGGGTCGTGGCGGATGGCCTGGCGGTAGAGAGCCGCGGCAGCAGGGAAGTCACCCGCTGTCCAGTGGCGCTGGCCCAGGGCAAAAAGCGCTTCCTCATACTGTCGGGCCAGGGATTCCCGCCGGGGAAAGTACCAGTCGCCTACACTGGCATCGGCCAAAAATTCGCCCTGATAGAGGGCGATGGCCTGCTGCAGGCGGGCTATCGGGTCGGGCGATTGTTTGGCCTGCTGGCAAAGGGCCGAAAATTCCTCCACGTCGTACCAGTGGCCCAGGGAGCGATTAAAGCTATATCTCTCCTTTTCAAAAACTACCCACTCACTGCGGCCCAATGCCTTGCGCAGATGGTGCAGCGCCACGCCCAAGTTACGGCGTAGCTGCTCCGACGAGGCATCGGGCCAGAAGACCAGACCGATCTGCTCCCGGCTGGCCGGGCCTGCGGTCGCCAGGTAAAAGAGCACTTCCCTGGCCCTGGAATAGGTCCACTCGGAAGCGCTGATGGGTCGATCACCCAATACCGCCCGGGCCGTCCCCAGGGCATAGAGCTTCAGCGGAACCGCTGTGGATTGGGGCGCAGAGAAGGGGGGAACGGGCGCTGGCTCACTGGTCAGGCCCAGGGCGATCTCCGCCGCATTCTCCAGGCTCAGCTGTTTGCCTTCCTCCCAGGCCGCGGCAAAGGCTGGCGCGTCCAACCCGGCGCGGGCCAGGGCCACCGCCGCGTCGTGGGCTGGCTGTTCCATTGGATGAAAGTGGGAACGCATGACAGTAAAGTGGCGATCGGCTGCGCCAAAGAGACACGCGGCCAGGCTGTGATCCCCCTCTGCCGCGGCCACCCAGGCCACACCGTCAATGGCGTAGGCTACTCCACGCAGATTGTTGATCGAGCGGCGCAGGAGCAGACTTTCCTGGAAGGCGGCCAGGGATTCAGAATAGCGCTGCTCCAACCAGCAGAGATGGCCCAGACGCCAGAGCGCCGCCCCCGTCATATTCACATCATTCCCGGCGCGCATCAACTGCAAACTCTCGGCCAACAGACCGTGAGAGCGGGGATAGTCACCCTCGGCCATTGCCAGCCAGGCCGCATAGAAGAGCAGATTGTAGATGCGCACCGGGTCGTTGATCTGGCGGGCGGCCTCCAATCCCTGCTGGATGTACGGCTCTGCTCTGTGTGGGTGCGCGCTGCCCGCCAACACAAAGACCAGACCGGCACAGGTCAGGGCAATGGTGGGTGGGTCTTGCAACGCCTCTCCAATAGAGAGAGCATCCATATACAATGCCGTGGCCGCAGAGGAGTCCCCATAGAGCAGTGTAAAAAAGCCCAGAAGATTCAGCGCCTCGGCCCGCATGGTGCTACGCTCGCTGTTTTCGGGGTGGGCCAACAGGCGTTGGAGGATGAAGCGGGCTTCGTGGACGTAGCCTTTGCGATCCCAATAATGGCGCATCAGAGAGGCCAGACGCAGCCCCGCCCCGGCTTCGCCCGCTTCCTGTGCGCACCACTCCATCGCCGCCTGAAAATTTTCATACTCGGAATCCATCTCCGCCAACCAGCCGCTGGGCTGCACACCCCCCGCCCTGGGAAAGATCGACTCGCCCCGCTGCAAAAGCCAGTCCCGGTGACGGCGGCGCACATCTGTCTCCCGGCCTGCCTCCCGCAACTTTTCCAGCGCGTATTGGCGGATGGTTTCCAGCAGATCGTAGCGCGCGCCCTGGCTCTCCCGCTGGGTCACCACTACCAGAGATTTTTCCACCAACCGGGTCAGCACATCCAGCGCCCCATCCTGGGCAAAAGATGGCTCGTCGGCCACCAGAAATTCCACCACATCCACCGCGCAACCGCCCACAAAGACCGAGAGGCACTGGAGGAGCGTCCGCTCGCTGGCCGAGAGCAGCGCATAGCTCCAATCAACTGTGGCGCGCAGGGTCTGGTTGCGGGGCAGGACAGTGCGCATATCGGCCTTGAGCAGACGGAAGCGGTCGTCCAGCCGGGCCGCAATCTGTTCCACCGACAGCACTTTGACCCGGGCCGCGGCCAGTTCAATCGCCAGGGGCATCCCATCCAGCCGTTGACAGACCTGCACCACCGCCGGCGCATTCTCCGGCGTCAGGCGGAATTCGGGGAAGGCAGCGGTGGCCCGCTCCACCCACAGGCGAATCCCCGGATAGCCGAGCAGCTCGTCAAAGGGCGGCACGCTGCCCCGCCGGGGTATGGCAAGCAGCGGCGTCAGCCAGATCGTCTCGCCGGGGATTTTGAGGGATTCCCGGCTGGTTGCCAAAATCTGCAAGCCGGGGCAGGAATTTAGTAGCCGCTGGGCCAGCTCGGCGCAGCCGTCGATCAGATGCTCGCAGTTGTCGATAATCAGGAGCAGCCGTTTGGGCTGGAGATATTGGGCCAGCGCGCCGGTAAATTCATCCTGGGGCTTTATGGGGAGGGGGAGGGCGTTGGCGACGGCCTGGCTGATCAGGCGCGCCTCTATCACCAGAGAGAGGTCCACCCAGCGCACGCCGTCGGGAAAGGCGTGGGCCAGGGAGGCACCCACCCGGATCGCCAGGCGTGTCTTGCCGCTCCCTGCCGCGCCGATCAGCGTCAAAAGACGGACCCCACCCCCCTCTTGGGAGAGCAGATGGCAAAGCGCAGCAATGTCCTGCTCGCGCCCAATCAGGCTGGTCAGCGGTAAGGGGAGCGTATTGTCGGGGGTGGGTTCGGGCATAAACATCCTAGCTGGGCAGAGGCGCTGGTGTGGCCTCCTCACCCATCAAATCACATTTGCCACGCGGTCGTTCAGCCACACCAGCACATCCCCCAGGGGCTTCTCTTTGCCAATGTCGTTGTGGAGTTCGTGGAAGTAGCCGTCGTAGATATACAGCGTTTTGTCCGGGGCAGTAACCCCCTCGAAGAATTCTTGGGTAGCCGCGGGGATGACCAGATTGTCGGCTGTGCCTTGCAGCATCAACAGGGGGGAGGGGGTAGAAGCGACATTCGCCTTCACCCGCTTTTGGGCAGCCAAAATCTCCATTACCCAGCGGGCTGTGCTGACCGGTACGTGGAGCGGATCCCCTTCAAAAGCCGGGCCTACTGCCGGGTCCCGGGAGAGGTCGCCGCCAGGGGGACGGGCCATAGAAAAGGTGGGGTTGAAGAGATTGATCAGACGCAGCAGAAAAATGAGTGGTGCAGAGGTTTTGGCACCCAGGGCCGGGGACTGGATCACCCAGACTGCGGCGTCCTGGGGATAGGTCTGGGCATAGTCCAGGCTGATCAGCCCGCCCATCGAGTGACCAAAGATGGCAATCGGCTGGCCCGGCTGCTCGGCCCGCACAAGCCCGTTCAAGCGGTGTACGTCTTTGGCGTAGTCGTGAAAGCGGTTGACGTGGCCGCGCTGACCGCCGGAGCGTCCAAAGCCCTGGTGGTCCATAGCATAGACAGCGTAGCCTGCGGGCAGCAGCACATCTACCAGATTGGCATAGCGTCCGCCGTGCTCCCCCAGCCCGTGGACGATCATCACCACACCCCGGACAGGCTCGATATCAGGCAGCCACTTCTGGTAGAAAACAGGGAGATCGGCCACACTGGTAAAGGTGGATTCCGAATGAATTGTCATCGCCCCTCCCCAAAAATATAAAGCGCAAAACACAAGGTACTGAAACGTGAAACGTGAAACGTGAGGTATCGTCACATACTCTCACGTTTCACGTCTTCACGT
>JAHDWH010000040.1 GCA_023384455.1 Caldilineaceae bacterium | reverse complement strand
TGTATTCCGTCTTTTCTGTGGTCAACTCAAGAGCCTGTTTAATAATTCAGGCTCTGAACGCGCAGCTTTGTGACCACGGAAAACACAGAACAGACGGAAAATTCTCTTTCGGCTTTTCTTCTGTGTATTCCGTCTTTTCTGTGGTCAACTCAAGAGCCTGTTTAATAATTCAGGCTCTCAAAAAGGTAACTACCAAGCCAATCAGAAACGGACGCAGATGGACGCTGATAAATGCGAAAAATCAGCGCAGATCAATTCAAATCATGAAAATCTGCGTCCCTCTGATCTCTTGGCTTAGTAGTTAATTCCACCTGATCCGCGGTCGCTTTCGCTATGCAAATTACCGTTCTAACCCACAACTACCCCCGTTTCGCCGGTGACTTCAGCGGTTCATTCGTCCAGGCGCTCTGCCAGGAGTGGATGGCCCGGGGGCAGCGGGTGGATGTGCTGACCCCTTTCGACGTGGCCTTTGACCGTCCGTTCAGCGAGACACAAGCCGGGGGGAGCGTCCATCTCCACCTCTTCCGCTACATCTGGCCGACGCGCTGGCATCGGGTGGGCTACGGGCGCAGTATGCAGTCGGACCTGCGCCTGCGGCTCAACGGCTATCTGCTCAGCCCGGCCTTCTTCGCCGGGGGCATTCTGGCTGCCCTGGGCCACTGCCGTCGCACCCGCCCGGATGTAATCCACGCCCACTGGGCCCTGCCCAACGGGTTCATCGGCGCGGTGGTCAGCCGGTTGACCGGAATCCCGCTGGTCGTCTCCATCCCCGGCTCCGATGCCCAGGTTGCCAACAGCAACCCCCTCTTTCGCCGGATGGCCCGCTTCACCTTTGCCCAGGCCAGCCTCATCACAGCCAACAGCGGAGCGCTGCGGGATGCAGTCCTGCCTCTGGGCGCGGACCCGGCTAAGTTCGAAATGATCGTTTACGGCGTAGACCCGGCCCGGCTGCGCCCCGACCCCACGGGAACGGCGGAGTTGCGTGCCCAATTGGGTGTCGCCGAGTCGGATGTTATGCTGCTGGCCGTGGGGCGGATGGTGGCGAAGAAGGGTTTTGATGTGCTGCTACGGGCACTGGCCGGGCCGGAATTGTCCCAGCGCCCGACAGTGGCGGTGATGATTGGGCGCGGGGACGAGTGGGAAAGCTGGCAGCGGCTGGCGGAATCTCTGGGCGTGGGGGAGCGGGTGCGCTGGGTGGGGATTGTCCCGTTTGATCAGATCAGCCGCTATTACAATGCCTGCGATCTGCTGGTGATGCCGTCGGTCACAGCCCCGGCAGATGGGCTGAACGTCTGCGTGCCCGACGCGATGAGCTGCGGCAAACCGGTGGTGGGGAGCAACGCCGCGGGCAACGATCTGGCAATTGTGGATGGGGAGACGGGTTTTGTCGTGCCAGAGGGGGATGCCTCGGCGCTGGCGCAGGCGATTGCGCTGTTAGCAGATGATGGGATGCTGCGTCAGCAGATGGGGGCCGCAGGTCGCCGCCGGGTGGAGAGCCATCTGGGCTGGCCTGTCCTGGCCCAGGGCTACCTGGACCATTTCCGGCGGATTGTAGGAGAATAGGACGCAGATGACGCTGATTTGGATTGATCTGCGCTGATAGAATCTGCGGTTTCTACGTCCCCAATTTGGGGTTCGCCTAGCGCCGTTCGGGATAGACCCCGGCCATCAGCAGCCCCAACTCCTCGGCGCTGGTCTCTTCCCGATCCACCACATCCATCACCCGCCCCTCGTACATCACCGCGATGCGGTCCGAGAGGGCCAGCACCTCGTCCAAATCCTCCGAAATCAGAAGCGTGGCTGTGCCATTTTCCCGCTGGTCCAGCAGCCGCTGATGGATATATTCGGTGGCACCGATGTCCACACCCCGGGTGGGCTGGGCCGCCACCAGCACTTTGGGGGATCGGGCCAGCTCCCGGGCCAGAATCAGCTTCTGGATATTGCCGCCGGAGAGACTTTTGGTAGGGGTTTCGATGGAAGGCGTTTTGACCCGAAACTTTTCCACCAGTTCCCGGCTATGGCTGGCAATCCGTTTGAAATCCAAAAAGATGCCCCGGGCAAAGGGCGGGCGGGTGTGCTCCTGCAAGAGCAGATTCTCGGCCACAGAGAACTCCCGAATCACCCCGTCGTGCATCCGCTCTTCGGGGATATAGGCCAGCCCGGCCAGGGTGCGTTCACCTGCGCCCTGACCGGTGAGGTCTGTCCCATCCATCTCGACTCTGCCAGCGGTCACGGCGCGCAGCCCCGCGATGACTTCCGCCATCTCCCGCTGTCCATTGCCGCTGACCCCGGCCAGCCCCAGAATTTCGCCGCCGTGGATGTGTAACGAAACGTCGCGCAGGCTCTCGTGGCCGGTCACCCCCAGCGCCGATATATTTTCCAGGGAAAGACGAACCGGCCCGATGATCACCCGCTTGCGGTTGCGTTCCAGCAGCACATCCCGCCCCACCATCATCCGGGCCAGGTCGGCCCGGCTCATTTCCCGGGCCGGCACAGTGCCAATGCGTCTACCTTCCCGCAGCACAGTCACCCGGTCGCTGATGTCCAGTACTTCGTGTAATTTGTGGGAGATGAAAATCAGACTGTGACCGTCCTGGGTCATCCGGCGCAGGATGCGGAAAAGGTCGTCCACCTCCTGGGGGGTCAACACAGCCGTTGGCTCGTCCAGAATCAGCAGAGCCGCGCCCCGGTAGAGGGCTTTGATAATCTCCACCCGCTGGCGCTCGCCCACGGCCAGAGTCCAGACCGGCGCGTCCGGGTTGACATTCAGCCGGTAGGTTGCGCTCAGTTCCCGGATGCGGGCGGCCACCTTCTCCAAATCCAGCAGCGCGCCCCGGCTGGAGGGCAGCCCTAGGGCCACATTTTCTGTGACGGTCAGGGTGTCCACCAGCATAAAGTGCTGATGAATCATCCCGATGCCCAGGGCGATAGCGTCGGTGGGTGTGCGCACGCTGACCGGCTCTCCGTTGAGCAGAACCTGGCCCTCGTCGGGGCTGTACAGCCCGTAGAGAATTTTCATCAGTGTGGATTTGCCCGCGCCATTTTCGCCCAGCAGCGCGTGGACTTCGCCACGCTGGATGTCAAAATCTACGCTGTCGCAGGCCAACACGCCCGGAAAGCGCTTGACAATCCCGCGCATTTCCAGACTCTCGATAGCCGGGCGGCCTGTGGGGAGAAGGGGAGGAGGGGGAGTAGTCACAAAGAAACAGACTCCTGAAATGTTGCAGAGAGAGGGTATGTCTGACAGGGTGACAGGGTGAGTTCGCACCTTGTCACCCTGTCATCTTCCCTATTCCATCGTTGTAATCGAGCCGTCTTCGATGCCCTTAATCGCGGCATCGGCGGCGGCTTTCACATCGTCGCCCACGGGCAGAGCGCTGTTGTAGCTGATGACCAGACCGCCATTTTCCAGGGTCAGGTCATAGGCTATGCCGCCCAGTTCCCCGGCCTTGACTTTGGCGATAATCTCTTTGACGACACCGCTCCACGCATAGACCTGATTGGCAACCACAATATCGGGGCCAAGCGATGTCTGATCGCTCTGGGTTCCCAGCCATTTGACCCCATTCTCTTTGGCAATGCCCACCGCGCCCACTACCTGCTGGGCCGAGCCGGTCAGCACATCAGCCCCGGCCTGGATGTGGACATTGGCGGCTTCGGCGGCCAGGGCTGTGTCACCAAAGGAGCCGGTGAAGCTGACATTCACCACTGCGTCAGGTTTGGTATCCATCACACCCTTCTTAAAACCGTCGATGTAGAGTTTGGCATCGCCGGCCTCCACCGGCCCCACAACACCGATGATATTGGTTTCAGAGAGCAGCGCGGCGATGACGCCGTTGACGTAGCCGCCCTGATCCGCCGAGGCTTCATAGGCGAAGATATTCTTCAGCCCCTTCTCGCTGCCCGTGTCAACTGCTGTACCCCAGGCAAAGCTGGTCTCCGGGAAATCGACAGCTACTTCAAACATCGAATTGCCGTACTGGGTGCCGTGGGCAATCACCAGATGGTAGCCCTCGGCCGCATAGTCGCGGATAGCCGCGGCCGCGTCTGTCACCTGGAACATACCTTCCGAGTAGGCAATCTCCAACGCACCTTCGCCGCCCATCTCGGCCTGGACCGCTTTCAGGGTGTCAAACATCGCCTGGCTCCAGGCCAGATCGGTAGTGCTGCTGGGCATTACAATAGCGATACGGAAAGGGCCGCTGGCTTGGGCAGGCGCGGCACTTTCACCCGGGGCGGCGGCTGGGGGGGCTGGTGCGGCACAGGCGGCCAGGGCCAGGGCCAGAACCAGCGCGGCGATGAGAATCGTTCGCTTGTACATTGGATCCTCCTAAGAGTTGGTAAGGACTGCAAAAGGTAACTGCTCACCCCCTCCCACCCTCCCCCAAAGTGGGGGAGGGTGGGAGGGGGTGGCTGAACAGATACTGCAAAAGAGAGCAGTACAGTTGACTCTATACGGAATTGGCAAGTTACGCAAATGGCCTTACATCCCACGCAATACTTTGCCCCGGGCCAGCCCGGTGGACCCCACCCCAACCAGACTGATCGCGGCGGCCAGCAGATACATCCACAACAGCCCGAAGCTGCCCAGCACAGACCCCAACAGCCAATTGCCCATACCGATGCCCAGATCAAAGGCCAGGTAGAAAGAGGCAGTGGCCCGCCCCCGCTCGTTGTCAGGGAGACGGTCTACACAGAGGGCGATAAGCGCAGGATGGGCGACCCCGGAGCCTGCCGCCATCAGCGCCGCGCTGACCAGCAGGAGAGTCCAATTGTCGGCGAAGGCAAAGCCAAGCAGACCGCTTGTGGCAATCAGCAGAGAGGGGGCAAGTACGGCTGTCCGGTCCGGGCGATCCAGCAGATTGGCCGTGAGCAGCCGGGCCACAATAATCGATCCCCCGTAGACCGTATAGGCCAGCCCTACGGGTTCGAGACCCCGGCGCTCGGCCAGCAGGGGCAGAAAGCTGTAGAACGCGCCAAAGGCGATGCCAAAGAGCGCGGTCGTCAACATTGGGCCGCGCAGGGGGGCAGGGGGCGTTAACACTTCCCACATAGCCAGCCGTCGTCGGCTGCTGCTCGGTTCGTTGGGGATGGCTGTCCACACCAACAGCCCGGCGGCCAGGGCCAGCCCGCCACACAGCCAGAACGCGCCGCGCAATGTCAACAGGTCCAGCCCCGCGCTGACGATGGCCGGGGTCAGGGTGATGGCCACATTGGCCGCTGCGCCAAAGAGGGCGATGGCCGCGCCCCGCCGGGCTACCGGTGCAAGCTGGGCGATGAGGGCAGTGGAGGCAGTGGTAAAGGCCACATAGCCAGCCGTCTGGAGAATGCGCAGCCCAAAGAGCGCGGGAGGCCAGACTGTCTGGCTCACCCCCAGCGCGCCCACCAGCAGGGACGCCGTGCCAAAGAGGATGACCGGTTTGCTGCCCAGGCTATCGCTCAGTGCCCCGGCCAGGGGCCGCCCCAGCAACGAGGCAATCCCAAACGCACCCAGAATCAGCCCGATCTGCCAGTCGGGCAGACCGATCTGGTCCAGATAGAGGGGGAGGGGGACGATCAGCGTATAAAACGCGCCAAAAAAGACGAGGGTGGCGGCCCAGACAGTCCAGTAGCGGCGGGAGAAGGCGGGCATAGGGAGGGCCTTCGACAAGAGGAGGGTGGGATTGTATCAGACAGCGGAATCACGCCAACGGGATGGCCGAAAAAACGAGTCTACCCGCTGGGGCACGCTTTGTCAACCTCCCAATGAAAGAGGCTCAACGAGGCAATGTCCGCAAATCCCAGGCAGAAGTTGTTTTGCTGCTTGTGCCATCCCCGCTGCTGGTGGCGCTCTGGCTGCCCTTCAGTCGGCCCACAGGCCCGTTGGCCGGCCAGGGACGCATAGCCTCTGCCCCTTCGGTTTGCAGCCAGGGAATCTGACTCCAACTCTCCAGGCCAGGGCAGACACCTGACGCCGGGGTCAGGCCAGCCCCGAAAAAGTGGCGGTTCATTGCGTTTCCACTCAGATTTTCGGTGATTACCAGCGCGCCCAGTCCGGCTGTCAGCCCCTGGGTGCCGGTCCGGCTACATTCATAGGTCAGCCCATTTTGCAGATTGAGACTCTCAAGTACTGTGGACCAGGTGGCGCTGCCCCCAGTAGACTGGTACTCAAATTGCAGGGTATCGCTGATCAGCGTCTGTTTGCTCAGGGTAAAGGTGGGGTGGGCCTGGCCGGTGAGGGTGTAGGTAAGCGACACTTCCGGGCTGACTGACTGACCGGAAAATTGCCAACTGCTGCTGCCCTGCCAGCCGTTGCAGGGCAGATCGCTGGCCACCAGGCGCAGTTCACCGGCTGCCGGTGTTTCGCCTGTTCTGCGCTGCCAGTTGCTGTTGCTGATAATCACCAGAATTTTGTCAACCCGCTGCGCGGGATCGTCCTGGCAAAAGACGCGCCAGAACGTATCCGATTGGTCAAATGGCCCCTGCCACTGTTCGCCGTGACGTGCGGTCAAAAGCTGGACCCGCATATAGGGCAGACCGGCAAAGGTGTTGGCAAAGGCCCAGGTTCGCACATCCGCGCCGATGTTGAAATAATCGTAGTAGATGCCCAGGTCATTCAGAGAGAATATCTCCCCGGGCTGCTTCCCGGCCATCGTGTGTACCCGGTACCCAGCGCTCTTCAACGCCGCGTATCCATTGGTCATGTACCACTGGCCGTAGCGCAATTTGAGCTTGTCCCACTGTTCGTACTGGTTGAACTCCAGCACATTGAGATTGTACAGGGCGAACTCAGGCCAGCGCTCTTCCCAGCCCCCCTGGATATGGCTGTTGATAATCTCGTAAAGATTGCCGTTGATCGGATCTTCCGATGCAGCAAAGATATCGGCGATCACCTGGGGCGCATAGCTTCCTGTGTAGTGGCTCAGATAGAAGGGCCAGAGATAAGCCCCATACTCGCGGGTCTGATCTGTCTTCCAAAGATGCTCATAAGCCAATTTCAGATATCCCCTGGCGGACCAGTGTTCATCCTGATCGTCGGGAAGATTGTCGATCGTCTCAAAGTAATCGATCGCCCACTCCGCCGTAGACTCGAACCACCAGTCTGGATAGCAAGCGGCGACAGGATTGTAGGCGAATTGGATCGCGTGGGTAAATTCATGGGCCAGGAGGTCGATCTCGGAACGACCCGGCCTGAAAATCAACATATAAGTAGATACCGCTTTGCACTGCTTGCCACCGTTGGCGACGACCATCGCAAGTGTCGTCTCTTTTCCCGGAATCGGTTCATAGAGCATATAAATGTCGTAGCGTCCATCGCTGGGGTTGCAGCCCAGTCCAGCATCGCTCAGCGGTTCGCGCCAGAATTCGGTCAAAATGGGATAGATGCGCTCCTCCAGATTCCGGCTGTTGCGCAGGGCGCGCTCGGCAAAGCTGGCGTCGAAAGGCGGATACCAGATAACGAAGTGTTCGGATTCGAGAGGTACCAACAGCCCCTGGGCCAATTCCTTGCACCTGTCCTGAATCGAAATCAGCACATCCGTCGGCTCGCTGCTGGTCGCAACCTGCCCCCGCACTTTCAGATCGTACCAGCTCCCCGCATAGACCGGCGGGATGAGAAAGGGGACAAGCGTCTCCTGGGCGGCGGGCGAAAGCTGGTCAAAGCGCTGGGTAGCTTCGCTCACCGCGTCCGAGTCGATGACGCGGCTGTCGTCGCCCTGAAAGCGCAAAGGCAGCCGCCCATCCCCAAAGGTGGCAAAGACCCGGTAGGTCAGGGCGGTCTCCTCGTCGATCTCACCCCGGCCCAGGGCCTCGTCAATCAGCGTAAAGCTGTTGGGTACTTCCCTCAGAGTTATTAGAGGCAGGTATAGCTGATAGGCAGCCACATCTCCGCCCGCGGTCGGCTCACTCTCCTGGGCATAGATAGGCCAGCCCATCCCCAGCAGCAGCCCCACTGCCACCAGCACTGGTAGCCAACTACCCCAAACTCTGTATGACCGTCCCCAATCGTTCATTTCTGCCCCCATCTCCCTCGGTCAACCGCGTCTCTACCCAACCAGCGCTGGCTCCCCAGTGGAGCCAGCCAACCCGTTGTCGGGCTGGGCGGGGCGCTGTCGCAGCCAGCTATCTGCGCGTATTAGCACATCCCGTTCCAGCGGGTCCATCTGGCCGTTGAAGTGCATCAATTCGTTGCGCACCTGGCGCACCCGCTCCATCAGATGCAAAAAGACCACCCGAGGCCCCAGCACAGGCTCAAAAGTGGGCCAATTGTCATCGTCGGAAATAAAGAGCAGCCGGTCGCCAAAGCTCAACCGGTGGGGGTTGCGCCGGGCATAGTGGGGGTTTTCCGGGTCGGGGCCAAAGGCGGCAATCGCCCCGGCGTTGAGCGAATCCTCGTCCGGGAAGGCAGCCGAAACCTTCTCCCGCAGCCCCCCTTCAATGCGCTCCACCAGAATCATCCCCTCGAACAGCCCCCGGAAGAGATGGGTCATATCCTTGCCGGTCAGAATGCCCACGGGACGCCCCTCCGCCACCGCCACCGCCGCGGCCACACCGGGGGTGGTGAGTAGCTCCACAGCCTGAAAGAATGTGTCGTCGGCAGAGAGGGAGGGGGTCGCCTCCATCACGTGATCCACCGCCATCTCCAGCAGGGGCGCATCGCCTTTTGTAAAGTAGTACATACTCAGAATCGTCGGCTGATCCACCATCCCAACCAGCAGCCCGGCTTTGTCCACCACCGGAAGCTGGGCAAAGCGATATTCAGCCATCAGACGCAGCACATCCCCAATCCTTGCGCTGCGCTCCACACAGATGGGGGGTTTGCGCTGGGCCAGAATATCGGAAAGGGGATAGAGCTTCACATCGGGCAGGGGCAGGGCCGCGGCTTGCCTGCGGGTTTTCACCGGTGCGTTACGTCGATTTGCCAGCCAGAGGAGGGCCCGGCGCAGGGCGTCCAGTTCCAGCGCGTCCGGGCGGCCCTGAAAATGGGCCAGATCGTTGCGCACCAGCCGCACCCGCTCCATCATCGGCTCGAAGAGTGTCTTCGGCCCCAGCATCGGCTCAAAAGTCGGCCAATTCTCCGCCGCGCCAATCACCCGCAGCATATCGGTAAACGAGAGACTCTCCTGACCCCGGGCCGGTCGGTTTTTGTTGCTCTTGCTGGGGCCAAAGGTGTGGATCAGCGCGGCCAGCCGGGACGCCTCGTCTGGATAGGCCCCCTGGATACTTTCGCGCAGAGTCACCTCAATCTGCTCCACCATCAGCGTCCCCTCAAAGAGGGAGCGGAAAAAGTAGGTCATATCCCGGCCTGTCAGAATCCCCACAGGCCGCTCGTCTTCGGTGACAATCACCGCATAGACCCCCCGCATACGCAACAGATCGATAGCGGCCAACAGATCGTCCTGGCCGGTCAACGTAACCGCCGGGTCCAGACAGTGGGCCAGAGGCAGGCGCAGAAAGTCCGCCTGCCCCCCGGCATAATAATAGAGGCTCAGAATCGTCTGCTGGGCAATCGTCCCCCGCAGCGCGCCAGCCCCGTCCACCACAGGCAACTGGGCCACCCGGTGGGTCAGCATCAGTTCGATGGCCCGACCCACACTATCCGTGTCCGCCGCGCAGATGAGCGCGCGGCGGCCCTCGATCACCTGGGCAAGGGTGTAGGATGTCATAGGGCAAAGCTCCTCTCGCGCCCCGGGGGAACGCAGATTCTTTCCGATCCAATAGCCAAGTATGGACTCTATTACAAAAAGCGTCAAGGGGAAATTCGTTGACCGCAGCATAGCAGGCAATCGTTACCGAATCGTTACGAGTGGGCCATCTGATGCCCTCTGTGGAGGGGCAGAAGTTCGACTTTTCGGAAAAAGTCGAACTTCTGCTGAACAAAACAGGGGCAAACGGAGAAGCCGGACGGGAGGAGAGGGGTAAAGGCAGCCTTATTGCCAGAGGCTGGATTGAAGCAGAGCTGTGCGGGCCGCGTGGAAGCCGCACATCCCGTGTACACCGCCGCCGGGGGGAGTGGAGGAGGAGCAGAGGAAAAGACCGGGCAGAGGCGTGCTGTAGGGCGGCCAACGCAGGAGAGGGCGAGTCCACAACTGGCGGATGTCCTGGACGCCGCCGTTGATGTCGCCGCCGATGTAGTTGGGGTTGTAGGCGTGGATGGCCCGCGTGTTGCGGGTGGAGCGGGCCAGAATCGTCTCGCGAAAGCCGGGGGCAAAGTGCTCGATCTGCTGCTCGATAGCGTCGGTCCTGTCCGCGGTGGAGCCGTGGGGGACGTGGCAGTAGGCCCAGAGGGTATGCTGGCCCGCGGGAGAGCGGCTGTCGTCGCAGAGGCTCTGCTGGGCCACCAGCACATACGGGCGTTCGCTCAACTGCCCCCGGTTCGTCGCCCGCTCAGACGCGGCAATTTCCCCCAGCGTGCCGCCGACGTGGACCGTCCCGGCCCGGCGACATTCGGACGCGGCCCAAGGCACAGGTGCGGAGAGCGCGTAGTCGATTTTGAAGACCCCCGGCCCGTAGCGGTACTTCTCCAGCCTGCCCCGGTAGCTGGACGGCAGCTTCTCCCCAGCCAGTTGCAGTAGTTGCCGGGGCGTCACATCCAGCAGAACGGCCCGGCTTTTAGGCAGTTCGTCCAGTGATTCCACCTCCCAGCCGCAGACAATCTCCCCGCCCAATTCCTGTAAATACCGGGCCATCCCATCCACAATCGACTGGGAACCGCCCTTCGGAATCGGCCAGCCCACCGCGTGGCCCAGCATTCCCAAAGTCAGCCCAAACGCGCTGGAAAAGGGCTGGCCGAAATCCAAAAAGGAGTGGGCAGCCAGCCCGGCAAAGAGCGCCCGTGCCCGTTCTTCCCGGAAGAGCAGCCGGGGCAGGGCGTTGGCAGGCAGCAGGCCAGGAATGCCAAAGCGGGCCAGGGCGATGAGGTGGGGTGAAAAGGGGTGGGGGCCGAGAAGGGTGGGGGCTAACTTCTCCCAGTTCGCGGCCAGGGGTTGCAGCAGGGCACGCCACACGCCCCCATCCCGCCCGATGGAGTCGGCGGTGGCGGCGAAGTCCCGGTGCAGGCCGATAGCCGTGCCATCGTCCAGGGGGTGGGCCAGGGGCAGATCGGGCTGTATCCACGCCACGCCCAGCCGCGCCAACGGCAGGCTCGCCATAAAGGGCGACCCCAGCCCCAGGGGATGGATGGCCGAGCAGATGTCGTGGCGAAAGCCGGGCAGGGTCAGTTCGGCTGTACGTGCGCCGCCGCCGATAGTGGCTTTGGCTTCGATGACCAACACGGAACGACCGGTACGGGCGAGGGTAATCGCCGCGGCCAGCCCATTCGGCCCCGCGCCCACGACAACCGCGTCGTATTCTGTCACTCCGGAATGGCTCAACAAATGTGATATCCGCTTTCTCCGACGCATATCAGTGGATGAGCACCCCCGATCCTATGGCATACCAGGGCAAGATCGATGGCAGTAGCGTTAGTTGTTCGGCCTGACAGGTGGTGCGTAGTGTGTGAACTAACATCCCTACCAGTTCACGCACCTGTTCAGCCACCCCACCCTACCCATTCCAGGGAGGGAACTGGATCGACTCCTCCCCCATCGTAGGGGAGGTTGGGTGGGGGTGAGCGGTTACCAGTTCACGCACTACGCCGTACCAGCCAGGAATTAACGCACAAGCGTTAGCCGGTCGGCCAACCAACTGAAACGTGAAACGTGAGGTGTCGTCACCTGATCTCACGTTTCACGTCTTCACCTTTCCCCACGCAAATCGTGGCTGGGCCACCCTATACAATACCTTCCCTGCGCTTTCTCTCCCGCCAGCGCAGCACCGGCGCGGCATATTTCACCTTCTCCTGCACAAAGATTCGGGTCACATCCCACATGGAACTATCTCCGAAAAAGTGGCGGCGGTAGTCGCCGGTCTTCAGAAAACTCTCGTTACCCGCCAGCAGGCTCAGACGCAGTTTGTTGGCGGGCAGGTGGTTCTTCCCCGCCAATACGTGGCGAAAGGCCAGGGGCAGCCACTCCACCCCGGCGAAGATGGACTGGATGGCTGCCTCTGTGCGGTCCACCGATGCTGTGTCGTCCAGATCGCAGCCTTCGATGAGGGTGTCGATCTCATCCGCCACTTTGTCAAATCCGGGGAAGCCGCCCCCGGCCAGCTTCAGCCGGCGGGTGATGCGGAAGTAGTCGTCCCGGTCTGCGGCCTGGGCCCGGGCGCTGTTGAGCATCACCAATTCCGTATACGCGCCCAGCAGCCAGAGCACACTGTAGACCTGCCACAGCTTCGGGTGGGAGAAGGAGCGAAAGGAGTTGGCGACCAGCCGGTCGTTCGTGCGGATATAGGCCAGGGTTTGATCTTCCAGGGGGCGGAAAGCCGCCGCCGAGTAGTCTCCGGTCGCCTTCGCCTTCAGCAGCAGATGGGCGCAGAGCGCGGTGCTCATCGAAGTCACATACAGCCCTTTGGAAAAGAGGGGGTCGATAAAACCGGCGGCGTGGCCGAGCAGACAGTAGCGATCTCCCACCACCTGTTTGGAGGAGTATTGGATGCGCCCGGTGCGGGTCCAGGCCCGCACAGAACGGGCGTTGGCAAACTGGGCGGCCATCCCTGGATACTGGCCGATGAAGGCGTTGAACTCCTCCTCGGCGCTGAGGTCAGGCCGCTCCGGGTGGATGCGGGGGTCCAGCAGCAGACCCACGCTGCACAGGGGATTGGTGGCAAGCGGGTGGTTGTTGAAGGGGATCACCCACAGCCAGCCGCCGTGGAAGATGTGGTGCAACGTCCCCTCGCTCCACCGGTAGGGGATGCCGTACTCGGCAGTGGAGCCGCCGATGTCGTTGTAGCAGGGCACATTGACCATATGGGTAAAAATTGTGCGGGAATGGGTACGCAAATCCAGTTCCCGCAGACCAAAGCGCTCGGCCAAAATGGAGCGGAAGCCCCCCGCGTCTACGACGTAACTGGCCCGATAGCGCGCCCCCTTGGTCGTGACAATCTCCACGCCGTCGGTCTGCACGTCGATCTCCGCTACGGGTGTCTCCTGCAACACATCCGCGCCGTAGGCGACAGCCGTGGCCGTGAGAAAGGCGTCCGTGTCCTGGCGGAAGAGGTGCATCTCGTGGCCGTGGGGCTGGCGGGGGATGACCGCTTGCAGGCTGTGGCGTCTGTCCTGAGGCTGGCCCGGTCTGTGGTGCAGATAGCTGAAATGGCGCTTGACCCCGTGGGAGGTGCCGGCCAGCCCGAAATAGTTTTCTGAGCTAAAGTAGGCCAACTCAGGCACATCGAAGAGTTCGGCGCTGGCCCGCAGCACCTCCGACGTTTCCAGAATCATCGACTCGCCGATGGCAAACTTCGGGTGGCTTTTGGCCTCGAAGACGACAACCCGCTGGCCCTGCCGGGCCAAAATCGCGGCCAGGGAGGAGCCGGAGAAACCGGAGCCGATGATGGCGACGTCGTAGGGGGTGGGTTCATTTATCAATGGGGATTGCTTCTTTCCTGGCGGATGGGAGTGGGACGATTTTCCTCAGTCAGCAGGCGCAAGCACAGGCGCGACCGCGTCTTCCCATTCTGCCTGATCCGTCATCGATAGTAAGTCCTCCAGCATACCTTCCACCTCCTCCACAAACGCACCGGTAAGCGCTTCCACGCCTTTTGGTTCGAGGGTTTCCAGCGTATGTTTTAGTGTTTGGATATACGTAAATGCTTCCCCATCCGATATTTCCAGGGTCAATAAGCGAATACCCACCACATTTCGTTCGGAAATTAAGCGTGCCATAGATGCCTCCCTATATGTACCTACAAAATGTCAGACCGGTCAACCTGTTGCCAGCGCCCGCTCTGGAGATTGCGCAGACGTTCCCAACGGTGGGTGCGAAAGCTGGTGTGATGTTTGCCATCTGGCGTAAAAAAATGGGTGCGGCCATTATAGCCAACAAAAATGCTGTCCATTGCAGCCAGCGTTTAGTCAGCGAGCGCAAATAGAGGTGTTGATGCCGCTTCCCGCTCTGTCCAATCAACCATCGAAAGTAGGTCATCGAGCATACCTTCCACCTCATCCCGATAGGCTCCGCTGATTGACTCCAATGCATCGGTATCCAAATTTTCCAGCATATACTTTACGCAGCGAATAGTAGTAATCACTTCGTCGCCAGAGACTTCCACTGTGAGTAGAGGCACACTGGCTACTTCCCGTTCCGAAATTAATATAGCCATCCCTATTCCTTTCCGATGAGTGTCTACTGCCGCACCCATTTCCCATTCAATACCCGTTCCCGCCTGCCGTTATCCGTTGTGCGAAAACTCGTGTGATGTCGCCCATCCGGCGTGAATATGTGAGTACGTCCGTTGTTCCCCACATAGGCCGTATATCCGGTTTCTGTGTCGAGATAGACCTCCCGCGCATTTTCTCTGTCCCGGATGGCTTGGCTTGTAGGCCGGTCCCCCTGAAGATGACGACGCCAGCCGTGTTCTGTGCGCTCTGTCATTGCTGGGTTTCTCAGGTAGCGAGCGTCTCCACTCCAACAATTTCAACTTCCGGCGCAAACGCCCGACTTTCATCGTGGCGGGCAATCGGCGCAATCTCGTGGCTGAAGTTGGTGAGGATAGCGAAGAGGAGGTCTTTCCAAGCGCCCTGCATAGAAGTCTGGCGCAGGGTGTAGCGTGCCTGGCTGGACGAAGTAAACTCCACGATAGGTTCGGCGACCAGATCCGCACCAAACTGACGGGAGAAGCGTACTGTGTGGTAGAAGCCCCGCAGAACATCGCAAAAGAGATGGCGTTCGGCTTCGGTCAGTGGTCTGCCAAATTCAATACGATGCGAGTGCGTCGTAATGCCGTCGTCGCGGCTGATTGTCGCCAGACTGCCAAGTTTGAGGTCTGCTTTTGTATAGGTCATTCGCTTTTGCATTTGCTATCTTTCCCCTACATCTTCTCCCGTATAGGGTCGGAAAACGGCCCGTGCATTCAAAAAGGCGAAGGCATCGGGAGAAATCCAGTATTGCTCGCCAGAGAACGGAACATTGATAATCTGACGGCGAATCGCAGATCCCCTGGCAAGCAAGTTCTGCATCTCTGCCCGATCCACCTCCATCTCGATTACTGTATAGCCACCTTCCGTCGAGCCAGGCGCAAGGGACGCGAAATACCAGGCAATGTCAGGACTTTCGGCCAGATACCAGCCTGGGCTGAGTTGTGTCGTCCGGGTAGATTGCAGACGGCGTAGATTCGCGACGTTCAAACCTGAATTTAGAATATCGAGCGCACTTTCCCAATCCGTGCCGTGATAAAGGGTGATTGTAGTCTGCGTAGCCATTTGACGCAATAAAAATCCAGTGGATGGCGGATAAAACTGCGCTTATGCAGGTATTGTAGCAGCCTAAGCAAAGCAGGTCAATGGAACGCTAAGAGCGCCCCCGGACGTTTCCGGCCAGAAGTGAGGCGGATTGTCCGGTTGCATTTCCCTCCTTCTCTGTGTACTCTATACCAAAAAGTTCCCGATACGTTTCGCCCACCCAACCCGAAAGGCAACACCCAATGCGCATCACCCACATCGGCATCAACGGCGACGGGGGGCGGCTGGGCGGCAGCGTTGCCACCCTGTCCACAGACCTGGCCTGGTTTCAGCAGTGCGGCTATAGCTGCGTCGAACTCTCCTCCACCGGGCTGGATGTGATCCTCAATGGACGCATCTTCCAGCCCCAACTGGACCGGGTGCGGGCCGTCACCGAAACCTTTCCTCTCACCTACACCCTTCATCCACCCAACCGGCTCAACCTGGCCCACGGCTCGGATTTGGCCCTGGACAAAGCCAATTTTGCCGCCAATCTGGAGGTCTGCGCCGCCCTGGGCTGCGGGGTGATGGTCTACCACTCCGGGCTGATCGCGCTGGAGCGGGTGCGTCTGGGGCTGGTGGATTTGCCCACGGCGGATGAACTGGCCGGGGCTGCCCAGCAGGAGGTGGAGGCGCTGCAAGAACTGATGCCCTACGCGGCTGAGTTGGGGGTGACGGTGGCAATGGAAAACCGGGACCCCCACAGTTGGGAGGTCGGTCTGCTGCGTCAACTGGGCCGGGACCCCTCCGAGCTGGCGACTTTCCACGGCGGGATGCTCGTCCCCCGCATTGTGGAGCAGGTGGATGCGGTGGACCACCCGAATTTGGGTATCTGCCTGGACCTGGCCCATCTCTTTCTGGCGACCAATCAGTTGGGCATCGACTATCTGGAAGCTGTGGGCCAGGCCAGCCCCCATCTGCGCCACATCCACGCCAACGACAACTTTGGCCGTCTGGACGACGCCTACGACGATCTGGGCCAACGCAACCCCTACGGCGAGGGCGATCTGCACCTGCCGCCGGGCTGGGGTTCGATTCCTCTGGCCGAGGCCCTGCGCCAACTGCCCGACTACGCGGGGATTCTCATTTTGGAGCTACGCCCCCGCTATCGCGACCGGCTGACCGAGGCGTTGGAAACGATGCGGGGGATTATAGCGTCGGTGTAGGTTGCTGTCGTCTTCGCCACCAACCGATGGCAAAGTACCCAACCAGCAGCAGGTCCAGGGCGATTTCGATGGGTGTGAAGATGCGTCCGTAGTGGTCCGGATCCCAATAGCTGACCGGGCTGGCGAAGCGGGTGGAAAAGTCGAAGGGAAAGAACAGGAGGGGGCCGTCGGTGTGGTGGGTGAGGATGTCAACGGCGGTGTGAAAGGCCGCGGCCAGGGCAAACCAGACGAGCCAGTTGCCCCAGGCCGCGCCGCGCCGTTTCAGGAGAAGGCCCGCGATAAGAATCAACCCCAGCACAAACGGTGCGTGGAAAAAGTTGTGGGGAATAATCCAGACCGGGTCGTTGAAAAAGAGCCGGTCATACTCGGCCATCGCCGCGCTGTTCATCCCGCCCTCGGCCATCGCCGAAAAAAGGCCAAAAATGACGCTCAGCACAAAGAGCGGCACATCGGGCATAAATGAGCCGAGCAAAAACGCCCCGGTGTGGACCGTATACCCCCGGTTTTTCAGGGGGCCACTCAGCGCGGCAGTCATCAAAAAATGGGATTGGGTCTGCATTCTATTTTCCTACACAAACTCGTCCGCGGCTTTGTCGGCAAATGACTTGCGGCCCGGCGCTTCTCCGCTCTGTTTGTGGGGCTTGCGCCCCCGCCCTTTGCGCCGCCTGACTTTGGGCGGCGGGTCCGGGTCGGCCACCTCCGCCTGGCTGATGAGCGGATAGGCGGCCATCAGCGCCACATCTTCGGCCCGATCTTCAAAATAGATGCGCTCCCGGCGCAGGGTACGGGCGAAGTCGTCCAGACCCAGCACGTCCACCACCTCGTCCGGCCTGCCTGTGGCGCCGGGCCGCTGCTGCACCCGCAGAAAGATGCGGTGTTCCTCGGCTGCCGGGTCGTAGCCCTCGTAGCGCAGGACAAAAATCAGCGGGCGCAGGTTGTAACGATAGGCTTCGCCCCCCCGTTCCCGCTGCCGCCACGCCTCGCTTTTGGCCCAGAATGCGTCGATCCGGGACTGAATCAGCCCATCGGGAATTTCTCCCGGCTCGGCAAAGAGCAGAATCGTATAGTCAGCGCCGATTGTCAATCCTTGCAGGGCTTTTGTCTTTAGCTCCACCTCCGCCAATCCGTGCAGCAGCGCGCCCGGCGGCAGCTTCTCCCGGATGCGTCCGGCCAGCTCGTCCAGGGGTACGGGCGGGCTGAAGGTGACATCGATCTGCTCGGCCCGCCCGGTCATCCCCAGGCCCAGGGGCGCGGCGAATTGGATGTGGGGCTGGGGGTTGAAGCCCTGTTTATAGAGCAGGGGCAGGTCGGCCCGGCGCAGGGTGCGCTCCCATAGACGGAACTCGTCCTGGTGACCGATGAATTTGATGGCCTCGCCCTTTTCGTAGGTCAAGCGCACCCGCTGGCGGGGGAGAGGTTCGTTGGGGTTACTCATTTGTCTCCGGGGTTTCTATTCTCGTACTGGAAACGTGAAACGTAAAACGTGAATTCACTCGCATCTTCTCACGTCTTACGTTTCACGTTTTTCTGGACGAATCGATTCCGGCCTTCCTACCCTCTCCCCACAAACGGCATCTTCGACGCCATTACCGTCAGGAAAAGAACGTTGGCGTCCAAAGGCAGGCTGTCCATATAGACGACGGCTTTAGCCACCGCGTCCGAGTCCATGCGCGGCTCCACCATCAGCGTACCGTTGGCCTGGGGCACACCGCCGGTCATCCGTTCGGTCATTTCCGTCGCCGCGTTGCCGATGTCGATCTGCCCGGCCACAATGTCATAGGGGCGGCCATCCAGGGCGATGGATTTGGTCAGCCCGGTGATGGCGTGTTTGGTGGCGGTGTAGGGGGAGGAGTTGGGCCGGGGCGCGTGGGCAGAAATGGAGCCGTTGTTGATGATGCGCCCGCCCATGGGCGTCTGGTTTTTCATCATCCGAAAGGCTTCCTGCGCGCACAGGAAGCTGCCAGTCAGATTCACATCCACCACCGCCTGCCAATCGGCCAGGGGGATTTCGTCGAATTCCATACGGGGAGAACCCCGGCCCGCATTGTTAAAGAGCAGGTCCACCCGGCCAAAGCGCTCGGCGGTCTGGGCAAAAAGAGCGCGCACAGACTCCTGGGACGCTACATCCGTGGGCACGGCCAACGCCCGGCTGCCGTCTGCGCCAGCGTCGGCAATCGTCTGTTCCAGGGCGTCGGCCCGCCGCCCGGCCAGCACCACCGAATAGCCCTCAGCCAGCAGGGCTAAGGCTGTCCGTTTGCCAATGCCCGACCCCGCGCCGGTGATTACGGCCACTTTTTCTGTTGGATTCATTGCGTTTTTCTCCTGGGGAAATGGTTGATTGGTTGACAGATGGTATGCCTGGAGCACTGACACCGACGAAAAGCGGGACGCAGATTCACGTAGAAACTACTGATCTCCGCAGATTTTTATCCCTTCGACAGGCTCAGGACACCGCAGCGTCAATCCGCTTTTTCAGCGTCATCAGCGTCCTATTCTCAAGTCAGACTTTGCAATCGTCGCTGATTTTGGCCGATTGTGCAAATGCGCAAAACTGGGAAGCTGCCTCGGAACAAAAAATCTGGCGCCGTCGTCCTTATTGGCGATGGGCTGAGCGAGTCCGTCTCTGGAACAATCCAAAAAATTCGAGGAGAATTGAGATGAGAAAGAGTTCGTTTGGGATAGCTGGGCTTGTGCTGGTTTTCGCGCTGGTGGCTGGGGTTCTTTTGGGCCGGGGCAACTTTTCGCCCCAGATCGCCCAGGCCCAGGATGAAATGGATCACGGGCGCACAGTGACAGTTGTGGGCGAGGGTGTCGTGAAAATCAAGCCCGACATCGCCCAAATTACGATTGGGGTGGAGGTGGTAAAGCCGACGGTGAAGGAAGCCAGCGGCGATGCCAACGAAATTATGGACGCAGTGCTGGCGGCCCTGGCCGAGGCTGGCGTGGAGGAGAAAGACATCCAGACCAGCGGCTTCAGCATTTGGGTAGAGCGGGTCTACGGGCCGGATGGCTCCTCTGACGACGAGCAGAACCGCTATCACGTGAACAACAGCGTCTTCGCCACCCTGCGCGATTTGGATGCAGTGGGCGGAACACTGGATGCGGCCATCGAAGCAGGCGCCAATAACATCTACGGCGTCACCTTCAGCCTGGCTGACCCCAAGAGCATCGAGTCCGATGCCCGGGCCAAAGCTGTGGAGAATGCCAAGGCCAAAGCCGAGGAACTGGCTGGTCTGAACGACGCAGAAATCGGCGCGGTGGTGAGCATCAGCGAAGTCATCGGCCAGGGCGGGGGCTACTTTGGGGGCAACTTTGCCGCCAGCCAAATGCAGCTTGGCGGCGGTGGTGGCGGCGGCGGCACATCCGTCAGCCCCGGCGAGCTGAGTTTGTCGATGCAGTTGCAGATTACATACGAATTGCAGTAATGTAACCCGGGCTGTTAGCCCGCAGACGAGTGAAACGTGAAACGTGAGATCGGGTCGAGTGATCTCACGTCTCACGTTTCGCATTCAAGCCGAACGTCTCTCTCTCCGAACAAATCCCGATTGACGCATTACGTGAAACGTAATAAAATAGGCTATGATCCAGTCGTTTCGTAGCAGAGAAACCCAGGAATTGTACGAAGGCGGGAGTCCACGCCGCTTTCGTGCGTTTGAACGAGTGGCAGTTCGCAAACTGACTCAATTGGATGCCGCCCAGACGCTGGATTTTCTGCGTTCTCCGCCGGGAAACAGACTGGAAGTGCTACGAGGTGATCGGCAAGGCCAGTACAGTATTCGCATCAATGATCAGTATCGAATCTGCTTTTTTTGGACTGAAGGTGGCCCGGCGGAGGTGGAGATTGTTGATTATCACTGAGGTAGTGCGATGAACAGACCTGTCAATCAGATGCGGCCCGTGCATCCGGGAGAAATCTTGCAGGAAGATTTTTTGAATCCACTGGGAGTGAGCGTCAATGCGCTTGCCAGCGCGTTGGGCGTGCCTGCCACCCGCATTCATGAAATCGTCAAAGAACGACGCTCCATCACAGCCGATACCGCCCAACGCCTTGCCTGCTATTTCGGCGGCGACGCGGCTTCCTGGCTCAACCTTCAGGCGATATACGACTTGAAGACCCTCTCCACTCGCGAGGAGATCGCCAAAACGATTGTACCCAGAGTGCTAGAGGTCAGTGGATAGTTCAGCACAGAGCGGTCAAACCCTGAGGAGTGAAGCGCGAGATCGGGTCGCGTGATCTCACGCCTCACTTTTCATCCAATAACTCCTGCAACCGCTCCTTCGCCGCCGCCGGGTCCGCCTTGCCCTTCGTGGCCCGCATCACCTGGCCCATAAAGAAGCCGAAAAGCCGGACCTCTCCGCCCCGGTAGCGGGATAGTTCGTCCGGGTTGGCGGCGAAGATGGCCGCCACCGCCTCGTCGATGACGCCGGTGTCGCTGACCATTGCCAGCCCGTCCCGCTCCACAATCGCGCCCGCATCCTCGCCGCTGGTGTACATCTGCTCCAACACTTTTTTGGCTGTGTTGGCGTTGATCACCTTCCCATCCACCAAACCCACCAGCCCGGCCAACTGGCCCGGCCCAATCTTCAGTTCGGAAATCTGGCGCAGGTCCTGGCCCTCCCCGTCCGCGTAGATCAGCCGGAAGAGTTCGCCGCTGATCCAATTCGCCATCCGCTGGGGCTTGCCGTCGTCTGCGCCATAGACCGCCACCGCTGCCTCGAAATAATCAGCCACCAATTGTTCGTCGCTGAGGGTCTGGGCGTCGATGGGACGCAGCCCCCAGTCATTCTCGTAACGCTGGCGTTTGCTGTCGGGCAGTTCGGGCAGAGTGGCGGTCAGTTGCGCCACCCATTCCCGGCTGACGACGACCGGCGGCAGGTCCGGCTCCGGGAAGTAGCGATAATCCTCGCTGCTCTCTTTGGAGCGTTGCAGAACCGTGCGCTGGTTGACCTCGTCCCAGCCCATATTCACCTGCTGGATCACCCCGCCATCGGCCAACACCTCCGCCTGGCGTTCGGCTTCGTAGGCAATCGCCCCCCGCACCGCGCGCAGGCTGTTGAGATTCTTCACCTCAACTTTTGTGCCGTATTCGCCCCGGGCCTTCTGCTCCGCTGTCCATACGCTGATGTTCGGCTCGCAGCGCAGCGCGCCCTTCTCCATATCCCCGCTGTTGACGCCCAGATAGCGCAGAATGGCCCGCAGTGCGGTAAGGAAGGCGTAGGCCTCCTCCGGGCTTTCGATGTCGGCTTCGGTGACAATCTCCATCAGGGGCATCCCGGCCCGGTTCAGGTCCACAAGGGTATAGTTGCCGGCGTGGGTGTTCTTGCCCGTGTCCTCCTCCAGATGCGCCCGGTGGATGCGGATGCGTTTGGTGCTGCCGTCGGCCAGTTCGATGTCCAGCCAGCCGTTGCGGCACTGGGGCAGCTCGTACTGGGAAATCTGGTAGCCTTTGGGCAGGTCCGGGTAGTTGTAATTCTTGCGGGCAAAGACCGCGGTCTCGGAAATCTCGCAGTTGAGCGCGATACCCGTGCGAATGGTCGCTTCGATGGCTGCCCGGTTCATCACCGGCAGCGCACCGGGCAGCCCCAGACAGACCGGGCAGGTGTGGGTGTTGGGCGGATCGCCCTGATAGTCGGCGCTGCATCGGCAGAACATTTTGGTCTGCGTCAACAGTTGGGCGTGGACTTCCATACCCACGACGACGGAGTAGGGGGTTGCGGTTTGTGAAGCAGTAGTAGTCATTAAATCTTCCTATATCCCGAAGAGCAACACTTCCTGGGAACGCTTGTTGGTTGACAGCGCGTAGGTGTAGTCGCCAAAGACCGCCACCTGCACATTCGATTTATACCGGCCCATCAGCGAGCGCAATTCGTCAATGCCGGGCACGCCGTCGCTGCGGTAGGAGACAACCAGAATGCTCTCGGCAAAGTGCGCAAAACAGCGGTCAAAAGCCGCGTAAATTTGTGCTTTGTCGGTCCAGGGATTGGGTTGGCGCACCATCCGCCGGTGTTTCGATCCCCAATCAATGCGCTCTTGCCATCCGTCGTAGTCGCACAGCCCTTCCAGAAAATGGTAGAAATCAGCGTAATCGACCGCCACCCCGCGCTGGGAAATATAGGGCGGATCGATGTAGACCAAATCGAACCCAGCGGGCAGATCAATGGCATTTCCACACACGGCCTGGCAAGCGCTATTTCCCCGAAACACCGCTTGATTTGCCTCATCGACAAATGTCTCGAACCACTCGGCAAAAGGTTTGTCCCACGAGGCTTTGTTGCCAAAAGTGCGTTCGACCTCGGCCAAACGCATATACAGATTCTTGCGATGGAAAAGATTGTATGGACGTTTGACAATGCAGGATTGGGCCAGGGCAAAAAAAGCAACGCCCTGCGATAGGGATTTGTCACCTCGGCAATGTTGCGAACGGTCTGGTCGATCCAGCGATTTTCGCTGTCGATAAAATAGATGTTGCGAAAGGTCTGCTGCACAAAGGCAGGATAGTCGATATGCGGATTGCGTTCCAGTACCCATTGCCTGTCCTGTGGGCGGATGAGTACGTCACTGTTTTCGATCAGCGCCAGCCCGAACTGGTGGTTGAAGCGCAGGATGTCGTTGTACGTAACCGCTTTGCCCTCCTGCTTCAGCCGATAGCCGACAACCCCCGTCCCGCCAAACGCATCCAGCGCCGTCGAAAAATTGAGATCGCCAATCTGCCCCCATATCCAATCCACCAGTTTGGCTTTGCTGCCCTGGTAGCGGGTGGAGGGGAAGTGTGTGCCTAAATTTTCAAACAATCGCTGCTGGTACATCGCGCTCTCAACGGATGAATTGTCACCTTTTGCCCGGCAATGATAGCATAAGGCCACAGGTCGGAACAAACAAACCCGGCCTTTCGTTCCGTAGAAAGCTGCAACCACAAAGACGCAAAGGACAAAGAAAAGCAGGGAATTGACAGGTATCCTCTTTGTGACTTGTAGGTCACGTCTCCGGCGTGACGTGCGTCCGGTGTGCGCTGGCGTAGTCTCTCCGGCCAGAGACCGGACCTGCAAGAATGTACTCCGTACCAGCGCAAGATCGACCCTTCGACAGGCTCAGGCGGCGTCCTGAGTTTATCGAAGGGACACCGCTCAACCGGCGCTCTCTGGTCTGGACTCCGTGCAACTTTGTGGTTTGTCCACCCTATGTCTACGCGCTGTGATTTGGAATGGATGGTTTGACGAATTGGATGCACTAGAGTTGCCCCAGAACGAAAGAACAGAACCCACCTTTTGGGTGCGGGATGTTCCCGTCTACGGCGATCTGATTCTGTCGCCTATGGCGGGCTTCAGCGATCTCCCCTACCGCTCCCTCTGCTACGACTACGGCTCGGCTATGAGCTACACCGAATTTGCCTCCGCCGAAGCGATTATTCAGGGCAAGCAGATCAACGAGCGCACCCGGCGTATCCTGGCCTATGCCCCCCACGAGAAGCCGATTGTCTTCCAGATTTTTGGCAACAGTGTGGAGATACTGGTGGAGGCGGCCCAGCGCATCGAACCCCTGGGGCCGTCGATCATCGACATCAATATGGGCTGCTCCGTGCGCAAAGTGAGCGGGCGGGGCGCGGGTGCAGGTCTGCTGCGGGAACCGGCCAAAATCGGGCGCATCTTCGCCGCGCTCACCCGCACCCTCTCCGTGCCAGTCACGGGCAAAATCCGCCTGGGCTGGGATGCAGACTCGCTCAACTACCGGGATGTGGTGCGGGCGATGACAGAGAACGGGGCCAGTCTGGTGGCGGTACACGGGCGCACCAAAGATCAGAACTACAGCGGCCAGGCCAATTGGGACGCCATCGCCGATCTGGTGGCTGTGGCGGATGTGCCGGTGATCGGCAACGGCGATGTGGCGACGGTGGCCGACATCGCCGCCATCAAAGCCAAGACCGGCTGCGCGGCGGTGATGATCGGGCGGGGGGCCATCGGCCATCCGTGGATTTTCCAGCGCCGGGACCGAAATGAAGTCAGTTTTGCCGAAAAAGCCGTCTTTATCCGCCGCCATTTTGCCCTGATGCGGGAATTTTACGGGGAAGAACTGGCGCTGATTCTCGTGCGCAAACACATCGCCCGTTATCTGAAAGGCTATGCGGGGATTAAAGAGTTGCATCTGGCCCTGGTCACTGTGCAGTCGGTGGCGAGTTTTCACGAACTGCTGGCGGCTGTGGTGGAGCGGGTGAGCGATTTCGTGGCCGAGGCTACGCCCGAAGAAGCTGAGGACGGGTCGATGGAGTGTCAACCCCAGGAAGATTACAGCCAACCGGCACACAAGCCGGTACACTTATCGCGCAACCGCAGCGCTGTTCCTGCGTAGTGTAGACCGGCCAGATTTGAGCCACGGATGAAGACAAATAAAAATCTGCGTCAATCTGTGGTTTCTGCGTAATCTGCGTTCTCTCTTTTTGTGAGCAATTTTCATGCGACGATTTATCGTAACTTTGATTGTCCTGGCCCTGCTGGGCGCGGCGGGCTGGTACGGCTACCAGCGCTACCAGGCGGCCCAGGCCGCGGCTGCCGCCATCCCCGCCTACGAAACCGTCCCCATCGAACGCGGCTCTATCAACAGCACAGTCAGCGCTACGGGCAGTATCGACCCGGAGGCCCAGGTCTCCCTCTCCTTCCGCGGCGCGGGCCGGGTGGATCAGGTGCTGGTGACCGTCGGCCAGGCTGTGGAAGCGGGCCAACTGTTGGCCCAATTGGACGTGACCGACGCCAGCCTGGCCGTGGAGCAATCGGACATCGCGCTTCAGATCAGCCGGGCGCAGTTGGCAAAGATGGAAAATCCGCCTTCGGACAACGACATCGCCGGGGCACAGGCCGCGGTGACAGTGGCCCAGGCCAGCGTGGCCAGCGGGGAAGCCTCCCTGGCCAGCGCCCAGGCATCCTATCGCCAACTGCTGGCCGGTGCATCCGCCGCGGAGCGGGCTGTACAGGAATCCCAAATCCGCCAGGCCGAGGCCAATGTGCGTCAGGCCCAGCAAGCCTACGATCAGGTGCGAAATTCCCCCAATGTGGGCGCGCTGCCCCAGGCTGCCCAGTTGGAACAGGCGACGATTGCCTACGAAGTGGCCCAGTCCCAATACGCCGTGAGCCAGGCCGGGGCCAACGAAGCCCAGGTCGCCTCGTCCCTGGCCCAGATTGCCCAGGCCGAGTTGAGCGTGCGTCAGGCCCGCAGCAATCTGCTCACCGCGCAGAACAGCCTGGAAAAATTATTGGAAGGCCCCGACGCCGAGGATTTGGAGATTGCCCGCGCCCAGGTGCGCCAGGCCGAACTCAGCCGCAAGCAGGCCGAGAATACCCTCAACAACTCCCGCCTCAGCGCCCCCATCAGCGGCATCATCAGTCAGGTGAACATCCGTCAGGGCGAACTCTACGGCTCTTCCGCCCTGCCCGCGGTGGTGCTGACCGATCTGAACAGCTTCCACATGACCGTCCTTGTGGACGAGATCGACGTGCGCCAGGTGCAGGTGGGCCAGACCGTCCGTCTGAGTCTGGACGCGTTGCCCGACGCGGACATTTCCGGTAGTGTCACGAGCGTCTCGCCCACGGCGCGGGATGTGGGCGGGGTGGTGGCCTACGAAGTGGAGATTGTCCCCGACCCCACGGACGCGCCCCTGCGCGCCGGGATGAGCGCTACGGCCATCATCACCACCGCCCAGGTAGACAATGTGCTGCTGGTGCCCAACCGCTACATTCAGTTGGACCGGGAGTCGGGCCGGGCCTTTGTGCAGAAACTGGTGGGCGACGTGCCCACGCTGCAAGAGATCGATATGGGACTGCGCAACGACCGCTTCACCCAAGTGCTGGCCGGGCTGAGCGATGGGGACGCGATTGCGCTGATTCGCGTAAGCAGCCAGGACCAGTTACGGGGTGCGCTCTTTGGAGGGAATTAATGGGTGATGGGGTGATGGGGTGATGGGGTGATGGGATTCTGCCGATACTCTCCATCCTCTCATCATCCTCTCATCATCCTCTGAACCCACCACTTTCCACCTACTACTTTCCATCTGCAACCTCCTTATGTTCAAACGCTTCTTGAATGGCAAAACTGAAAACGGAGACGCCCCTAACGGTCTGACCCGCCCGGTGATCGAGGCCCGGGGGCTGACAAAAGTCTACCAGATGGGGGATATGGAGGTGCGCGCCCTGCGCGGGCTGGATTTGGAGATTTTCCCCGGCGAGATGCTCTCGATTATGGGTCCCAGCGGCAGCGGCAAGTCTACGCTGATGAATATGCTGGGCTGTCTGGATGTGCCCACGACCGGCGTCTACAAGCTGGACGGCATCGACGTCAGCCAGTTGGACGACAACGAACTGGCCGCCATCCGCAGTCTGAAGATCGGTTTCGTCTTCCAAAGTTTCAATTTATTGGCCCGCACCAGCGCGCTGGCGAATGTGGAATTGCCGCTGGTCTATGCAGGCGTCTCTGGCCGGGAACGACGCCAGCGCGCCGCCGAATCCCTGGGACTGGTCGGGCTGGGCGACCGGCTGGACCACAAACCCAACGAACTCTCCGGCGGCCAGCAGCAGCGGGTAGCCATCGCCCGGGCCCTGATCAACCGGCCCAAACTGATTCTGGCCGACGAACCCACGGGCAATTTGGACACCAAAACCAGCGAAGAGATTATGCAGCTTTTCAGCGATCTCAACCGGGAGCGGGGAATGACGATTGTCTTCGTCACCCACGACCCGGAGACTGCCGCCTACTGCGACCGCATTGTCCATGTGCGCGACGGCAAGGTGGAGCGGGATGAGCGGAGGGCGGCGGCGGCAATTTCCCCTCCAATGGTTTCTGTTTCTGAAGATATGAAACGTGAAATGTGAGTAAATGCACCCGATCAGCGCTGCTTAACTGGCGCTCACTGGTCCGATCTGCACGCAACGCCTGTGGCTTCGCCACCTTATATTTTACAGGTCTGGGGTAACTGCTCAACCTCCCCCACAGTGGGGGAGGAGTCGATCCACTTCCCTCCCTGGAATGGGGAGGGGCAGGGTGGGGTGGCTGAACAGTCACGGTCTGGGGAAATAACAGAGACATATACTGTCGATAATCATAACCGGAGGTTTCTGATGCAACTGGGATTTGTCAGCGCGATTTTGGCCGATTTGTCAGGCCAGGAAGTTTTGGAATTCGCCGCGCAGAGCGGCTTTGACTGTGTGGAGGTGATGTGCTGGCCCAAAGGCAAGGCCGAACGGCGCTATGCGGGAGTGACGCACATCGACGTAAACGGCTTTGGCAAGGCCGAAGCCGCGGCTGTCCAGGGCTGGCAGCAGGCGAGCGGCGTCTCGATCAGCGCTCTGGGCTACTACCCCAATCCGTTGACACCGGACCTGGCCGAGGCCCAGGTCTACATCGACCACATCCAAAAGGTGATTATGGCCGCGGAGATGCTGGAGATCGGTGTCGTCAACACATTTATCGGACGGGACTGGCACAGGTCCATCGACGACAACTGGCCGCGCTTTCTGGAGGTCTGGCGACCGCTCATCGCCTACGCCGAGTCCCACGGGGTACGCATCGGCATAGAGAATTGCCCTATGGCCTTTAGTAACGACGAGTGGCCCGGCGGCAAGAATCTGGCGATTGCGCCGGCTGTCTGGCGGCGGATGTTCAACGACATCCCCAGCGACAATTTCGGCCTGAATTTCGACCCCTCCCACCTGGTCTGGCAGCAGATCGACATCGGCCAGGCCATCCGGGAGTTCGCCGGGAAGTTTGTCCACGTCCACGCCAAAGACGCCCGGGTGGATAAGCACCGGCTACACGAAGTGGGCATTCTGGGCACACCCCTGCAATTCCACACCCCCAAGCTGCCCGGTCTGGGGGATGTGGACTGGGGAGAGTTCTATTCCCATCTGAGCGATGCGGGCTACAACGGGCCGGTCTGCATCGAAGTGGAGGATCGGGCCTACGAAGGCTCGCTGGAGCGGCGCAAAGTTTCGCTGGTGCAGCGCGGGCGCTATCGGCGCCAGTTTATGGGATAAACACCGTACAGGAAAAGGGGTGTGGTGAGGACCGCGCTGTCCTCACCTCTCCCCTTTTCCTATTTGGGGGCTGCCGGGGGCGCTCAGTGCTCTGTAAACGAAGTAATGTGGCATTTCTGTAGGTGCGGTTTTGAACCGCACAGCCAGCCGCAGGGGTACTCGTCTCTTGCGCAGCTACAAGCAACGCCTACGATAATGCAAAAAACTTTGTTGACAATGTACTCAGCGCAACCCGTAGAAATCCAGCGCGTTGTCGTGGAAGAGTGCGGCCTGCTCCTGGCTGCTGCGCCGGGCGACGATACTCTTCAGCGCGGTCACCCAGGCCGCATAGGAGCTATCCGCGCCCAGATTGCAGACCGGCCAATCCCCACCAAAGACCACCCGACCAAAGCCGAAGCTGTCCAGGCAGTGATTGACCGCGGGGGCCAGATCGGCGGCTGTCCAGCCGGGGCGGGTGCGGGCGATGATGCCGGAGATTTTACAGATGGTGTTGGGCAGAGCCGCCAACGCGGCCATATCCTCCATCCACTGCTCCCGGCTGTGGGCAAAAGGATCCGCGGGGGGAAGAGGCTCGCCGCCAGCAACCACATAGGGGTCGCCGTTGCCGCAGTGATCGATGACGAAGCGGGTCTCCGGGCAGCGGCGGGCCAATTCCACTGCGTCGCCCAGATCAGCGGGGCGCAGACAGATATCGAAACTGAGGCCCAACGCTCCCAGCAGCCGGACGCCCCGCACGTAATCGGGGGTCAGGCAGTGCCCCCGGGGCGTATCGGGGACGTGCAAGACCTGGCGCACGCCCACAATGGCCGGATAGCTGGCGAAGTGGCGGATGTAGCCCTCAAATTCGGGTGTGGCGGGCCGCCCGGAGATGACCGCGGCCACGGTGGGCGTATCGGGCTGGGCGCAGAGGTCGATGAGCATCTCGGCTTCGGCGGCCTGCTGCTCCGGGGCCACATCCACCTCCATATAAACCGCTTTGACCACCCCCAGCCCCGCGGTGGCGGCCAGGTAGTCCGGGGTGCGGTAGCTGCGCTGCAATGAGGGGGCGTCGGCCAGCCAGGGCAGGCGCAAGCGCTCCAAATCCCACAGGTGTTGATGGGTGTCTACGATTGGTTGTATCATTGCCCCCTCCCCAACTCAGCCAGAAACTCCACGGAGCGGCGGGCCACCACATCCCCATCCGCCGGGTCTGGGGGGAGTTCGGCCAGCAGGGGGCCATTGTAGCCGATTTCAGCCAGGGCCGCCAGGGAGCGGGAAAAGTCCACCCCGCCCGCGCCCAGACGCCGGTCCAGCGGATCATCCGGGTTCCAGTCTTTGACGTGGCAGAGGACGGCCCGGGTGCCAGCCACCCGAATCTCCTCTGCCGGGTCCATTTCGCCCCGGGTCGAGTTGCCGATGTCCAGATAGATGCCCAGGCTGGGGGAGCCGCCGCAGTCGTCGATCATCCGCAGCAGGCGCGCGCTGTCAAAGAGAAATGGCTTGCCCACGGCTTCCAGGGCCAGGGCGACGCCGCTCTTTTCAGCCCGGGCCACAGCCTGCATCACCCCATCCCGAAAGAGTTCCCAGCGGTTTTCGGGGGATTGGTCCTGGTCGCAGCCAGGCACCAGAACCGCACTCGCGCCCAGACTCTCGGCCATCTCCAGCGCGTCCAGCATCAGGCTGACGCCGATGTCCCGGATGCGCGCATCCGGGCTGGCGAGGTTGAATACCCAATGGGCGTTGAGGCAGAGGGAGGTGATGGCGACTTGGGCGTCTTCGGCCTGACGGCGCAAGGCCCGCCGCGCCCCGGCGTCCAGCCGCTGGGTCCACAGTTGATTGGTGTCGATGTTCAGTTCCAGCCCGGTCGCGCCCACCCGGGCTGTGGCTTCCACTTTCTGGTCCGGGGTCCACGCGGTGGGGAAGATGCCCGAATTGAGTCCAATTTGCATAGAATTTTCTCCTCTTTCTCTGCGAACAGTTCCCCATGCGACGGGTTGCGCCACGGGGGCGGTGTCCTGAGCCTGTCGAAGGGATGAAATTTTGTATACACGGATCGGAGGGAACACAGATTTGTAACTACTCAGCCAACGACAGAAATAACCACTGAATACACAGAATACGCGGAAGTTCTGCGCTTTTTTCAGTGTGTTCCGTGTTTTCCGTGGTTAATAAGCAGAGGATGCCTGAGCAGTTACACAGATTTTTATTAATCCATATTCCTTTTTATCCGTGTATACAAGCCTATTGTTTATCCGCTTGTTTCGTCAATACCTTCTGGCTCCACCCCCAGGGCGCGCAACTGGGCGGCCAGACGCTCGGCCCGCAGTTGCGCTTGTTCTGCCCGGCGATTGGCATCTTCCGCCCGCTGGCGTTCTTCCTCTGCTCGCTGGCTCTCTGCCTCGGCCCGCTGGCTCTCTGCTTCGGCCCGCTGGCTCTCTGTCTCGGCCCGCTGGCTCTCTGCCTCGGCCCGCTGACGTTCTCGCTCCGCCCGCCGATGCTCTTGCTGGGCACGCTCTGCGCCTGTGTGGATGACGCCCCCCGCGGGATCGGACCAGCGCAGCCAGAGGGCTGTTTTGTCCTCGAACGCCCCATACCAGTAGGTCAGGGACAGCTCCACAGCGGGCAAGCTGTAGTCCGGGCGCAGCAGATATTCACCGGCCACCAGTTGGTAGACGCGCACAATTTCACGGGAGAGCAGCCGCTGTGGATCGTAGATCACATAATAGAGGATATTCAAGACGGCGTAATCGCGCAGTTTGCTGCCGTCTTCGTTGCCCTTCTCATTGGAAACGATCTCCACCACCACATCCGGCGCTTTGCCAAACTCCCAGATCAGATAGGAGCGGTTTTCCTTCTCCCACCAATCGTCGGCCACCTGCACCCCCAGACTCAGAAACATATCGGGGACAATCGGCTGCTCCCGGGGCGCGCCGTAAAGAGCCACATTGCTGTCGGCCAGAAAGGGGCGGGGGAGTTTGGCCGAAGTATAGAGGGGTTCGACAAGCAGTCGTTGCTGTTTGGCAGAAGGAAAATTGTCCACGGGTTCATCGTCCTCGGTGATCAGGTCGGCGAGATCGAAGGCTGGCTCTGCTGCCAGCACGGACGGCGGGTCGGTCACAAGTGTGTAGCGGTCATCCATTGCCCTGCTCCTTTTGCGTTGTATGCCTCTCTGGTCTCCAGGGTAGCATCTGGCGGCCTTTCTGTCCACATAACAGTGTTGATGGATGTCTGGCTCATCGCTCTGTCCGTGGAATGGGTGGTGGAACCGTTGGCATAGAGTATACCACAGGTGGGGGGATAGGAAAGTGCGCAAGCGCCGGGACAGGAAAGACGCCCTGCTATCTCGCCAACGGGGTTTGGGCTGCCACCAGAGAGGAGATGAATGGGTTGTTGGTGTAGAATGTATGGCGGGCCGGGCCATCAGGAATTTTGTCACCGACGGTCTGAATCCAGCAGTGGGCCAGGGAGAGAATGTGCGCCGCCTGAGGATGGCCGGCCCCGCAGAGCGTCTGGTACATCTGCCAGAGTGCCCGGGCTGGTTCATCACAGCCCTGGACGGAGTTTTCGGCCAAAAAGTCCAACACCGCTTCGGCTGCGTCCAACGCGCCGGAGAGATCCCCCAGGCGGTAGCAGGCCCAGGTCACGCCGGCCGCGGCTTCGGCAGCCAGGGCAGGGCGACCCAGCCCTTGCATCCCATCCCGGGCCAGGCCCAGCATCTCCTTCCCTTCTGCCAGTTCACCCATCTCCAGCAGAACGTGGCCCAGATGCAGTTGGGCAAAAGAGATGCCCGATTGCAATCGGTTGCGTTGCCCAACCTCCAGCGCGGCCTCGCCCATCCGTCTGGCTTCGGGCAGATTCCCCAGATAGGTGTAATTGATGCACAGATTGTGCAGGGCGTAGTTCTCAATCTGCGGATCCCCCATCTGGCGGCTGAGGGCGAGAGCCTCCAAATGGTAGGTGACAGCCGCGGCGTAGTTCCCCAGTTGGGCTTCGCTAAAGCCCATCATATTCAGCCCCCGCACCCGCAGAAAGTTGTTGTCGGTCTGCGCGCCAATCGCAAGTACCTCCTGCACAAATTGCCTGCTTCGCCACACATCCATTTGCATCGCGGCATCTATCGCCCGATAGAGCAGCAGATGGCCGCGCAGGGCCAGATTTTGCGTCCGCTCCAGGGCAGCCTCGGCGGCGGTGTACTGTTCTGCGGCTTCCGGGTGGCGGTTGATAAAGCTGTAGCAGATGCCCAGCAGGAGACGGAATTCGGCCACCAGACTGGGGTCCTGTTCCGGGCCGAGCAGGGGGAGCACGCGCCGCATCCGGGCGATGGTGGCTTCCATATCCTCATCTTCGCTCTCTGCGCGCCCGCAGATGACGGTGGCCTGCACAATCGCCCCGCTGTCACCGATGGCGCGGGCCTGGGGAATCGCCTCTTCGGCCAGGGCCCGGGCCTGGCTGTGCAGACCCCGATAGCCCAGGGCATTGGCCTGGGCCACCTGCAGATGGACGCGCAGGCGGAGCCAGAGCTTCTCCTTCCCGTCGCTTGACCGGACGTCGACTGGCTGGGCGTCGCTTGGCTGCGCGTCAATGCGCGCGATGGCCGCCCCACACAAGCCGATCATCTCCTCGTATAGCCCGCGCAGTTCATAGAAAGTACTCAGACCGGGCAGGGCTGCCTGTAATTTGTCCATCGCCCCCTCCTCCAAAGCCGTCTGCCAGGCCAGGCGCAGGTTGTCCAGGTCCCGGTAGAGAGTGGTGGAGAGTTGGCTGGAATGGGGGCCAAGCAGGGCCTCCCGCGCGCTGCCAATCCGCGCCAGATACCACTGGCTGTGCTGCCGGGCGACGCGCCGGCCGGTCTGGTCGGATAGGGCCAGCTTCTCCGCGGCGAAGAAGCGCAGGAGTTCGTGCATCGCGTAGCGACCGTCGCCATCGCTGCGCAGGAGGTAGTGGCGCTCCAGACGGCGGAGCAGCGGCTCCCCCGCGCCGGCCACGGCTGCCGCCGCGCCGGGGTCAAAACCGCCGCGAAAGATGGCAAGCCGGGCCAAACCTGCCTGCTCCTCTGCTGTGAGCAACTGCCAGGAATAGTCAAAGATGGCGCGCAGGCTGCGCTGACGAGCGGGCAGATCGCGCATTTCTGTCGTCAGAAAGTCCAGGCCGTGGGCAAGGGCGGCCCGAATCTCGGCGCAGCTATGGCTCTCTGTCCAACTGGCGGCCAGTTCGATGCTCAGGGGAATCCCCTCTAAGAGGCGGCAGAGGGCGATGACATCCGCCCGGTTGTCGTCGTCCAGGCGAAAGGATTTGTCCAGCCGGTAGGCCCGCTCCACAAAGAGCGCTACCGCGGGGGATTCTTCCGGGTTGGCCCCGTCTGCGCCGGGCAGGGCCAGCCCGCGCAGGGCGAAGCGGTCCTCGGCCTGGGTTTGCAGCGCCACCCGGGATGTCACCAGCAGGGTGACGCCAGGGGCCGTGCGCAGAATCTCCAGCAACAGCTCCACACCCTCCAACAGATGCTCGAAATTGTCCAGCAGCAAGAGCAGATGGCGGCCACCCAGCGCGGCCAGCATCTGCTCTTGCACACTTCCGCCCTGGGCCTGGGGTGGTATACCCAGCCCGGTCAGAATCGCCTGGGGGATGTGCGCGGCCTCCTGCAATGCAGCCAGGGGGACGAAAAAGAGACCGTTCCGGTAGCGACCCTGCACCTGTTGGGCCACGGCCAGGGCCAGGCGAGTCTTGCCGATTCCCCCCGGCCCGGCAATGGTAAAGAGGCGATAGCTGGCTTCGGTCAGCCGCCGGGTGAGGATATCGATTTCGGCGGCGCGCCCGATGAGGGGCGTGATGGGGTGGGGAAGATTGGGGCGCGGCAGGGGAAGTGGGGGCGTCACGCTTGGGGTGGACTGAACCACAGGCCCGGGGGCTGGCCCCCGGGCCTCGGCGAGCAGTGTCGTGTAGAGGCGGCTGATCTCCGCGCCCGGCTCCACCCCCAGCTCCCGCTGCAAAGTCTGACGGCAGCGGGCATAGGTTTGCAGCGCGCCGGCCCGGTCTCCGTCGGCGACCTGGACCTGCATCCACTGGGCATAGGCGCTCTCGGCCAGGGGCTCGATGGCGATCTGGCGCTGGGCAAAGTGACCGGCCTGGGCCAGATCGCCCTGGGCCAGATGATAGTCTGCCAGGCGGTGGGCGGTGTCCAGCACTTGCAGGCGGTAGTGCTCCCGGCTGGTCGAGAGCCATTCGTCAAAGGCACCGGCGTCTTCGATGAAAAAGCCATCCAGAAGTGGGCCAGTATAGAGGCCCACGGCTTCGGCCAGCAGGCGCGCACACTCGGCGTTGAGTGGGCCCTCCGGGTGGCGATGGCCCTGGGCCGCCCGCACCAGTTCGTCGAAGCGGGCCACATCGCACCCGTGCCGGGTGCTGTTGAAGCGGATCTGCTGGCGGCTGATGTGGAGCAGCGGCTCCGCCGCGTCTTCGTCCTGGGCCAGGGCCGCGCGCAGACGGTAGAGGGAGACGCGCAGATTGTTGGCGACGCTGTCGGGCGGCGCGTCGGGCCAGAAGAGGCTGCGCAGGGATTCCCGGTTGTGGGTGCGCTGGGGTTGGGCGGCCACATAGGCCAACAGGGCCTGCTCTTTGCGCCGGGCCAGGGGGATGTCCCGGCTGCCTGTGTTGTCGGTGTGAATGAGACGCCAGTGACCAAAAAGGGAGAGGAAGAAGGGCATCGGGACGGAAATTCGCCTCCGCCGAAGGAACGGGTGACCGAATCCACACGCGTGTAATGATCCGGTCACGCTTGCTGCGTATGCTATGGCCTAAGCATACTCATTTCAACCCAAAGTGTCTATAGCAAAGCTCCATAGAAATATGGAGTTATTGCTGGATAGGGTAGATAATA
>JAHDWH010000382.1 GCA_023384455.1 Caldilineaceae bacterium | reverse complement strand
GAGGAGTCGATCCACTTCCCTCCCTGGAATGGGGAGGGGTAGGGTGGGGTAGCTGAACAGTTACACTCGATTGTAGCGGGTGTGGGCTGGTTCGTCAACTGGTGGTTGGGTGGTCTGTTTCCGCGCAGATCAATTCAGATCAGCGTCATCTGCGTCCCGCACTGTCAGGTCAGAAGTTCCAGAACCAGCGGCCCCAGCAGATGGCGCAGGGGGAAGAGATCGGTGTACCCCACGTGGCCGCCGCTGGGCAGGACGTGGACACTGAGCAGAGGATGATTGGGCAGGCGGTAGAAGTCCTCTGCCGGGATGATGGGATCGTCGGCCGCGGTGAGAATTGTGGTCGGGGTGGTCAGGTATTCAAAGCGCTGGGAGGGTAAACCGTAGGCGGCAAAGTAGCTTTCCGCATCCGGGTATTGGCTGTAACGGCGCAGCATCCATTCGGTCATCTCCCGGATGGTGGCAAGCTGTTCCAGGGGGCCAAAGTCGTAGCTGTCGGGGAAGAGACGCTGTTTGGTGCGCAGGGAGGCCAGCCAGCGGCGGCGAAAATAGAAGCGGATCCAGCCGTGGCTGTCCAGCAGATCGCTGGAACGGCTGGGATTTAGCACCGGGTTGATGGCGACGACCCCAGCCAGACTGTGGATGGGCGCGGCGGCGTGGGCCAGGGCCAGACGCAGGGCAAAATTGCCGCCCAGAGACGCGCCAAAAATGTAGAAGGGATCGCTCCCGGCCAGGGCTGCCGCCTGTCGGGTGGCGGCCAGCACCTCGTCCAGCAGTGTCACATAAAAGATGCCCCGGTTCAACCCATGGGTGGGGCCGTGATCCCGCAGATTCAGCCGCAGCACGTCGTAGCCAGCCGCCACCAGCGCGCTGCCCACCACCAGATTGTAGCTGGAGTGGCTGCATCCTTCCCAGCCGTGGAGTGTCATCACCAGACCCCGGCGGGGAACGCTGCTTTTGTGGGGTGTGTAATAGCCCAACAGCCGCACACTGCGCCCCTCGTCCATTCCGGTGACGTCGCTTCCCCCATCCAGCAAGAGAGGCTGCTCGCCCTGATTGACCAGTAGATCGCCAGAGGATTGCAGCCGGGAGAGCAGGGTTTGCAAAGAGCCGTGGCGCAGGAAGCGCTTGGGCTGAAAAGGGTACAATCGCTTCTGTTGGTTTGGGTTGTATCGCGTATGGATAGTCATATTTCTCTATTATTGTCAAAGTTTGCAATTGCGCAAGCGTGCAGGGCTTTGCGAACCACTCCGCTTTACGATACAATTCGATAAATTTCAACAGCGCGGCAACCATTGCCCGCTATACTATCTGCACTCGTCGCGCCGGGCCATCAATTTATTCCTTCTCCTTATTTCTGTATTTCTGTGGTGGTGCCTGGCTTTTGTTTTTCTTTGTTGTGCCGGCATTGGGTATGCCGGTAAGACTTAGTATTCGCGTTACCGCGAAAAGGAATCATCAAATGGTCAAAAATGTAGCCGGGCTTGCGGCCCAGAATCCACCAGCGCCGCCGGATGTGCTGGTCGAAAGGACGCGCAACGGAACGAGCAGTGGTCAGGACCCTTTTTCCTGGAAGATCGACGCGATGTGGGATCGGGTGACCCAGATTCAGGAGGACGACACCTACTATTATTTTCAACCTGTGGAGCAATTGGACGGGCCGTGGGTAGTGACAGAGGGCAAACGCAAGCTGATGTTTGCTACCTACACCTATCTGGGACTGATCAACCATCCGCGTATTGTGGCCGCGGCCAAAGCCGCCGCGGACAAATATGGCGCCGGCACCCACGGCGTGCGCATCCTGGGCGGCACCCTGGACCTGCACGCGCAGATGGAGCGTACGGTTGCCAACTTTGTGGAGCGGGACGATGCGATTGTCTACAGTTCGGGGTATGTAACCAATCTGGCGACGATTAGTACGCTGGTGGGTCGGGGGGATTGGGTGCTTTCGGACAAGTGGAATCACGCCAGCATTGTGGATGGCTGTATGCTGGCCCGGGGCGAATTCAAACGCTACCGCCACAACGATATGGACGATCTGGAGAAGCAACTGCGCCGCGCGCCCGAGGGTGCGGGCAAGTTGGTGGTGGCGGATGCGGTCTTTTCGATGGATGGGGACATCTTCAACCTGCCCGATGCGGTGGAGATTTGCCATCGCTACAACGCCCGGCTGATGGTGGACGAAGCCCACAGTTTGGGTGTGTTGGGGACGAATGGCCGGGGCATTGAGGAGCATTTCGATATGCCCGGTTCGATTGACGTAAAGATGGGCACACTGAGCAAGACGATCCCCGGCATCGGCGGCTACATTGCCGGGGACAAGAAGCTGATCACCTTCCTGCGCCACAGCGCCCGGGGCTTCGTCTTCAGCGCGGCCCTGCCCCCCGCGGTGGCCGGTGCGATTATCGAAGCCTTTCATGTGCTGGAAGACGAGGGCATCGAACGCAACGAAGTGCTCACCCGCAATGTGCGCCACTTTATCAGTGGCTTGCAGAACGCGGGCTTTGATACAGGCGTGACTGTCACACCGATTGTACCGATTATGGTGGGCAGGGAAGATATCGCCATGCAGATGACGAAGTATTGTCAGGATCACGGCGTCTTCGTCCTGCCTGTGCTGCCGCCGGCTGTGCAAGAGGGCGCGGCCCGGCTGCGCGCCAATGTCACCGCGGCCCATTCGCCCGAAGACATCGACTTTGCCCTGAAAATCTTCATCGCCGCAGGGCGAGAAGCGGGAGTAATCGGATGACAAGGTGAAGGGGTGAAGGGGTGACAGGGTGACACGCCTTGTCACCCTGCCACCCCTTCACCCTGTCACCCCTTCACCTTGCCACAACCAAAGGAGAGGGCTATGAAACGCGCCGTATCTATCAGTTTGGGCAGCAGCAAACGGGACAAACGGGTCGAGACGACCCTTCTCGGCCAGCCGATTGTGCTGGAACGCATCGGCACCGACGGCGACCAGCAGAAGATGCGCCGTCTCTTTCAGGAGATGGACGGTCAGGTGGACGCCTTTGGCTTTGGCGGCGCGGACCTGAGTCTGGAGGTGGATGGACGGGATTACACCCTCTACTCCGTAGCAAAGCTGGTGGATGGGGTGAAGACGCCGGTGGTGGACGGGGGCGGCGTGCGTGCAGTGGTAGAGCGCCAGACTGCCCATCACCTGGCGACACTGTTGCCCAATATCCAACCCAAACGGGCGCTCTTCTGCGTGGGGGTGGCGCGCTATCATATGGCCCGGAGCTTTCTGGACGAGGGCTACGATGTGCGCTTCGGCGATCTGGCCTTTGGGCTGGAAGTGCCCATTTTTCTGCACAGCCTGTCCGCGCTGCACCGGGTAGCCCGCATTCTTCTGCCGGTGATGGGCCGGGTTCCCTTCGAGTGGCTCTACCCTACGGGCGACAAACAGAGCGAGATCAAGCCCAAATACCACAACCAGTTCGCCTGGGCATCTGTGGTCGCCGATGATTTTCTCTACGTCAAAAAGAATCTGCCCGAAGATATGACGGGCAAAATTATCGTCACCAACACCACCACCCCCGAAGATGTGGAACTCCTGCGGGCACGGGGGGTCAGCCATCTGGTCACCAGCACCCCCCGGCTGGACGGGCGCAGCTTTGGGACAAATATGATGGAGGCCGCGCTGGTGGCCCTGTCGGGCAAGAAGCGCCCCCTCTCCAACTACGAAATCGCCGAAATGCTGGGCGAGGCGGATATGCTGCCGACTGTGCTGGCGTTGCAGGAGAGTTAGGGCTTGTCAAAGAATAACTTCCCGTTTTGGTGCGTCGCACTGTCCAGAT
>JAHDWH010000039.1 GCA_023384455.1 Caldilineaceae bacterium | reverse complement strand
TCACGTTTCACGTCTTCACGTTTCACATCTTCCCATTTCCGCATATGGGTTAGTTTCTCGGCCAGACCGGTGAAACGTGAAACGTGAGGTGTCGTCACCTGATCTCACGTTTCACGTCTTCACGTTTCACATCTTCCCGTTTAGGTGAGACCCGGTCCCCGGCGCATTCAGGGTTGAGAGATTCCCTTTATGGGTGTATGCTTGACAAAGGAAGGTCTTTCGAGGAGAAGGTTCAGAGAAACAGAGGAGCAGATTCTATGGCTTACAGTTTGCCGACCGCCAGGTTGGGCCATACCGGATTGACAGTCTCGCGCCTGGGCTATGGGGCTGGACATCGCCGCTCGATGACCGACGCGCAGATGGAAGCCCAACTCAACGGCGTGCTGGATGCCGGTATCACCTTTCTGGACACGGCCAACGACTACGGCAACAGCGAGGAGATGATCGGTCGCTATCTGGGGCAGCGGCGGGATGACTTCATCCTGGCCACCAAATGCGGCTGCCACCCGGATGGCGATCACATCTGGACACGAGAGAATCTCTTCCGGGGTCTGCACGAGAGTCTGAGGCGGCTGCGCACGGACTACGTGGATGTGATGCAGCTACACAACCCTACAGTGGCCGAGTGCGAGGCTGGCCAACTGGTCGCTGCATTACAGGAGATGCAAACCCAGGGCAAGGTGCGCTGGATTGGGGTCTCCACGACTCTGCCCCATCTGCCCACATTCCTGGACTGGGATGTTTTCGACGTCTTTCAGATTCCCTATTCCGTCTTGGAACGGGAGCACGAGGGTTGGATTTCCCGCGTTGCCGAGGCCGGTGGCGGGACAATCATCCGGGGCAGCGCGGCGTTGGGCGCGCCGGGGGTCGGCCTGGGCGATGACGAACGTTGGCAACAGTTCGAGACAGCCGGACTGGACGAGCTGGTAGCGATAGGGGAGAGCCGGACGGCCTTCCTGCTCCGCTTTGCCCTCACCCATCCCCACACCCATACGCTCATCGTCGGCACGACGAATCCCCAGCACCTGCAGGAAAATGTGGAAGCTGTCTTGGCCGGCCCCCTTGCGCCGGACGTCTATGCAGAGGCCAAACGCCGCCTGGATGGGGTCGGCGTCAGACCTGTGACCGGCGTGTGAGCCAGCGCCCAGGATGCAGGCCCGAGAGAGAGGAAAGGAGAAACAAAAGTGGAGAACAGCACAAAATCCCGTACTGAGATGACAGGGTGGACAGCCGGTATCAGGTCTTTACTGATTGCCAGCAGCGTTGTAGCGATCCTGCTCTTTGCCCTCTCCGGGTGGGCCTGGCTGCAACTGCCGGGCGATGCGTCAATTCCTGTTCACTGGGGCGTCGACGGCCAGCCGGACCGCTATGGGGGCAAGTGGGAAGGGCTGCTGCTCATGCCCCTGATTTTCGTGGGCATCTCCGTGCTCTTCGCCTTCATCCCCCGCATCGACCCGCGTCGGGGCAATATCCTCAACTCCCAGGGAGCCTATCAGGCTGTCTGGTGGGCGATGCTGATCTTCTTCGCCGGACTGCATGCGACCCTCATCCTCAACATCCTGGGCTACAATGTCAGCGTGGGCCGGTTTGTGCCTGTGGGCATTGGGCTTATGTTCCTGGTGATTGGCCGCTATATGGGACGCATCCGCAGCAACTTTCTGTTCGGCATTCGCACCCCCTGGACCCTGACCAGTGAACTCTCGTGGCAGAAGACCCATCGCTTGGGCGGAAGGCTCTTTATGCTGTTGGGCTTGTTGCTCATAGCTGCCGGTCTGCTCCCCCCCTCCGCACGCTGGTTCGGCCTGCTCATGGGCGGCGTCCTGCTGATGGTGGCGGGGCTGTTCGCCTACTCCTACCGGGTCTGGAAAGAGGACCCCAACGCCAGTCGTCAGGACTGAGAGAGAAAAAGAACTCGATGCAGATTCCATCCATGCGCTTCACTGATACCAGTCGGGGACGTCCCTTTGCCAAAGACCCGGCAGTGGCGCGCCTGGGCGACGACTACTTCCTCTACTACTCCGTACCCCCCTACGGCGATGGCCGGGAAAGCGATGGCTGGTCCATCGGTATCGCTACCAGCCGGGACCTGAACCAGTGGCATAAAGTGGGCGAGCTTCTCCCTGCCGAGGGGGTAGAGGCCAAGGGCATCTGCGCGCCGGGCGTGCTGGCGCGGGAGGGCACGGTGCATCTTTTCTACCAGACCTATGGCAACGGCCCCCGGGACGCCATCTGCCACGCAGTCTCGACCGACGGGCTGACCTTTCGGCGCGATCCCTCCAATCCTATCTTTCGGCCCACCGGTGACTGGAACTGCGGGCGGGCCATCGACGCCGATGTCATCGCCTGGGACGACCGGCTGCTCCTCTTCTACGCCACCCGGGACCCCAACTTTCGGGTGCAGATGCTGGGCGTAGCTGCCGCGCCGCTGGCCAGCGACTTCAGCCGGACGACGTGGACACAGTTGGGCAACGAGCCAATCCTCCAACCGGAACTGGCCTGGGAGCAGGAGTGCATCGAAGCGCCTGCCCTGTGCATTTGGGAGGGGCGGCTGGTGATGTTCTACGCTGGGGCTTACAACAACGCACCCCAGCAGGTGGGGGTGGCGGTCAGCGGGGATGGGGTAGCGTGGACCCGCCTGTGGGACGAACCCTTCCTGCCCAACGGTCAACCCGGCGAATGGAACAGCAGCGAATCGGGCCACCCCTTTCTCTTCACCGATTCCGACGGAACCACCCATCTCTTCTTCCAGGGCAACAACGACGGCGGCAAAAGCTGGTGTCTCTCCCGTCATCGGGTCGAATGGAGCGGGGGCGAGCCGCTACTTGGAGTATCCTAAACCGCTGTCAGAGAGACCACTACAACGCCGCTCGGCAAAGGGAATGACCACTTCCGCACCGGCAGCCTGCCACTCTCCAAAGCCAGTACACCGGTCTCGATGGAAGTGGGTCAGGAGCAGTCGTTGCACAGAGACGCCCAGACCGTCGGTTGTCCGCGGTCCAGTAGAGTTGTGGACTGATGCTTTGCCTGTCCATCAGGCTGTTTCGTATGGCTGGGGTTCCAATGATTAGCCTCCTGCGTCAAGCCCATAACCCATCTCGCGCAGGGCGTTGCGAAAGGCAGTCTCCCGGCTGGCCGGAATGATGAGAGTCCTGTCGTCCAATTGCCGGGCAATTTTGCCAGCCTTGGGGTCGGCCAGGACCTGCTGGGCCAATTCAGCCGAGCGCACTTGAATGGTCAAGGATTTTGTGGTGATACACAGCGCCTTGCTGTCAGCTTCGATTTTGTCCAGCAGGGCGACCACCTCAACCGGAAGCTCCCCCCGATTGTTCTGGCTGAGGAAGCTGCGCTGAATCTCCAGATCGGCACTGCTCTCAAGAACGCCCAGCAGCTTGGGCACCGACAGACGGTATCTCTCCCCCTGGCCCTCTGCGATCTGATCCAACTGGGCCTGCTGGGCCGCGCTCACTTCCTTCGGCTTCAACAACGCAATAGCGCCATCGGCAGCAATGGCAAAGAGAGCGCTCGCCGGCGGCTGACTGGATTCATAGCCATCTGCCTGACCGAAAAGATAGGCACCCAGCGGGTTGATACGAAAATAGAGCAGCCCGTCGTAGCGGCTATAGGCCAACTCGTCATAATTGTAAGCCTGGCCGGGAAAGGTCTCGTTTTCCGGGTAGGTGTACACAATGTCGATGGCCCCGATGGCCGCCAGATATTCCATCAAAATTGTGTTGATGTAGAGACCAGTGGTCAGTAGCCACTGGCTTTCCGCCGGTGCCCAGGGCTCATACCAGCGCTGACTGCCCCGATAGCCCACATAGAGTTTGTCCGTCCCATTTTCCAGGTCGAAATCAAAGTGCCAGACGCGGATGGCCCGGTAGAAGTCGGCGATGGAAATCCACATACCGGTTGGGCACCAGGAGAGAGCTTCCATAATCTTCTCCCGCCGACTGGCCGGTGAGGTCAATCGGATGCCGCGCGAGCGTACGCCACGGATGGCTTGGATACGATCGATTTCGTCGTACTTCCCCTCTTCCGCCCAGCTTTCAAAGGCTTCCAGGAGAAGATGCACATCATTCGTAGCCAGGAAAGTGTTCGCCAACTCGTTCAGCGTGCCCTTGTGGGTCGTCAACCCGGACTGGCTGCAAAAGACGGTCAAGCCATAGGGGAGTATGGCTTCCTCTACCTTCTCCACATCGGAAAACAGGTCACCCATTTGTAGACCAGCCACCAGCGTTTCCACACTTTTGGGCGTCAAACGGTGGGAAGAAGTGCTGAGTTTGAGACTCCCCCGACTCAACAGGGCGAGATAGAGGGTCAGGTCGTGCAGACCGGCTATCTCCCGTTCGGCTACGAAAATTTCTATGGCCTCGCCGGATTTGTCTAGCACATCGGGCACAGTCTGGCTGCCGGTCAACTGAAAGCGCTCCGGCGCAGGCACGATGGGGGACAACTGCGCCATTATTTCGGCGGGGATTTCGTTGCCGTGGATGAAGAGGTCCAACACAATCGGCTCTCGATGATAGGACCAGCGGTCGCCCTGGGGGCGTTCGGGCAGAGAGCCGTACTGGGCGACGAAGGCTGTGCTGTTGAAGATGCCGTCGTTGTGATAGGCCGCAGCCACGGCCTTGCGCGAAAGGTCGTCCATCTGTGCCCACAGCCGCCGTAGCTGCACCGGATCGGTGAGGGTCTCCACCAGATGATTGGCCCGGTCGGCTTTGCGGGTCAGGGAGCTGGGGCCGCCACACAGCTTCATATAGTCTTTCAGTTTGTCGCTCTTAAGATTGTCAAAAATATCGTATAAACTCATTCTGCGTCCTCGCTAGAGGGTTGGGCTTCCTGACTTTGAAAAGCGGCGAGCAACGCCTGTTGGGTGGCCGTCGCGTACAGACCCCCCAGGACCGACTCCAGATTCTGTTCCACAAAAGCGGGCTGGCCCAGACGGCGCAGAACCGGCAGGGGTGTGTTCGGCTGGCGGATGGCCGTGGGGAAGTGGTCCAACGGCGCGCCCAGCCGCCAGAAATTGTCCAGCGATTCTTCCAGAGGAGCGACCTGCTCCTCGACAATATAGGCTTCCTGCTCTTCCGCCAGCAGCATCGGCTCGGTGCGGCGGGCGCGCAGCGCGTCGAAAAGGCGCTCCTGGTTCATCCCCCGCAGCCGAAAGAGCAGAAAAGGGTCTTCGTCGAACTGTTCGCCCAGAATGTAGTGGGCGGCGGCCACGTGCTTGCAGGGGTTGGCCCAGTCCGGGCAGGAGCAGTCGGTCTCCAAATCCGCGGCCTTGTCCGGAAAGAGGCTCACCCCGGCCTGGGCGAAGGCTTCTTCGATATCCTGGGGCATCTCCCCGGCCAGAAGTTGGGCGGTGAAGAGAGCCTGCTCGCTCAGGGTCTCAATGACCGCCTCCCACTCGGCGGCGGTCAGGGGCAGAAGACGGATGCGTATTTTATAGGGCGTGGCCCTGGACCCCTGCACCCGGGCCTGGATGGCCCCCGCCTTTTCCTCGATGGAGAGCACCTGCCCCTTGCGGGCATAGCTGCGTCCCCGGCGCAGACGGCCGGCGTCGGTGATGCGCTCCAGAGCCTGAATCCAGCGCTGTGCCCACCAGTTCTCGGCAAAGTCACCCCGCTTGCTGCGGGCTTTGATGCCCGTATCTGTCTCAATCGCCCGGGTCGGTTTGGGATACCAGCTCATTCCACCATCTCCCGTTGCAGATGCACCAGTTCCCGCAATTCCGCTGTGGAGAGTTCGGTCAGCCAATTCTCGCCGCCCCCCACAATGGCCTGGGCCAGTGCCTTCTTCTGTTCAATCATCGCGTCGATCTTCTCTTCCAACGTGCCCACACAGACAAACTTGTGTACCTGCACATTCTGCTTCTGGCCGATGCGGAAGGCCCGGTCCGTGGCCTGATCCTCCACCGCCGGATTCCACCAGCGGTCGTAGTGGAAGACGTGGCTGGCCCGGGTCAGGTTCAGCCCGGTGCCGCCCGCCTTCAGCGAGAGGACGAAAATAGGCGGTCCATCGCCCTCGGCCTGGAAACGCTCCACCATTTCGTTGCGTTTGCGGGCCGGTGTGCCGCCGTGCAGAAAGAGCACCGGTCGGCCAAAGTGGGCCTGTAGATAGCTCTGCAAGAAGCCGCCCATCTCGGAAAACTGGGAGAAGATCAGCGCCCGATCCCCCGCGGCGAGCAGCTCCTCCACCAACTCGACCAGACGCACCAGCTTGCCGCTGCGGGTGGCGGCGTCGGTGACTGTACGCCCGTCCTCCATCTGGTGCAAAAACTGGGCCGGGTGGTTGCAGATCTGCTTGAGTCTCATCAGCAAAGAAAGGACCATCCCCCGGCGCTGCATCTCTTCCTCCGCGCTTTCGATGGCTTTCAAGGAATCCTGCACCACCGCTTCGTAGAGGGTGGCCTGCTCTGGGGAGAGATAGCAATAGGCTTTGCTCTCCTGCTTCTCCGGCAGGTCCTGAATGACAGTGGGGTCGCTCTTGACCCGGCGCAAAATGAAGGGTGAGACCAGACGGCGCAGACGGTTGGCCGCGTCGGCGTCGTCGTAGCGTTCGATGGGCAGGGCAAAGCGCTCCCGGAAGCGCTGGCGGCTGCCCAGAAAGCCGGGGTTGAGAAAGTGCATAATCGACCAGAGTTCGCTGAGCCGGTTCTCCACAGGTGTGCCGGTCAGGGCCATGCGGAAGGTGGCGGGCAGTTGGCGGATGACCCGGGCCTGTTGGGTCTGGGAATTCTTGATGTTCTGGGCTTCGTCCAGGACAAGGCCAAACCAGTCGATCTGCTGTAAACTCTCGCTGTCGCGCCGGGCCAGGGCGTAGCTGGTCGCCACCAGATCGTGGCTGCGGGCAGCCTGGGCAAATTCGTCGCCGCGCAGACGCTCCGGCCCCTGATGCACCATCACTGCGAGCTGGGGGGTGAAGCGTGCCGCCTCTTTGGCCCAGTTGACCACCACCGAAGTGGGGGCAATCAGGAGGGTGGGGCCGGGCAACTGGCCCGCCTGCTCCTTCACCCGCTGCAACATGGCCAGAGTCTGGATGGTCTTGCCCAGCCCCATATCGTCGGCCAGACAGACGCCCACCCCCCAGCGCCGCTGGAAGTCCAGCCAGGAATAGCCGTAGCTCTGGTAGGGGCGCAAGCTGGCCTGCAATCCCTCGGGCGCGGGCAGGAGCGCCAACTTTTCCTGGCCGGTGAAGCGCGCCATCCACTCGTGCAGCCAGCCTTCCGTCTCCACCCCTTCCACAGGCAAACCGTCCAGCGCGGCGTGTTCGCCCAAAGCCAGGGCGGCCGCGTCCAGCAGACCGATCTTCTTCTGCTGCTCCATCTTCTCCCAGAAGCGGATGGCCGCCTCGATCTGTTCCGGGTCCAACTGCACCCACTGGCCGCGAATCTGCACCAGAGGCGATTTGAGGGCGACCAGCGCCTCGAACTCCTCCTGGCTGACCGCATCCCCGCCCAGGGAGAGTTCCCAGCGGTAGCTCACCAGCTTTTCTATCGTCAGCAGGCCCTGGCCCACGCCGTCAGAGTCGGTGGCGGCAGAACCACTGCCGCTCATCTTCAGGCGCACGCCTAGCCGCGCCCCGGCCCGGTTCCACCAGGGGGGCACAAGCACACCGAAGCCGCTCTCCTCCAGCAGAGGTGCGGTCTCGCGTAAATAGGCATAGGCTTCATCGCCGGTCAACGACGCGGCCACGGGACTCTTGCCGCGCAGACTGCGTTGCACGGCCTGGCTGTGGCGGGCCACGTAGCCGAGACCGGTCAGCAGCATCTCCTGGGGATTTTCCAGGCGACGGTCCAGATGGCCGAGCAGGTTGCCTTTACTCCGCCAGACCTGGGCCGCATCCACCAGCAGGCTGGGATCGTCCCGGGCCTGGAGCAGGAAGTGCAGTGTCCATTCCGGCTGGCTGGCCGGGTCCTGTGGGGCGGGCGGTTGCAGACGCAGGGCCACCCGGAAATTGTCATCCCCAGCTACGTGCAGGCTGCGTAGCCACGCCCCATAGCTGCTCAGGAGTCGGCGTGCCTGGGCCGGGGAGAGCTTCACAGCCGCGTCGTCCTGGCAAAGGGCGTTCAGCCAGGCCGCGCCGTCGCTCTGGGCGGACTGGGCAATCCGGCTGCCCCGGTTCCAGCGGCGCATCAGGTCATCGCTCAGGCCGGCCAGGAAGGAGTCGAGCAGAGGGTGGGGCTGGGTTTCGCCCTCCGTCGCGGCCCGGCAGAGGGGCGGCATGGCCTGGCGCAGACGGGCCAGCCGGGGTCCATCCCGGGGGCCGTCCAGCACCGGCAGCCAGCGGGCATAGAGGCTCTTGCCATCCCCACCCGCCACCAGGGCCGGGTGTACCTTCTGTTGGGCCAGGGTTTCCAGGGCCAGCCGGGCGGCAACCTGCCAGAAGAGCAGGTCATCGCCCAGACGCACGTCGTGGGGCAGGTCGTTGGCCGCTGGCAGATTGAGAAGCAGAAAGAGGGCGTCGGCCGGCGCGAGAGTGCGGCAGGGCATCTGCCAGGGCAGGAGGACGGGCCCGGCGTTGTCCAAATCCCAGTTGTGCGTCAGGTGGGGCGAGGGTTGGGGCGCGCTGCGCAGGGTGGGCAGACGCAGGCTGAGGGAGGCGGCTGTGCCCGGCAAGTGCAGACCGGTCAGGGCCACAATCTGCCGGGGCAGGTCCGCGGCCTTCCCGGCAAAGGGGTGGGGCCGGGCCGTGCGTGCCCGACGGTCAATCTTGCCCGTCGGCGGCGGGCTGTCGGTCGTCTCGGACCACAGGGAAAATGTGCCGGTCTCTGCCGGGGAATGGGGTGGTTGCCAATGGGCATGCAGTACATTCATACGTCAAGTGTACTGGTTTTTCGGCGGGATGTCCAAGTGGAAAGGGTGGATGCTGGGAGGAAGCTAGATCGGCTGATTGAACGGGGCTGATTTTGCCCATTTGGCACAATCGACGGCATAGGTTACAGTCCCAAACAACTGAATAAAAGCGAACCGGGCCAACGCGCAAACATTGACCCGGCTCTAAGTAAGACCGATGGATAAAGCATCGGCAAACCTGCGGAAGATTCTACCAAAGACCCCGCAAGAATGCACGAAACAGACCCCATCGGATAACCGATGGGGTTTTTTGTTTGCCCCACGTCTGGAATTAGACCGACTGAGAAGGCAAGTTTTAACAAAAAAGCCGGGGCAAAATGACCCGGCTTCCATAAATGCACTACTCCTATATGTAGCGGGGCGTCTCCTCTCTGATACTACATACAGTGTGTCAAAAGAAGAAACGCCCACATTCAGTATTCAGGTGGCGATGACTGGACTTGAACCAGTGACCTAGCGATTATGAGTCGCTCGCTCTAACCAACTGAGCTACATCGCCGCAACGTGAAACCGCCGATCGAAATCGACCGGCGGTCACTAGAGTAGCGGGGACAGGATTCGAACCTATGACCTTCGGGTTATGAGCCCGACGAGCTACCACTGCTCCACCCCGCATCAATATATCTATTGTATCACAGCTACACCTATCGGTCAAATCGGCCCCGGTTGTTTTTTCATCAACTATTGCAGACCGAACAGGGCGCGCCACCAGTCAAGCTGAAAAATGGTGCTGGCAGAGTGGCTGGCAGTGCCGCCTTCGTCTTGCAGATCGGCTGGGTTGCCCGGTATACCAGCCTGTGCCTCCTGGCCCAGAATGACAAAAGGATCGTCCCCGGGCTGGATCATTCCCAATTCAGCGCGTGCTGTCTCGCCAACGTAGGCCGCGCCGACAACCTCGTTGCGGGTTGCCTCCAATTCCGCGTTGCGCTGCTGCGCGGCAGCCAGCTCACCCTGCAGGGCAACGACGTTACCGCGTACACGAATCAGATCGTTAATCCGATTCAGATAGCTGAAAACAAAGACCGCGGCAACCGCTACGCCCAGCAGCAGCAGGACGGAGCGATTCGACGCTAATTCAGGGCCAGGTTGTGGTCCATTTTTTCCGGCGCTTGCTTTTGATTGACGAGAGGAAGAAGCCACACCCGTTCTCCAATAGCTAATGACAAGAGACTGCTACCCTGCATCCCCAGAATGTGGGCGGCAGTATACCAAAAAAAGAGGCTTTGGGCAAGCTGCCCAAAGCCTCTTCTGTGCCGCAGGAGGGATTTGAACCCCCACGGGCTATTGCCCACTACGCCCTGAACGTAGCGCGTCTGCCAGTTCCGCCACTGCGGCAGCACTTCAACCACAACGGGAAATACTATACCACTGGCCCTGCAGGATGTCAAATTTGGAACGGAATCTGTGAGCTGCGCTTCTCACTCGTCCCCCATCTGATTAGCCGGAACCCGACGTGTGACAATATACCAATCGGGAAAGGTGACGAAGCGATCAGAGGGCGTGTTCAGCGGGCCGATCTGCACATTCTTTACCCGCTGGCTCACCCCATAGGTATAGACCGGGTAGTAGAGAGGCAAGGCGGGCAATTCTTCCAGAAAGAGCTGCTGGAAGCGGGCGTAGAGGGTCTCCCGTTTGCTGCGGTCAATCGTAGAGCGGGCATCTTTGATCAGCGTATCCGCCTCTTCGCTCATCCAGCCGCTGTAGTTCTGCCCCCCCTCGGCAGCCTGGCTGCTATGCCAAAGGGGGAAGGGATCTGGGTCCCCCGTGATGCTCCAGGTGACCAGCGCGGCGTCAAAGCGTCGGGGCGCCAGAAAATCGCTCACCAGCCCGGCAAAGCTGACCGATTGGGAGACAGCTTGCACGCCGATGGCCCGCCAGTCCGCACTGATCTGCTCGATCATCTGCTGGCGGGATGGATCGTCGTTCGCCAGCAACACAAAGCGCAAGGGACGCCCGTCTTTGTCCCGTACCCCATCCGCATCCCTGTCAATCCAGCCTGCCTCGTCCAACAGCCGGGTTGCCTGGGCTGGGTTGTAGGCAAAAGTGGGCAGATCCGCCGCGTGGGCCCAACTATTGGCGGGGATAGGCGAATCGGCCACAATTCCCTGACCAGCGATAGCCTGCTCGATCAGTCGCTCCCGGTTCAAACTATATTGCAACGCCTGGCGAACGGCCCGTTCCTGAAAGAAGGGGGTGTCAGGATTCTTCAGGTTGAGGATAACGCTCGTGTATTCTGATTCCAGCGCCGAAAACAGTTGGAGATCGTCCCGCTCTTTGGCCAGGGGCAGATCGTTGGAGAGTACCCGGCTGATGCCGTCCAGTTCGCCTTTTGTATAGGCGGCATAGATCGACGGATAGTCCGGGTAGAAGTGAAACTCCAGGGCAGCGATATAGGGTGTATCTGCACCCAAAAAGGGATTTGGCTCCAGCCGAATCATCCGAGCGGATGCTTCAGCCACCCGCATCGACCCGCTCCCGACTGGGTTCTGATTCAGCGGGCTGCCTATCAATTCTGCGGGCGGCACATTTTGCCAGATGTGTTTGGGCAGCAGTCCGATGGATGTATAGTCCAGGAAGGGGGCGTAGGGTTCATCCAATACAAAGCGCACACTTTGGGCGTCGATCGGCTCGACCTCTACAGATCGCCACAACTCAGCCAGATCGGGTACGGCGGGGGTATCTGGCGCTTGCAACATCCCCACGGTAAACAGAATATCCTCGGTGGTGATGGGCGATCCGTCGTGCCAGAATTGGTCCTGACGCAGGCGAAAGGTGTAGCTTAGCCCATCCGGTGTCCCCGACCAGGACTCGGCCAGATCGGGCACAACCCGCCCGCCTGCATCCAGCCGGGTGAGACCCCGGAAGAGCAAACGGCACAGGTCCTGATCGATTTCATGGGTTTGGCAAAGCAGGGGATTGAGGTATTGGGGATTACCGGCCACGCCTTCCCGAAAGACGCCGCCCTGATCCGGTATCAGTTCGGTAGAGACGTTATAGGCTGTGACACCCAGCAGGAGGGTTAACAAAAAAATACCTCCGATGGCAATCAAAAGCTGCCATCGGATATAGGGTCCGAGCGATGCTGTGGGGGCGGGAGCGTCCAGGGATTGGGTGGAATGTCCCGGAATATCGTGCATAAGTCAGCCAGCCTGGCGCTCGCAGCCGCGCTCGCCAGGCATGAACGGTAAATTTAGTAAGCGTCAAGAAATAAGTGACCGGTCTGATTCCGGGAATCGGCCAGGCGATGACGGGAAAGCCGAGAGATATTGGGGCCGATTCCCGGAATCGTCTCTGCGAAACCCCTACGTTATTTCTTGACAGTTCCCCATGCGACTTCGTTGCGCCACGGGGGATGAAAATGTAGGTCGGACTGTTAGTCCGACGGGCCTGCAACGTCGCAGGTCGGACTAACAGTCCGACCTACGAATGGCTATTTTCAGGGCAGTTACTAGCCTACCGCGACGGTTATCAGGCTCATAAGCAGGAAGATCACCGACAGGGTGATAGTCATTGTAAAGAGGGTCTTCTCGACACCGCGTCGGGTGCGATAGATACCCGAATCGCCGCCGAATGCGCTGCCCAAGCCGCTGTTGGCTCCCTGCACCAGAACAACGCCAATCAGCGTGATGGCGATAATAATTGTGGCAATCATCAAAACCGCTTCCATCGAATCTCTCCTATGCAACAGGCCATCAGCCCAGAAAAATCGTAACAAATGCAGAGTGCAGTATAGCAGCCGCTTACATAGACGCAAAATCCCGGTTGCCTGCTTTGCGGGGGGCTGATTCCGGGAATCGACCAAACCACTTGTCTATGCCGGCGATCGACGGGTCGATTCCCGGAATCGGATGCCCCCGTTACGCGCGCAACGTTTTTCTTCTGGACAATTCTGTGGTATAAACAGCCATAGCCGTGACATTATTTGTCAGTGAAGCGGGAAATGTAAACCGGTTTTCAAACGTCGGTTGCCTTTGCGCTTTTCGGTCTGTAGTGCCACCCAGCAACCTTATGTATTCCCAATGTGTTCCCAATCCTTTCAATCCTTTAAGTATTTCCGAATGCTTCGATTGTATCGAATCAACCCACTTGCGCCCTGATCCCATAGGAGGTGTATCCTTGCAAGCATTCGATTTCGTTTCAGCCCGTAGTGTAGATGAGGTGGTCGCTGTTTTGGCCGCCGGGGGCGAACGAGCCAGGCCACTGAGCGGCGGCACCGACCTGCTGACTCAGATGAAAGAAGGCCGGCGCAGTTATGCAACCGTTGTCGATCTCAAGCGGATTCCTGAATTGATGGAAATTCGCTTCAGCGCCGAAGGCGGTCTTTGGCTGGGGGCTTCGGTTCCCTGCCACGCCATCAACAAAAATGCCGATGTGCAAAAGCGCTATCCCGCGCTCCGCGATTCCACCGGTCTGATCGGTGGGACACAGGTGCAGGGTCGGGCCAGTCTGGGCGGCAATCTGTGCAACGCCTCCCCGGCTGCCGATGGTATCCCCAATCTGATCATCCACAGCGTCACCGCCCACATTGTGGGACCAAATGGAACACGCCAGGTGGCTGTAGAAGATTTCTGCACCGCGCCGGGGCGTACCGTCCTGCAAAATGGCGAAATATTGGTGGCCCTGGAATTCCCAGCCCCGGTCAAAAATTTCGGCGCGGCCTACCTGCGCTTCATCCCCCGCAACGAAATGGATATTGCGGTGGTGGGTGTGGGTGCGTCGGTTGTGTTGAGCGACGACGGCCAGACGATTCAGTCGGCCCGCATCTCTCTGGGTGCGGTGGCGCCCACCCCGCTCTTTGTCAAAGCGGCGGGCGACGCCCTGGCCGGGCAGCCCGTCTCCGAAGAGAGCTTTGAGAAGGCCGCCCAGATTGCCTGGGAAGCGGCCAAGCCCATCAATGATATGCGCGGCACTATTGCCCAGCGCAAACATCTGTCGGGTGTGTTGACCAAACGCGCATTGCGCATCGCCATCGACCGGGCACGGGGCATCTCGACCGTCGATTCTCTGGGGAGGCTGAACGGACATGGCTAAGAAAGTGATGGTCCAGACCGTCATCAACAACGACAAAACCACATTCTTGTGTGAAACCCGCCAGACGCTTCTGGAAGTGTTGCGGGACGAACTGGGCATGACCGGCACCAAAGAGGGCTGTGGCAACGGCAACTGCGGCGCCTGCAATGTGATACTCGACGGCGTGCTGGTCAATTCCTGTCTGGTGCTGGCCGTGGAAGCCGAAGGGCGCACAGTCACGACGATTGAAGGCATTGCCGAGGCCGACGGCCTACACCCCATCCAGCAGGCCTTCCTGGAACACGCGGCCCTGCAATGCGGCATCTGCACCCCGGGCTTCATCATTTCCTCCAAAGCCCTGCTGGAACAGAACCCGAGTCCCAGCGAACACGACGTGCGTCTGTGGTTGGCGGGCAATCTCTGCCGCTGCACGGGCTATGACAAAATTGTGCGGGCTGTGCTGGATGTGGCGGGCGCGTGATGCGCGAAACGTGAAACGTGAGAGCTGAGGCGTTGTTCCAGTTTCCTCTCTGGAATGGGGAGGGATAGGGTGGGGTGGCTGAACAGCTACACGAGGAGTACATCTACAACGAGAAGGGGCTGCTGGTTAACGGCAGCCTGCTCGACTATCGGATGCCCACGGCCCTCGACCTGCCGATGATCGAGACGATTCTGGTGTCGCCGGACCGGGTGTTGGAAGCGGTGGCAGAGAAGAAGTAATGGAGAGGAAAAAGATGGCTGTCGTCTGGATTCCCGCCCTCCTCCGCCCCCTGACCGAAGGCAAGAGCCAGGTGGTGGTGGAGGGGGAGACTGTGCGAGCGATTGTGGAGGGGCTGGAGGCGCGCTATCCTGGCGTGGCCGCCCGCATCCTCGACGAGGACCGCATCCGCCCCGGCCTGAGTGTGGCCGTGGATGGCGCAGTGGGCCACAAAGGGCTGCGGGAGCCAGTCGGGCCAGAGAGCGAAGTCCACTTTGTCCCGGCCATGACCGGCGGCGCGTAGGTCGAACTGACAGTCCGACCTGCGGAAGAAGGTCCAGCAACCAAAGACCCGGCAGATCGGCTTGCGCTGATCTGCCGGGTCTCTGATTGGGCCATCCGAGAATGCAATCAGCTACCTCAACAGGGAATCGTGCCACACATTTTGATGCCTTTGGCGATGAGTGGCAGGTAAAGGGTTGTCAAGTTAGCTCCCAGGGTTGTCTCTGTCAGGGCATAGGAGACGGCCAGCAGTAGAAGCAGGGCAAAACCCAGCACAAACCAGAGACGACGATTGCTAAAAAGCGAATAACTCATTTCATTTCTCCAGAGATATCATTGCACAGTAGACATTACATATGCTTTGCGAAGTGGGTCGATTATAACAAGCCAGAGGCTAAACGTCAACCGTGAATCCAGCACGAATTACCCTCTCAACCCATACGGAGATCTCACAGGGGTCGGTCTTACAGTGGCCGGGCAAGCGTCTTGCGTTGGAAATGGCGGCCCCCGGGGCCCGAATGGTCGAACGTTTCCCCGCCGCCCAAAGCGGCCTGCTCCTGCACGGCGACAATCGGGATTCGCTGGCCTGGCTGTTGGCCCAGGGCTACGCGGGCAAAGTCCAGCTTATTTATATCGACCCCCCCTACGATTCCGGCGTGACCTGGACCAGTCGGGTGCGGCTGCGCGGCCAGCCAGCCGTCCAGATCGGCGAGCGCACCGAATATACGGACGGCTGGCCGCCCGGCGGCTATCTCCAATTTATGGCCGAGCGGTTACTTCTCCTGCGGGAGTTGCTGGCCCCCAACGGCACACTCTGGCTGCACTGCGACCACCGCCGCCAGAGCCATCTGCACCTGCTGTTGGAAGAAATTTTTGGCCCGGAGTGCTTTCTGAATACGATTGCCTGGCGCAGCCAGACTGCCCGCGGTGCGAAGGTCCACGCCCACTACTTCCCCCACAGCACCCATTACATCCACATTTTTGGCCGCACCGGGGAAGGCCAGCCCGCCTGGAATCCACCCCGGCGGGAGATTGTCCTGAGCCGGGCCGAGGCCGCGGCCCAATTTATGCAGGATGAAAAGGGCTTTTTCCGCACCTCCCATCCGGGCAGCTACAGCTTTGAGAAGCTGGTGGAGCTGCACCGGGCTGGGCGGGTCTATGCCCCCCACAGCGGTCAGGTGATTGTGGACGAACAGGCGCGCCGGGTCTACGCCTCGAACGGGGGCAATATCGGCATCAAATACTACCTGACGAAGCGGGGGCGCAGCCGCTACGTCGTCAGCCGGACCGTGGACAATCTGTGGGAGGACCTGCCCGGCCTGGGCACGATCCCCAGCGAGGACGTGAACTACCCGACCCAAAAGACGACGGGGCTGCTGCGCCGGATTATCGAGACAGCCACCAATCCGGGCGATACGGTGCTGGACGCCTTCGTCGGCTCTGGCACGACTGTGGCCGTGGCCGGGGAACTGGGCCGCGGCTGGATCGGCTGTGATGCCAACTGGCGGGCGGTGCGGACGAGTGGGTTGCGAATTGCGAATTGCGAATTGCGAGTGGCGGGGGGTGAGGAGGCAACAGGTGAGATTTGGCGGGTGGGGGATGAGGGAGTGACAGGGTGGCAGGGTGAAGGGGTGACAGGGGGAGCGGACGCGCAAGTTGCTGTGACGAGAGAAGAGGGCGGTCTGCGGGTGGAGATTCGGTCATTTCGCAGCCCGGCGATGGACGGGCTGATTTCCCAGGCCGGGGTGGAGTCGTCCGGGGATTGGCGGGCGAGGGTGCAGGCGGTGCTGATCGATCCGGCCTATGACGGGCAGGTCTTTCGGGCGGGGCTGGTGGACGCGCCCAAGGGCAAGGCCGCGCTGGTAAAAGGCGTCTACACTTTGCCACTGAGCAACAGAGCAGTGGGGCCGGTGGCCGTGCGCCTGCTGGACGTGGCAGGCGGCGAACTGTTGGCAGTGGTCAGTGTAGATGCTATACTCAAAAGGGACGCATAAGGCGACACTTTTTCACCTTGTCACCCTGTCAGGTAGAAAATTCGGCTATGAACATTCACCTCCTATCGGCGGATGTGGCGGGCAAAATTGCCGCGGGCGAGGTGGTAGAGCGCCCGGCCAACGTTGCCAAAGAACTGATCGAAAACAGCCTGGACGCGGGCGCGGGGGAGATTCGCGTGGAGATTCGCGAGGGGGGCCAGCGCCTGCTGCGGGTGATCGACGACGGCCACGGCATCCCCGCCGACGAACTTTCCCTGGCTCTGCACCGCCACGCCACCAGCAAACTGCGCACCGCTGACGATCTCAACCGCATCGCCACCTTTGGCTTCCGGGGCGAAGCCCTCTATAGCATCGCCGCGGTCAGCCACCTGACCCTGGCCAGCCGCCACACCAGCGCCCAGGCCGGCGCGCAGCTACGCGCCGAAGGCGGGCAGATCGTCTCCGAAGGCGCGGCGGGGATGCCCGTCGGCACGATTGTCACTGTCGAGCACATCTTCTTCAACACCCCGGCCCGCAAGAAATTCCTGCGCAAAGAGTCTACCGAAACCGGCCACATTTCGTCGATTGTCCAACGCTATGCCCTGGCCTGGCCCGAACGCCGTTTCAGTCTGGTCAACGACGGGCGGCTGCTCTTTCAGTCCACGGGCAGCGGGGATGTGACCGATGTGCTGGCAAAAATTTACGGGTTGGAAAATGCCCGGTTGATGGTGGGGGTGGGGAAGTTGGGGATCGGGGATCGGGGATTGGGGAGTGGGGATCGGGTGCGGGCTGCGAAGGAGATTGACTTTCGGGCAGGGGAGGAAGGGGGGAAGGGAGGAAGGGAGGAAGGGATTGCTGGGATTCGGGTTTCGGGTTTTGTGAGTTTGCCGGTGTTGACACGGGCCAACCGGGGCGGGATCGATCTCTTTGTCAACCGTCGCTATGTGGAGGACCGCAGCCTGACCCACGCGGTGATTCAGGCCTATCACACCCTTCTGCCTGTGGGCCGCTATCCCATCGGCGTTATTTTTGTAGAACTGGACCCGGCGGCTGTGGATGTGAATGTCCACCCGCGCAAGACGGAGGTGCGCTTTCAGGAGGCACGGGAGGTCTTCTCCGCCGTGCAAAAGGCCGTGCGCCGGGTGGCTGTGGAGAACGCAAGCGTGCCCGGCTTTGAGATGGGCCCGGGGCGCGACGATTCTGATGACGCCGACGGCTGGTCCGTGCCCGGGGAATCCCCCAGCGCCGGGCTGCCCCCGGGCTGGGCCGAACGCCGGGGGAGCATTCTCGCCGCCGGCCAGACCCAGCGGGCGATGGACCTCTACGTGCCACGCGATGCCGCGCCGCTATCTGCGCCCCTGCCCGTCCCCCTGGCCCCAGACACATCCCCCATCATCCCAGCACCCCATCCCGCGCCTCCGGCTGCACCGTCGCCGCGAGCGCCCACTACCCTCCCCCCCCTGCGCGTCGTCGGCCAGGTGGGCGCAATGTATATTGTGGCCGAGGGGCCGGAAGGGATGTTTCTGATCGACCAGCACGCGGCCCACGAGCGGGTGATGTACGAGAAATTTATGGCCCAGCGCTTTACTCCTGGCGGCGGCATCCCCCGCCAGGGACTGCTGAACCCGCTGACCCTCCATCTGGGCGACGCGCTGGCCGGGCAGGTGACGCTCTTTATGCCCGAACTGGCCGCGGTCGGTTTTGATGTGGAACCCTTTGGCGGGGATACCTGGCTGGTGCGCACGGTGCCCAGTGTGCTGGCTGGGCAGGATGCGGGCCGGGTGTTGGAGGAGATTGTCCAGGGGCTGGCCCAGGAGCAGGATTTGGTGGGGGCCGAAGTGGAAGCCCGGCTGGTCAAAATGGTCTGCAAACGGGCTTCGATCAAAGCCGGGCAGATTCTCAGCGACATCGAAATGAAGGAACTGCTGCGTCAGTTGGAGGAATGCCAGTCCCCCCGCACCTGTCCCCACGGCAGGCCCACGATGATTCAGCTATCGTCCGGGGAGCTGGAGAAGGCGTTTAAGCGGACGTAACTCACCGGGTAGGGTCGTGAATCGCCGGCTGACGCGTGAAAGGTGAAGGGGGAGCGTATGTCGCATACGCTCCCCCTTCACCTTTTAGCTTTTACTCCGTACCAGCGAGGAGCTAACGCATATGGGTTAGTTCCTCGGCCAGACCGGTGAAACGTGAAACGTGAGGTGTCGTCACATACTCTCACGTTTCACGTCTTCACGTTTCACCTCTTCACGTTTCCGTACACAAATCGTGGCTTGTCCACCTTATGCACTACGCCTTACCGATTCTGGTTGGCCGGTCGTTCGAAGGGGAGACCGTTCTGTCCACCCCGGGGGCCACGCTGACCGCCCCGTTCGCCCCGTCCGCCAAACTCCGGGCGTTCGCCGTTCTGCATCTGCTCCAGAATCTGGTCGGCCTGCTCCTGGGTCAGTTTGCCCTCCTCCACAGCCTGGGCCAATCGCTCTTGGGCTTCGGCCAGCCGTTCGGCCTGTTTCTCTGCTTGAAAGGCGTCGAGATCAAAGCCCTTTTCGGCGGCAACCTCCTCGACGGTCTGCCCATTTTGGATGGCCGTGCGCAGCTCCTCCTGGGTCATGCCCAGGGCTTCGGCCAGGTCGCCGTCGCGTTCGCCCCGCTGCCCGTGCATCCCGAATCCACCGCCCCGCTTGCCTGGGAATTCGCTATTTTCGATGGCGGTCTGGATTTCAGCCAGTTTGGCGTCGGCTTCTTCCTGGGTCAGTTTGCCATCGGTTACGGCTTGGGCCAGATGTTCTTTGGCCTCGGTCAGGGCAAAGGCTTGCAGGTCCACGCCCTTTTCGGCGGCAATCTCCTCAAGCGTCTGGCCGCTCTGGGTGGCCGTCTGCAACTCCTCGGCGGTCATGCCCAGGGCCTCGGCCAGCGCTGCGTGACCCTCGCCCCGCATCTCGCCCATTTTTCCAGAACCATCCGGCCCGCCATGCCCGCCCCGACCACCGGGGCCACCCCGCTGAAAGCCATTCTGAAAGCCCTGCTGGATGCGCTCGACAATCGGGGTGCTGCTGGTAGACGTGTCGGGGGTCTGGGCAAAGCTGATAGCGCTGAAAGTCAGCACACCTACCAGGGCCGCCCCGACGATGACACTGTACTTCTTGACTCGCGTGTTCATTGGTTGTTTCTCCTAATTCGGTTGAAATTGAGCCGTTCACTCTGTGTACTGTACCGGTACTTCACAGCGGGCTGCGCTTGCTGCCTCTTGTCTGCTGTGATGGCTCAAGTCTATCCGGGCCGGGTTAGGAGCGTATGTGGGGATTGTGGAGGGAATGTGGAGAGGGGCGGGTGGCGGGTGGCAGGTGGCCTCGCTTCCCTATAAAGGGACTCCGGGCACACTGGCCTGCACTACATCCCAGCCGCCATAAGGGCTACGGATGAGCCAGCAGGTGGCGCGGCCTTGCGTAATGACGCCGGCAGTGGTCGTCCAGCGGACATCAGCCTCCGCGTAGGCGTTATCGCCATCTACCGTGCAGACCCCTATTTCAGTCTCGATGACTTTCACCTGGGGACGGATGGCAAACCAGGCGTCGATGTGCTGGGTCAATTCCTCCCAGCTTTGGGGATGGCCGTCAGAGCGAAAGAGTTGCTCACGGCTGAAATTATAGAGTATATGCTCCCGAAATTCTAACGAACCCCGCAAAAGATCGGTGATAAGTGAACGCACCATCTCGGACACATCGTAGATGTCGTTGGGGTGAAACTCTTCGTAGATATAGTGACATATGGACCCGGGGATGCGTACATCGTCGATCTCTTCGTCCAATAATTCCTCCACGATAAAGCGATAGAGTTCCCTGTCTTCCACTTCGCAGATGCAATCCACTGCCACATTCTGTCCAGCCAGCATTTCCAGAAGCGCGTCCAATTCCCCATCCAGCATCTCGTCTGGTACATCGGCCGAAAGCTTTACGACCGGGTCTCCCAGGAATTGACGCAAAGGGATGCGTTGGGCTTGTTCAAACTGGCGATCAAACTCCTCAATATAGTTCAGCCACTCGGATTCTACTCTGGGATCGAGAGCTTCGTGAATGGGGCCAAAGTGCGCGCCTGACTTCTGCTCCATCGCTGCTTTACGGTCGGTATTCTCCAATCGTAAGCGGAACTCCTCCCACTCGTTGCGCAGCCAATCTTCCATCGACGTTTCTCCTTTGTCGTAGACCAGCGGGAGGTGTCTACTACATCCGCCTTGTGCCAGATGTAGTAAATACCTCCCGCTGCTTCTTACCACACGCCTATTGGCGTTTCAATCCAGAATGGTACCTGCTCAGGCTCGGGATGTGATGCACCTGAGTAATTTTACCCCTACCGGTAATTACTCAGGGTGCGACGCACTCGCCAGGAGTAGATTCCACTGCAAAATGAGTGGGGCGAGTGCGTCGCACCCTGAGCCTGAGTAGTTACCCCTACCGACTAATCGAGGGTAGGTAGAGGCCCAGGCTGCCGGCCAATGCCAGACGATCCGTAGACACGGATTCGTTGGGGCTGGCAATATCGGTCACCCGGAGTTCGAAGGTCAGTCTGATCTCCCGGGGGTCTGCGCTGTTGGGCACAACGAAGTTGCTCAGCACGCGCCCATCGCCGATCTTTTCCCCATCCAGGAACCACTGGTAGGAGTAGTCGCCGTTGCCCAGCACAATGTCATAGTTGGCAACATTCAGGCTCTTCAGGGTTTGGGTGGCATCGGCCGCAGTTAAGGTAATCGCTGTGCCGGCCATAATGGGTCCTGTCGGCGCGTCGATGATACGCGCCAGGGGGCGCATATAGAGTTGGCTGGCCGGGACGTAGACAAATTCCTCGACCACTGCCTGGCTTTGGCGTTCGGTCATATTGACCTTCAACTCATAAACCGGGATCAGTTGGCCCTGGCTTACGCCGCTGGCCTCCTCCCAGTAGGCGATGGTGTGGCTGACAATCTCCCGCTTCGTCACGTCCAGGGGAACGTCGTTAAGGGTAACGTCGTCGGGCAGGTCCAGATAGAGAGCCTTCACCTGCTCTGCGGTCAGGATAGCCACCGAGAGTGCGTCGCCCGTGGCCGCGTTGATCGCAGGTGCAACCTCACGCCAGCCGCCCTGCACGCCAACGGGCATTGTTTCCAGCAGGCTGGCCGCGCCCACAGCGGCTGTAATAGGCACATAGACCTTCTGCTTGGCCCCCGGCCCCACCACCGAAAATTCGATCTCGGCGGCAACGCCCGCCGCGCTGACGACCGTTGCCGTCAGTCGTCGGGAGTAGATCACCTGCCAGAGCAGCGGTGTTTCATCCATCTGGGCTACCATCAAAGCAGCCCTGGTGAGATTGGAAGTGTCGATGGAACTGGAGATGGTGTCGGAAATCACCTCGTAGAAAGTAGCGCCGCTCCCGTTCAGGTTGTTTGTTTGCAGAAAGTTGTCGGCAACACGGCGGGCATCGTCGCTGTCGATGTAATTGGCCGAGGCGGCGTTGACGGCCATTGCCTGTTCTGCCTGGGATGCGGTCCACAGTTCGTCCAGATTCGAGAAGCTGAAGATCCCACTGCCTTTGTCCAGCTCCAGGGCCAGCGCGCCGGCCGTGCCGGTGAAGTAATCCGAAGCCATCTGGTCCTGCACTCTGGCGGTGAGGGTCGGGTTGACCGGAATGCTGAAGATATTGCCCAGTGTGCGGAGGTCAGACTTGGCATCCTCCAGACCGTAGGGGGCCATAACAAAGACCGGCAGGGTGCGGATGTCTGCCGTGGGTACCGCTATGGCTGTCTCGGTGCCGCAGGCGTGGGTCTGATACCAGGCATCGGTGTCGAAAGAATCGGCACAGACCTGGCCGAGATTGGGTTTGTCGTTCAGACAGGCCAGTTCGTTGATAAGGGTACGGGTGACGCGTCCCCGCTGGGCCACGTCACAGGCTTTGTACCAGGCCTGGGGCATACTGTAGTTCTGCCGGATATAGCGGCCAAAGTGGTAGGCCTGGGTGCTGGACGCATTGTTATAGGCGCTGGCGTTGGTCACAAAGCCCATAATCAGGTGTTGCCCGTTCATACAAGCGGCCCAGTTGGACAGATTGGAGTCAGCCAACACCTGGCAAGAGGTGAGGGCCAACCATTCGTTGTCGTTGTCCCCCCAGGAGCGGAAGCAATCATTCGGCACAAGAGAGCCGTCGTCGTGGGTGTTGTTGGCAAAGGTGAAGCCGCCGGGCCAGCCGTGGCCTACATAGAATTGGAGGTCCACTGCGTCGATATACGAGTTTTCGGTTCCACCCAGGGCCGCGCGTTTGAAATCCTCTTCCCAGGCGCTGGATTCGGCGTAACTGTAGCGCCAAACCCAGTTGCTGGCCGGTGCCAGCCAGAAGCCCATACCGGTCCGTTCGGCCGCGGTGGCCGAAGTCAGATCACCCGCGGAGCCGTGAACACCCAGCTCCCAGTCCCCGCCATCGTCGGCTGTGGCTTGGGGCGCATCGGCCCCGGCGGCGGTTGTTGGTTCGCCAGCACCGCCCGGTTGTTCTTCTTCCTCCCCGGCCCAGACAGCCGAAAAGAGAAAGAGAGTCAGAAGTAGCACAAGAGAGACGACCCACAAAAGACGCAAGGAGAGACTGCGCGTGCGAGATTGGGTTGACATTGCTTGTTTCCCTTTCAGCTAAAAGAATAGGACCCACAGTTGAGCGGATGAAGATCGCATCCGCTTCTTCGTTATACCCGATGCCGTACTGACCCTGCACTGGGCAGAGATAAGCAGGAATCAATATTCGACACGGGCATAAACTGACATTTCTTGACCTGTCACTCCGTCATCTTGTCATCTTGTCAAGTATAGTTTCCTTAATCTTTTCCTCGAATCGAGGGCAGATAGAGCGAAAAGCCTGGGGGTAAATCGCGGCCTGGGACCAGCGGCAGGGGTTCGGTCAGTGCATAATAGGCGCCTTTGTTATCGGCCACAGCCACATTGCCGCCAGCATCCACGGCCTGGACAAAGAAGCGGCTGCGCACTGTGCCGGTAATCTCACCTGTCCACATACCGGCCACAGGATCGTAGGTCAGGTCACGGCTTTGCCAGCTTTGCGGCCCAGCCAGGGAGTTATCGGTGAAAGCGAGAACTACCCGCTTTACCCCGCTTCCGTCCTGTGCGTCCACCTTCACCCGCCCTTTGCCCGCGGCTCTGTCCAGCACACCGTCCACAAAGAGAATCTCCGCCGGGGTCTGGTCCGCGCTGAAGGAGTAGAGGGTGTTGAGGGCCATCTGGTCAAAGAGCCGCTGGGTGTTGGAGTTTGGATCGAACTGGCCCAACGAGAGAACGAGGGTGTCGGCGCTGTTCGAGATGGACGCACTGTTTTGCAGGGAGACAGGCACAGCCGGGAACCACCCGCTGGCCCCAAAGGCTGGCTCCGCGGTCTCATTCACATATTCGTTGTGGGGGCGGGCGATTTGGGGATCAAAACCGATTACGTCCGAGTAGACACCGCCCAGAAAGAGAACACCCCGCAACTGGCCCGCGGCCGGCGCGGTCACATCGGCATAGTAGCGGGGCTGCACGGGCGCGCCGGCGCTGAAGGTGGCGTTGTCGTCCAGATCGTAGGATCGGCCATCGCTGCCGCTGCTTTCGCCAAAGGCGCCGAAGGAGCCGGGCAGCCCATAGCTAAAGGCCCCTGTATTCACCTCGGCAAAGGAAGAGGGAGGCTGGAAACTCTGCTGTGCGCTGGGGAAGGGGTCGTCATCGCTGAGCGCGCCGCCGCTGGTGACAACCGCCATAGGCAGCCCATAGAGGGTGCTCTGCATCAGCACTTTGGCATCGTAGGCCCGGAAGGAGAAGCTCTGCTGGCGGTATCTGTTTTTGGCCGCCACCAGTGCCCCGCCGATGGTGGCCTGGGCATCCCGCAGCAGCTCCCGGCTGTAGTTGCGCATCAGCGCCTCGCTGTAGACAATGCCACCGCCCCCCCAGCCATAGCCCGTATTGCCCACATAATTGGCGCCCCGGCGCACAAATGCCTGGGGCAGGTCCAACTGCCCCGGATCATTCAGCCCGGCGTGGCAGCCCACCGCATAGACGAGCGCCCCGGCCAGATTTGTCGTCGCCGCGGCCACCTCAGCCGCGGTCACTTCGTTGTTGTCCGGCGTGCCCGTAGCAATATGGGTGGAGTGGCCGTTGATGGCGTGGATGTCGAAGCGGGTGGCCGACTGGAGATGTTTCTGCTCCAGCGCCTGGCCGGACCAGAGAGGACCAATCAGCGTGCTGTCGGTGGTCATCCCGTCATTCTCAAAGAGCAGCTTCATCAGGGCTGCGCTGTCCTGCACAAAGTCGTAGCCCGTCACCAGCACATTGGACACGTCGTTGACCGCATCGGCCTGAAAGCTCTCGATGAAGGCGATAATCTCCTCTGGATCTTCGATGAGCCGCCCGATGGGATAGTCGGGCAGATAGAGTTCGCCCCCACTCCAGGTGCTGGGTTCTTTGTCCGCGTAATAGTCGTCGGTCAGAATCTGGTTCTGGGCCAGGGCCGCGGCAGTGGTAGTGTTGGCGGTCACGTCGGTCGCGTAGTCCGCCTCCTGCTGGGCCAGGGTGCCCTCGGCCACCCGACGGAAAGGGATCACCCGGTCATCACCTGCGATGACCAGATATTCCAGTTGGGGGGCGTTGGCGGCAAAGGAGAGAATAGTGGCCCGTACAGCCGCGGCTACCCCATTGGCCAGCGTAGTGTCCGCAAGAGACGCCGGGCTGGCCGTCCACGCGGCGTAGGCCGCGGCTACCGACGGATTGTTCTCCACCAGCAGAACAGCGCCCTCCACCCGGGGATGATCCGCCAGGCTAAAGAGCTTCACCATCACCCCGCTGGCCCGGCTCGTGCCGTAGAGCGTTTCCAGCCGTTGCCGGTTGGTGACGATCAGTGTGCGCACGCCCGAGGGGTCCACTGTGGGCAGGGGCGTGGGCGTGGGTGTGGGCGTCGGGCTGGCGGTGGGCGTGGGCGTGGGTGTGGGCGGGATATTCGCCTGCAATTCGACGTTGTAATCGGTCTCCCGGCCAAAAACGGCTGAGTTGAATTGGGTCACCTGGACAAAGTAGTCGCCGGAAACCGTCGGGGTAAAGACGATTGTGGCCGAGCGTCCGCTGCCTGTATCGTCGTTGGTTGCCAACAGGCTTTTGCCATCCCGGTCATAGAGACGCAGAAAGGTGTCGCTGTTCAGCCCCAGATTGCTGGTCGAGATGCGATAGACACCGCCGGCGGTGGCGGGAAAACGCAGCCAGTCCTGATCCCCCTGGCTGCCAGAGAGAGGGTTGGCGCAGAAGTTGTGGGCCTGGGGTGTTGTGTTGGCCGTCAGAGGTGCGGCATCACCCGGTCCGTTGTCCCCATTGTTGCCGTCGCCTCCGTCCAGGGTACAGAAACCGGTCTCCACCGCAAAGTCGTAATTGGTGTTCGGCCCCGCGGCTTCCGGGTGGCGGTGACGTACCATCGCGTAGTACTCCCCGCTGACCGATGGCTCGAAGACGATGCGCGAGGCCCGCACGTAGTCATAATCGTCGTTGGTTGCCAGTTGGTTGCCCTGGCTGTCGTGCAGAGTCAGCACTGTGTCTGCGGCAAAGCCCAGATTGCTGGTGCGCAGCACATAGACCTGTGTGGCGGTCATTGTAAAGCGCACCCAGTCCTGCTCCCCGGCCGGGCAGAAGTTATGGGTGCGGGCCGGCGCGCCGACAGTGACCGGGCGGGCCTGGGCAAAGCTGTCATCCTCCTCCTGGTCGTCGCTGACACAGGTGGAAGCCAGCACCGCGATATCGTAGGTAGCGCTGGAACCAAAACGGTTGGGGTTCTGGTTGGTAATGCGGGCATAGTAAATCTGGTCGCCGGGGCTGCTGGCCTCCACCCGGTTTACGCTTTGGGCTACGCTGGCGCTGCTGCGGCTCTGGTTGCAAGAGCTATAAAGGGTAATGACCGGGTTGACCCCTACCCCCGCGCCGCTGCTGACAACTGCGAAGCTCTCCCCGGCTTTTGTGGTAAAGCGCAGCCAGTCCGTATCCCCCGGTGTTTGGAAAAGTCGGGTCTGTTTGGTGTTATTTGTGGGAATCTCCCGGGCCGTGGCGCAGGTGTCGTCCGGTTCGTAATTATCGGTCAGCCCAGTCGCGCTGGTCAGGGTCAGGCTATAGGCGGTGAGCGGCCCTTGCAACCCGCTGCTATTTTGGACCCGGGCGTAGTAGACCCCCGCCACCGGGGGTTGCCAGGCCAGGCTGGTCAATCCGTTGGCAATCTCCGCGCCGCCGCACGCGCTGCGCAGGGCAATCTGGGGTGCGGCGTGCTGGCCCACATTCGACGCGGCCAGGGTGTAGGTGACTTCGGTCAGCGCTGTGAATTTGATCCAATCCTCGTCGGTCAGGTTGCGATCCGTGGGGTGACAGAAGGAGCGGGCTTCGGTCGCGCCCTCAAAGATCCAGTTGGCCGCGCTGCACTGGTTGTCGTTCTCGTGGCTGTCCACCTCGCACTCTACCCCCACGCAGAAGGGCAGGGCGATGAGATTATTCTGCTCGTTCTCCTCGGCGATCTGATTGTCCCGATCCACCCAGACATAAATGATGTGATTGCAGCCTTTGCCGCTGATGGTTTGGGTGCGCTCGCCCTGAGCCGACGCGCTTGCACCCAGCGCGGCAAAACCGTAGGAGCGTCCTGGCGTGGCAAGGGTGGGCGGACGATCCACCGGGTCCACGTAGAGATAGGCTGTGAAGCCCCCAGCCGTCGAACTTGTGCCTTTGTTGCGCACGATAAAACGAATGGTCACCTGCTGCCCATCGGCGGGAACCGGCGGGTCGAGGCTGATCTCCACCGTCAGGTCTGGCCCAGCGTCGGGCGCTGCCTGGGCTGCGTCTTGTCCAACTGTCCAGAAGAAGATAGCCAGCAGGCAGAAGATGACAAGCGCCGCGCCGCAGAGCGGGGTCACCTGGCGTCGTTGGGAGGATGTATGGGAAACAGGAAGGTTGGATGTCATCATTTTGCCTGGACTTCTTTGTATTTCCGTAGGTGCGGTTTCCAACCGCACGTTGACGGCTTCCCCTGCTCTGTGCGGTTCAAAACCGCACCTACAGTTGACTTCTTTGTATTTCCGTAGGTGCGGTTTCCAACCGCACGTTGACGGCTTCCCCTGCTCTGTGCGGTTCAAAACCGCACCTACAGCTACCGATTGATGTATGGCAGGAAAAGCTGCTGCTGGCCGGGCGAAACCGGGACTGCATTCAGCCCCAGCCGGTCCTGGGCGTAGAAGATGATGCGGTAGTCGCCGGGATCCACAAAACCATTCGTATAGTTGACGCTAAATTTGCCCGGTTGCCCGGCCACCGGCTCCAATTTCAGCGCGGGCACATTCAGATTGATGGTCACATCCGCCGGTTCCTGGAAGGTTGGCCCATAAATAGCCGCCCAGACCAGTTCCGTCTGTTCAGCCCCTTCTTCCACTGTGGCGCTGAGAACTCCATTCGCCCCATTCTTCTGCACATCCACACTGGCGATAACCGGGCGCACGGAGCTGAAGAAGCGGGTCACATGGCGGTTCACCGCCACGCTGCCATCTCCCACGGGGTTGTAGACCCCATCCCCGTTGTCGTCCAGGAAGGGTGTCTGGTTGACGCCGGTCGTCGTCACCGCGGCCTTGCCCTGGTCGAAACAGGCTTTCAGATTGCCGCTGTCCGCCACACAAGAGAAGAAGGCATCCGAGAAATAAGCGCCCTGGGCCGAGGCGTAGGCGTTGTTGTTGAAACCGGTAGACGTAATAATCACCCGCCCCGGTTTGCTGATGCTGTCCCCCACACCGCCGCCCTGGCGGTGGATAAAACTGCCCGACACACACGCCTCGTAGACGACTGTCACCTCCGTGACCCCCGACTGGCTTTCCAGGGTGTCCAGCCAGCCGTCCATCTCGTCTGGTGTGATGCTGTTGGCCCCAGCGCAGCCAGTGATACAGAATTTGTCGGCCAGCCCGTGGTCCATCATATAGATAAAGAGGGGTTTGTTCGGCCCCACTTTCGTCTTGGCCCAAACGGTAATTGCCTGCTGGAAAGCGGCTGGGCTGGCCGTGGCGTCTACCTCATCGGCCACGCCGTTTTTGTCCGCGTCCTGGGCCACCGGGGCCAGATAATAGATGTCGTCGTCGGTAAAGCCAGCGCTTTCGAAGATGCGGTAGGCCCGGTTGGTAGAGTTGTAGATATTCGTCTGCAAGCCAAAAGTCTCGTTGTGGCCGGCGATGATAATCACCGCGCCAGGGCTGTTGCCCAGCCGCTTTACAAGAACAGTCTGCTCCGCGCTGTTGCCCGCCTCGTCATAGACTCTGACGCTGATGCTGTTGTCTCCCGCGCCCAGCTCCATATCCTCCACCCGCCAGGTATCGCTGGCCCCGCTCAGGGTGTAATCCCACTTCTCGCCGCCTTTGGTCACATTCTGCACCCGTACCCGGCTCAGGTTGCTGCCCGTGTCCGCGGCCAGACCGGTCAGGGTGATCTTCTCGGCGGTGGTGGTATAGGTGGACGAACTGGTCGGCTGCTGGATGACCAGACTGGGCAGGGTGGCGTCCACCGGCGTTTGGGCAATGCACTGGACTTCCCCAGACTCCGGACTTTTATTGGCAGAGAAGTCCAGGGCTTGTACGCTCATCCGGTAGCTGCTGCCTGTAGTCAAACTGCCCAACTCATAATAGGTGGTCTCGGCCCCATCCACATCCTCCGAGCCTGCGAAGGTGCCGCTCAGGTTGCTGTAGCTGATGCGGTATTTCCGCACATCCCGTTCCGGGCTTTTGCGCCACTGCACACCAACAGTTGTGGCGTCGATGGAGACACAGCGGGGATTGGTGGGCGCAGAGGGCGGCACATTGTCGATTGCCACCGCAATCGTATAGTTGGCCTGTGCGCCAAAGAGTGTACCGTCGAACTGTTGCAGGCGGATGAAATAGTCGCCGTTTTTTACAGAGTCCCACTCCAGACGCACGGTGGAGCCGAAAGCGTTGTTGCCAGAGGTAGCCGGGTCGCTGGCGCAGGTGTCGTGGAGGAAGATGACCGCATCGGCTTTGCTCCCCACATTTTCCACCTGAATAATATAGGTTTTGTTGGCCTGGGCGGTGAATTTCACCCAGTCCACATCTGTCCCCACGTGGAAATTGTGGCTCTGCCCGCCGCCATCAATGCTGATACCTTTGGCCTGGGCACAGGTGTCGTCGATCTCAAAGCTGTCACCCCCGGTTGGCACAGTCGTCGGTGTCGAAGTTCGTGTGGGTGTACTGGTGTTGGCCGTTGTCGGTGTGCGAGTCGGTGTCGGTGTGCTGGTGTTGGCCGTTGTCGGCGTGCGGGTGGGTGTGGCCGTGCGAGTCGGTGTCGGCGTGCTGGTATTGACCGTTGTCGGTGTGCGGGTGGGTGTGGCCGCGGGTGTGGATGCACCGCCCGCAAAACCGCTTTCTACCCGATAGTTGCCACTGACGGCCGCATCGACGATTTGGCCCAACGAGTCATCAATCCGGTAGTTAGTCGATTGACGCGCATCGCCACCGCTGGAAAGCGCCCACCAGCGCAGGTCAAAGTTGGTAGAGATTTGTCCCAACGCCGCACCAGTCAGCGCAATCGCTAGAAAAATCCCTATCACGTAGGATAGCTTCCGAATCCGATTCACAGATAATTCCTCGCAAATAGGTCGTGTAAAGCGGACGTATTAGTCCATATATTCTTTGGTGATCACAACATCTGAACTCCAGCAGCCTGGATCGAGCATCGCGCCATTACCCGTTCCGCTGGACGCTGCCACCCACATACTGACCGTATGGCTTCCGGCGGCCAGACCAGCCCAGAATCCGGTCATTGTTACCCACCTTCCATCGCTGCCTACCTCAGAAGCTTTGAAACTCGCTCGCCCACGCCCCACGGTGGGAACCGTATCGTCCACTCTCAACTCAAAACGTGCCCCACTGCCAGACAAAGAGGTAATCACAGCAATTCGTCCATTGAAAATAACTTCCATAGTGGAAGCAGTATGAACCTTTGTAAAACTGCCGATATTTGCCACTTTTGTGAAGGTTGTACCAAAACTTATGTTACCCAGACAGGTAGAATCAATCGTATTGAATTGAACCGGCAGACCCGTATGGGTATGAGACCCCTGGGCCACCTGTCCTGCCCCGGCCCCGATGGAACCCTCCGCATTGAGATCGGCCAATGCTGAAAACCGGTCAGTAGCCAGATTGCCCGCTGTGATATCTCCTGCGGAATGGGCATGGCCCGATTTGGCAAAATCCAGTGAATCCATCCCATCCAGTGCATCCGCGTCAAGCCCTGACCCCGCGCCGTCCGAACCTGTGACGATCCCCATCACTTCGCTGTCCCGTGCGATGGCTGGATCGATACGGGCGTCGACGACCGTGCCAGACGTAATATTAGCGCCGCTGTGGTTATGACTGGCCGCTGCAAATGCAGCTGAACTCTGTCCATCCAAAAAATCCGCGTCCAGGCCAGACCCCGTGCCATCTGCCCCCGTGACAATCCCCATCACTTCAGTATCCCGGGTAACAAAATCAGCGATGCGGGCATCGGCTACGGTGCCCGCGTTGAGGTTATTGGCATTGCGATAGAACGCGCTGTTCTGCCCGCCCAGGTTGCCAGCATTGATCGACCAGGACGCATAAGGCACAAAGGCCATACGCATACGCGGGGTCGTCTCTGTATCCGAAAGGACTTTGACCCCCAGCCAGCGATCATTGCCATCAAAAATTGTGGAAGCCAGCGCGGCCGTATCACCCAAAAGAGTGGAGAATAATCCTTTGCTGACTGTCACATCTTTGATTTCCGTCCACAGAGTTGTGCCGGCCGTGGCCGCGTCATAGATGCGAAAGGTCATCGAATAGCTGCCGTCCGCTTTGGGCGCGCCCGTAGCCGGATCGGCCAGACGGCCCTGATAGCTGAGCACGTGGGTGGTTGCCTCTGTCGCGGCAGGTAGCTGGGCCAGGAATCCTGCCTGGACGATCGCGCCGCTCTGTCGGCTGACAGAGAGCAGAAGCGCAGTTGCAACCACCAGCAGCCAGCGTACGGTTCGGGCATAAGGAAATGTACGTACCATCGGAAGCCTCCACAAAGGAAAATCGTAACTGCTCACCCCCACCCAACCTCCCCCACTGTGGGGGAGGAGTTGCTCCAGTTCCCTCCCTGGAATGGGGAGGGGTAGGGTGGGGTGGCTGAACAGTTACGGAAAATCGTACCGAAAACGCGTGCAAAAACAGCCGAATCAGCCCTACGTAAAAAATGTAAAATGAGGTAAGAACGGGAAAATGCCATCCCCTGCCAATGCAGAAGTGAATGGGAGGGCCACACAGAGGGAATAGTGTCGCAAAATGTGTTCGGTAAGCATACATCTCCTAACGCGGAGTGTCAAGCATTGTGGCTGAATCGCAGGGCAAGCAAAGCCCAATCGTCAACCCAGCCGGGGCAGCCGACAAAAGGAGTCTGCCCCGGCTGGCAACTACCCAATCTTCTCCGGGCGGACCGTCTCGGCGCAGCAGTCCAGGACACAGCATTTCCATCTTCTGCGCTCTTGACAGCGTTACCCCAACGCGGCCTGCGCCTGGCGCAGAAATTCCTGCACCTGCACAGGCTGCCCTGTCTCACTGCTCTTGATAGCGGCAAAGATCAGCGCCACCGATTGCAGATTGTCTTCGATATTCGTCTCCATAGCCGGTCCGCCGTCCAGCCAATCCAGGAATTGGGCCACCAGCCAGGTGTTCATCCATTTGGGTTGCTCCAGCAGCGGCACTTCTTCCCCTTCGCCTTCCCGCTTGTAGACCTTCGGCTCGTAGACAAAGCGCTCCACCCGCCGCCGGTCCAGAATCAGCGTTTCGTGCTCGCACTCTGCACGAAAGTATTCCTGGCCCCAGCCGTTGAGACCCACCGCGTTCGTCTTGGCCCCTTCATAGGTGGCGCGCACACCGTTCTCAAAGGTCATCATCACCTGGCCCTGGGAACCGCTGCCATACTCGCCCCAGGGGGGATTCCACGTCTGCGCGTAGAGCGTCGCACACTTGGCTCCGGCCAAGTCGGCCAGAATGTCCAAATGATGCACCGCGCCCTCGATCATCAGCGCATCGTGCATTGTGTGGCGAAAGGCCGCGCCCCAATCCCCAAAGCGGCGCATATTGCAGGTGAAACGGCAGACCAGATAGTCCAGGGAACCGGGCCGCCCGGAACGGAGTTGATTACGCAGGGTCGTCTTGTCCTGGTCAAAGCGATGGCTCATTGTCACCCCCATCTTTTTGCCCGCAGCTTTGACTTTGGCCGCAATACGCACCGCGCCCGCCATTGTGTCGGCGATGGGCTTCTCGGAAAGGATGTGCAGATTGTGTTCCAGGGCCAGATCCACCACGCTTTCGTGGAAGGCGGGCGGCGTGACGATTGTGCAGAAATCTGCTGGGTTCTCGGCAAAAGCCCGGCGGATGTCGGTGTAGCACTGCTCCGGCGACAGGCCCAGATGCTCCTGGGCGTTGCTATGCGCGGCCGGGTTCATATCCACCGCGGCCACCACTTCTATGCGGCCATCGGCAATGTTGGGGGGCAGAAAACGACTGCACCAGGCCCGGCCCTGACCGCCCGTGCCGACTTGGATCATTCGATAGGGTCTGTTGTTCATAACACTCTCTCGTCTGGTGTAGGTGGGTGTATGTGGGTGTTGGTACGGAGCACAGGCCAACTGCGTCAATTGTCCGTCAAATGGCAAGCAGATGCAAAGTGCCTATGCAAAACAAAAATCAATCTGGGGGTTCTGTTTGCACTTTCCTGCTTTGCTTCGTACAATAGAAGGATAGGGTTTTCTTGGGAGTAACTGCTCACCCCCACCCAACCTCCCCCATTTTGGGGGAGGAGTCGAGCCAGTTCTCTCCCTGGAATGGGGAGGGGTAGGGTGTTGTCACTGAACAGTTACACTCCCGGTTGACCGAACGATTGCCAGGCCCGACTTTGGACTGGCGACTGCTGACTCTTTTTGCTGACTCTCTGCAATGAAGGAAAAACAACAATGAAGTTGGGATATAGCACGTGGGGAATGCCCACTGTTCCGGTCGATGTGGCCCTCGCCCATCTGGCCGAACTGGGGTTCGACGGTGTGGAATTGACTGTGATTCCCGGTTACAGCACAGAGCTGAGCAGCCTGACAAAGAGCGAGCGGCGGCGCATTCTCAAACTGCTCAAAAAGCACGGGTTGGGCCTGCCCGCCATCGCCGGTCACACCAGCCTGATGGAAACAGACGCCAAAACCCACGCCGCCAATCTGAAACGACTCCGACAGACCATCGACCTGGCGGTTGACTGGGCCGGACCCGACGGCCCGCCCGCCATCGACACTACCGCCGGCAGCCAGCCCGACGAATGGGAGAGCCGCAAAGCGCAGTTGGTAGAGCGCACCCAGGAGTTGGCCGAATATGCCCAGACCAGAGGTGTGACGATTGCTATGGAACCCCACGTCGGCTCGATTGTGGACACACCCCAAAAGATGGTGGAATTGATCCAACTGGTGGGCTTGCCCAACGTCAAAGTCAACTTCGACATCAGCCATTTCAATGTGATGGGCTTCAGCATCGAGGAATCGGTCTCCACAATGGCCCCACACGCGGTGCATACCCACGTAAAGGACGAGACCGGGCGCGCCCCCAACCATCAATTCCTCATCCCCGGCGAAGGTATCTTCGACTACGTGGCCTATCTCCACGCCATGCAGCGCTACGGCTATACGGGCTATATTTCCGCCGAAGTGAGTGTGATGGTGCAGCGGCGGCCCAATTACGACCCGTTGCTGGCTGCCAGCCAGACCTATGCCACCCTCGCCGCCGCTTTCGAGACGGCTGGCATTGACCGGAGGCAATAGCCTATGCGGATGAGTTGCCTGCCCGTTTCCCTCTATGCGGACCTGTCTGCTGGTCGTCGCTCCCTGGCCGACTGGTTTCGCTTTGCCGCCGAATTAGGGCTGGATGGAGCCGACATCAGCGTAGCCCACCTGCCCGGGCGGGATGCAACTTCCCTGGCCCCCTTGCGCCGCCAGGCCGAAGACGCGGGTGTCGCTATTCCAATGCTGGTGACATACACCGATTTTACCCACCCGGACCCGGCTGTGCGCGCCGCCCAGGCCGACGAACTGCGCTCCTGTATCGAAGCGGCCACCCATTTGGGCGTAGGCTATCTGCGGGTGACTGCCGGGCAGAATCACCCCGGGGTGCAGCGGGACGAGGGCATCGCCTGGGCCTGTGCCGGGCTGACCGCCTGTGTCGAGGAGGCCCGGACCGCCGGCATTGTTCTGGCCTACGAAAACCACACCATCGGCTACGGGTGGACCCACTACGATTTTTCTTTGCCCGCCGACATCTACCTGGAAATTGTGGGCCGGACAGCAGGCAGCGGTCTGCAACTGCTCTTTGACACTGCCAACAATCTGGTCAACAGCGAAGATCCCCTGCCCATTCTGGCCCAGGTGATCGACCGGGTGGCGGTGATCCACGCCGCGGATATGGCCCGCAAAGGCGTCTTCGAGCCGACGGTTGCGGGCAGCGGCGTCTCCCCTCTGGCAGCCATCTTCCGCCTTTTTCACCAACACGGCTTTGATGGCTGGTTGAGTGTGGAAGAGGGCAGCAAAACCGGCGAAGAGGGCTTTCGACAGGCCATTCCAGCCGTGCGCAGCCTGTGGCACGCGGCCGCACTGTCCGGGTAGCCACAGCGTAACTGCTCACCCCTACCCACCTCCCCCACTGTGGGGGAGGAGTCGATCCAGTTCCCTCCCTAGAATGGGGAG
>JAHDWH010000381.1 GCA_023384455.1 Caldilineaceae bacterium | reverse complement strand
ATCTGGACAGTGCGACGCACCAAAACGGGAAGTTATTCTTTGACAAGCCCTTACGCCCCGCCGTTGATATAGGCTACTTCGTCTGCGCTCAACTTCACCTGGCTGGCGTGGACGTTTTCGCGGAATTCAGCGCCCGTGCGTGTGCCCACCAGCGCGTAGACATCCAGCCCGCTGTGCAGCACATAGGAGAGGGAAATCTGGGGCAGGGTCAGCCCCTTGGCCTTGCCGATCTCCTCGGCCCGGTCGATGCGGCCAAAGTTTTCTTCGGTGCAATAACAGCGCACCACCAGTTCGTCGTTATAGCCGCTGAATGTGTCCAGATTGTCCCGGCGGAAGCGGCCTGTGAGGAAGCCACCGGCCAGGCTCGACCAGACAAAAAGGGGCATCTTCTGCTCTTTGTACCAGGCCCGGTCTGCGGCGGCCTCTGGCCCGGCGATGCTCAGGCAGTTATCCCAGGGGGATTCCTTCTGCACGGCCATACTGAAGTTGGGGCTGCTGACGACGAAGGGCTTCAGCCCGTTGGCCGCGGCATAGGCGTTGGCCTCGGCCAGGCGGGCCGGTGTCCAGTTGGAGCCGCCAAAGCTGCCGATCTTGCCCGCTTTGTGATGCGCGTTCAGCACCTCCACAATCGGGCCGACGGGCTGGGTGGGATCGTCCCGGTGCAGGACGTAGAGATCGATGAAGTCCAGTTTCATCCGGGCCAGGGAGTCGTGGAGATCGCTGGTGATGTCGAAGGGCGTGACCCGCTGGCGGTCCCGGTTGTGGTGCGCGCCTTTGCCCAGAATCACCACCTGCTCCCGGTTGCCCCGGCTGTTGATCCACGCGCCCAAACTGCGTTCGCATTCCCCACCGCCATAGCCGTGGGCTGTATCAAAAGTTGTGCCGCCTGCTTCCCAAATCGCATCCAACAGGGCGAAATCTTCGTCCAGATGGCTGGTGTGCAGCATCACAGTGCCCTGCACCAGACGAGAGATGGGTTTGTCGATACCGGGTACTTTTCCGTAGTCCATTTGTTGAATTCTCCAAAAGAGAGGGGATGATTGGTTGTGTCAGAGATCGGGGATTGGGGACTGGAGACTGGAAATTGTCGTCCCAGTCCCCAATCCCTTATCCCTCTATTCCATCGGATAGCGCAGACCCCACTCGGCGCGCAGGCCATCCAGCAGGCGCATAACGGCCAGAGTGTCGGCGTGGGGGACAATCGGGCTTTCGGTGAGACCGGCAGCCAGACAGCGGCCCGCTTCGACGGCTTCGTAGTTCCAGCCGTTGCCCACACTCTCCGGGTGAATCTCCTGGGCTTCGTGGCCGTCCCGGCGCAGGGTGAAGCTGGACGGTCCCCACCAGCGCTCGTGGATGACGATCTCGCCCGCCGATCCGGAGATGCGGGCGATGTGGCTGGTGTTGGCCCGCACAGAAGTAGTCATCATAGCCAGACTGCCGCTATTGTAGCCAAAGAGAATACCGGCGTTTTCATCCACGCCGGTTGTGCCCAAATGCGCCCAGGTGCGCACAACATCGGGCTGGCCCAGAAAGCGGTAGGCCAGGGCCACGGGATAGACGCCTACATCCAGCAGCGCGCCGCCGCCCAACTCCGGACGGTAGAGACGGCTGGCCGGGTTCACCTTCGAGCGGAAGCAGAAGTCGGCCTGAATGACCTGAATATCGCCAATCGCGCCGTCTGCGATCAGCCGGGCAATCTCCTGCATATGGGGCAGGCAATGGGTCCACATGGCCTCCATCAAAAAGAGACCCGTGCGTTGGGATGCTGCGATCATCTCTTCGGCCTCGCCGGTGTTGATGGCAAAGGGCTTTTCGCAGAGGACGGCCCGTCCGCCTTCCAGACAGAGAATCGTATTTTCCTTGTGCAGGGAATGGGGCGTGGCAATATACACAATATCCACGTTTGTGTCCTGGGCCAGCGCTTCATAAGAGGCGTGGCGGGTGGGCACAGAAAATTTATCCCCAAAGGCGTTGGCCGACTCTGGGCTGCGCGAGCCGACGGCCACCAGTTCTGCGTCTTCGACTGCCGTTAGTCCCCGGGCAAAGTCACCGGCGATGCGGCCCGTGCCCAGGATACCCCAGCGTATTTTCTCCATTCGATGCTCCAATCGGTGTGCAATTCTGTTCGAGGGTTGGCGTCCTGCTCCCTTTTCCAAAAGGCAGACGCGCGTCTTTATAGTAAATCACGCGCGGGCCTCTCCGTCAAACCCCGCGGGTCTCAGATCAACGGTAGGGTTGCTGATTCCAAACGAACTTTCCCTACCGGAGATCGCCTGGTCGATTCCCGGAATCGGTTGCCCACATTCAGGGACGCACCGGTCAAACCCCGCGGGTCTCAGATCGACGGTGGGGTGTGATATACTGTGCCAAAGTGTGGGGAGAGTTTGCTGTGCGTAGCAGTCCGTATTTCGTCCGCATCCCCGCTTTTATTCAGGTCAACCGGGATGCCTAGTTTTTCCTCCAATGTTTTTCGCATTGCCCTCCTGACGCTGATCCTCAGCGCCTTTGCTCTGCGCGTCTACAAACTGGACGCCCAGAGCCTCTGGTACGACGAGGGCGTCTCCGCGATTGTGGCCCAATACGACTTGGCCTCGCTGACCCGGTGGACGGCGGATGATATTCAGCCCCCTCTCTACTACGCGCTGCTGGCGGGCTGGGGACGGCTGGCCGGGTGGGGGGAGTGGAGTCTGCGCTTCCCATCGGTCTTCTTTGGCCTGCTGATTGTGCCCCTGCTTTCAGCCCTGACCATTCGCTGGAATCGCAGCCGCCTGGCTGGTAGGCTGGCCGGGCTGCTGGCCGCGTTGCATCCCCTGCTGCTCTATTACAGCCAGGAAGCGCGGATGTACAGCCTGCTGGTGGCGCTGGGGATAGGGATTGGGTATTGCGTATTGCGTATTGCGTATTGGGGCGGGGGTGAACAGGCGGCTCCGGCAGAGAGGGGGCAGGGAGAAAAGAGTTCTCCCGGTCGGCCCTGGCTGTTATGGACGGTCTACGTCTTCGCCGCGGTCGCCAGCCTCTACACCCACTACTTCGCCGCCTTTCTCCTCCTGGCGATAAATATCGCTTATCTGCTGGATTTGTCCCATATCTCACGTTTCACGCCTCCCGTTTCACCCAATACCCAATACCCAATACCCAATACCCTCCCCTGGCTTCTCGCCAACGCCGCCGTCCTCCTCCTCTACGCGCCCTGGCTGGGCAACCTCTTCACCCGGCTGGATGTAGACGCCAGCTATTGGGAGGGCAGCCTGAAGCTGTGGGAAGCTCTGCGCGCGATTGCCATCCGCTTCACCAGCGGCGAGACGGTACTCGAAGGTCCGGCCACCCGGCTGCTGTGGATGTACGGCGCGGTCACATTAGCGGCGCTGGTGGGGCAGGCGGTAGGTGACAGAGGGCAGGTGACAGGGTGGCAGGGTGACAGGGTGACAGAAAGTCAACCCTCCCGTTTCACGCAATACGCAATACGCAATACGCAATACGCAATACGTACTATCCAATACCCCCTCCTCCTCCTTCTCATCCCCATCGCCGCCGTCCTCACCCTCGCCTCCTTCACGCCCAAATTTAACGCCCGCTATGCGATGGTGGCCCTGCCGGGGCTGCTGCTAATTTGGAGCGGGGGGCTGGCCGGACTGTTGCGGATGTTCCAACCCCACCCCAGCCCTCCCCACATTGGGGAGGGGACTGAATCGACCCTTCCCCAATTTGAGGGGGAAACTGCATCAGCCCCTCCCCCGCAGCGGGGGAGGCTGGGAGGGGGTCTCCTCGCCGGTCTGCAACGGGCAGTCCAACCCCACCCCAGCCCTCCCCACATTGGGGAGGGGACTGAATCGACCCTCCC
>JAHDWH010000380.1 GCA_023384455.1 Caldilineaceae bacterium | reverse complement strand
AAAAGTACGGAAAAAGCCGGGTTTTTTCTCGATTCTATCCGCGACAATCAGCCCGTTCCGCGTCACCCGCCTTCTATTTCTTGCCTTTCCCACAGCCTGCTGGAAACGCATATCACACATCGGGATATTTTGAATGACTGAATTCGTAGCCCATCTGGAATCAATCTACGGGCCGACTGCCGAACAGCAATCGGCCCGCTATCGCGCCGGGTTGGAGCGTTTCCGGGAAGCCTATGGCCCTGGCCCGGTCCACATCTTCCGCGCACCGGGGCGGGTCAATCTCATCGGTGAACACACAGACTACAATCACGGCTACGTCCTGCCCGTGGCCCTGGACAGGGATGCGTTGCTCCTGGCCCGGCCGCGCCCTGATGGGCAGGTGCGGCTGAAGAATGTGGAGGGTAAATTTTCGCCCGGCACTTTTTCCGTCAGCGCAACGATCCCCAGCGCACCAATCGGGGACTGGAGCAACTACGCCCGGGGCCCGGCCCAGGAATTGACCCGGCTGCTGGGTAAGCCCGTGCCCGGCTTCGATGGGCTGGTGAGCGCCGCGCCACCCTACGGCGTGCCCCGGGGCGCGGGGGTCAGCTCCTCCTCCGCCCTGACAGTGGCTATGGCGGTCGCCTTTGCCCACTTTGCCGGATGGGACTGGCAGGGGGCAGAGATGGCCCGGCTCTGCTCCGACGCCGAGTGGTATGTGGGCACCCGGGGCGGGATTATGGACCAGTTTATTGCGTTGCTGGCCGAGCGGGGACACGCCCTCTTTCTCGACTGCCGCCCGGATGCCCAGGGCGATTTTCTCTCCCGGCCCATCCCTTTGCCCGCTGGCTACCGGCTGCTGGTGATGGACAGCGGCGTGCGCCACACCAACACCCGCAACGAGTTTAACCAGCGGGTGGCGGCCTGCCGGGCCGGGGTCGCTCTCCTGCGCCGGGTCTATCCGGCCATCACCCATCTGCGGGACGTGGAAGACGAGCCGTGGGGCGGTCTGGAAGCGCTCCTGCCCGAGGTGGCAAGCGTGGCGGAGTTGAAGGGGGAAGGCGTGGCGTTGGGCGATCTGCCCAATGTGCCCGACGACGCACCCCTGCGGGTGCGGGCCTGCTGCCGTCACGTCTGGAGCGAGAATCATCGGGTGCTGGCGACCATCTCTGCGCTGGATCGGGGCGATATTGTACGGGTCGGCCAGTTGCTGGATGAAGCCCATCAGAGCGCGGGCACAGACTATTGCATCAGCACGCCGGAGTTGGACACGCTGGCCGCAGCCGCCCGCCAGGTGAATGGCGTGGCCGGCGCCCGGTTGACCGGCGCGGGGTGGGGCGGCTGTGTCATCAGTCTCGTCCCGGAGGGAGAGGTAGCCGAGTTCACCGCCTATGTCGGGCGCGTCTATACTGTGCAGACCGGGCAGGAGGCGACAATCTTTCCCTGTCAGGCTGGGCCGGGCGCGGGGCTGGTGGGGCTTGCCGAAGTATAGTCCGGGCGACCCCGCCGGCGACGTTCGGGCAGTGGCTCCCTCGGAAAGATTCCAGCCCGCTGGATGATCTCGGAGACCGTCTCTTCCTGGCGATAGGCCATCATATGGATGCCGTGGATGCCTTCGATCTGGCGGACCTCCTCGATGATTTCCACGCAGATTTGAATGCCCTCCTCCCGCTTGCGTTTGGCCGGGGTCTTGGCCAGCCGCTCTACAACCCCATCGGGAATCCAGATGCCAGGCACTTTTGTGCGCATAAATTCGGCTGCTTTTTCCGAACGCAGGGGGCCTACCCCCACGAGAATAAAGACCTTTTCGTGCAGCCCCAACTCCCGCACCCGGCGCATATATTCCCGGAGAATGGGCACATCGAAGCAGTATTGGGTCTGGATAAAATCGGCCCCGGCCTCGACTTTCTTGGCCAGGCGCAGGTGACGGAATTCCTGGGGCGGGACAAAAGGGTTGGCCGCGGCGCCCAAGAAGAAGCGGGGTCGGGTGGTCAGCTTGCGCCCGCTGAGAAAGACCCCCTCATCCCGCATAATTTTGGCTGTTCGCAGAAGCTGCAGAGAGTCGAAGTCAAAGACCCGTTTGGCTTCGGGCTGATCCCCGGCACTCACGTCGTCGCCGGTCAGACAGAGCACATTTTGCACACCCATCGCCGCCGCGCCCAACAGATCCCCCTGGATGGCGATGCGGTTGCGATCCCGGCAGCTCACTTGCAGCACCGGCTCGTAGCCAGAGCGGGTGAGGAGCGCACAGCAGCCCATACTGCTCATATGGCAGTTGGCCCCGGAGCCGTCGGTGGCGTTGATGGCGTCGCACACTTCGGACAGCACCAGCGCATTGCGGTAGACATCCTCCGGGTCTGCCGAGTCGGGCGCGTTCAATTCAGCGGTCACCGCAAAGCGGCCCGACCGCAACACTCTTTCCAGGCGGCTGCCCGCGGTCAGAGATTGCACATCCATTGTTCTGTCTCCGTTCATTGCTGCCAGCCCGGGGGCGTCTGATTATCCACACCGTCCAGCATATTGGCCCAGGAAGAGGTCTGTTGGAGCGTACGGTTGACCGGCGGCTGAAGCAGCTGAATCTCCCCCGCGTAGTGGGCCATCTGCGCGTCCCGCCGCCAGGCCTGGGTCCAAACACAGGCTATCTCCGGGATGACTTCGCAGTGGCCGTTGGCCCGTACGCCGCCGCAAGGACCGTTGCGCAGATTCTTGGGGCAGTTCATCGGGCATGTCATGCCTGTGCTGTGGAGAATGCACTGGCCGCACATCTGGCAATTGAAGATAACTTTTTTGGCCGGTTTTTCCAGCCAGAAGATCAGGCGGCGGCTGGCCTGGGGGCTGATTCTTTGCAGTAGGGGCCAAGCTGCCCGCACTGCCTGCTCGCTGAAGGCATAGGCGCGCTCCAGCAGCCGGGGATGATTCTTCAACCATTCGCTGCCCGGCCAGCGCCGGGCTTCGGGGAAAGTAGCCATTCGGTTCACTCCTCCAAATTTGTCATATTCGGGTCAAAGAGCGGCTCGGCGCGCCCGCTGTCGGTCAATACGGCCCGCAGCTTACCGTCCTGGATGTCAAAGCCGGAGACAGTCACATCGTCCTGGAATGTGGTCGCCCCCATCTCCACCGCGGCCTGGCCCATCGCCATTTTTCTCGCTTCCTATCCGCGGCAATCAGCCCGTTCAGCGTCATCCGCGTTCTATTTCTTGCCTCTCCCACGGCCTGCCAGAATCGTGGCCGGGTCGAGAATCGGCACTTGGGCGTGGACCTATGCGGGCGAAAACAGGGCCGCGTGCAGTCTATGGTCTTTGGCCCAGCCCAGCTTGCGGTGCAGGTCGGTTCAGCGCTCCGGCGTCGTCGCCGCTTCGATGCCGTCTACAGGATGATAACAGGGCTGGCCCTTCCATGCAAAGCGGCTGTAGAACTTTGTCGTGTACGGTGGAGCCGCCCGTGCGGGGCAGGTACCCCCGATCGATGACGAGAATATCGTCCCAGCCCCGTTGGGCCAGATGCCAGACGGCGCTACAGCCGACAATGCCGGCTCCGATAACGACCAGCCGGACGCGGGTTTTCATGGGGTGTTACTCCTGTAGAAGGGGAGGCTCGATTGGGTTCATTTGCACGCTTGGCGGTCTGCTGGCAAAATAGGCTATAGCAGAATGGGGTGGATTTGTGCCAGCCGCAAATTATTGCTAGGGAAAAGCCGATAAGTATTATCCTGAAAAGCTATGCGCCCCCAAAAATCAGGGGTAAATTTGAACTCGACGTGACGATTTCGGCGACGTTACAGATTTCAGCGCTACAGGCCCGACGCTTAGGATTCGTCAAGAAATAAGTTCCATCCGGTGCGTCGCACTGTCCACGAAATGACTCTAG
>JAHDWH010000379.1 GCA_023384455.1 Caldilineaceae bacterium | reverse complement strand
TCGCGTCTCTTATCCGTGGAAAAACCCAGCCACGTCCCAACCGACCAACCATTCGCGCCATCCTCCCATTCGCGGTCACCCTACACAGATCAAAGAAGTTCGACTTTTCGGAAAAAGTCGAACTTCTGAAAATCGATCGCCTGACGGCGATGCGCGCTGGGGGCTACGCCCCCAGACCCCCGGCCCGGCTCTGCTGCGCAGCAGCCGGGCCAACAGCACAGAGGGCCATCGTTTTACAGAGACCAGAGAACAACAGAGACCAGAGGCTCAACTGCCGGGGGAGAGGAGACGAAACCCGAAGCCCCTGAGCCTGTAGTCTGGGTCGAGCCCGAACCGAGAGGCGCAACGGGTGTCGTCACGGTTGATGTTGAACGAACCCCCACGCAACACACGACGGTCATCACCCGTAAGGTCGTTGCTCACTCGCTGTTCATACCCCGCGTAATTTTCCAACCAGGCGCTGCTACACCACTCCCAGACATTGCCGGCCATATCGACTGCGCCGCATTCGGCGTTTCCGCCGGGGAAGATACCCACCGCCGAAGTTGCATCAATACCGGTTTCACTCGCATTACAACGCTCTGGAGCAAACTCTCCATTCCAAGGATAAATGCGCCCATCCGTATGGCGGGCCGCCCGTTCGAACTGAGCTTCGCTGGGCAGTGTGACCTGATACCCCACCTGCTCCGACAACCAGGCGCAGTAGGCCACGGCCTCGTACCAGCTTACCCCCACCACCGGGTGGTTGGGCGTCTGGAAGACTTCCCGGTAGCGTTCTGGCCCTTCAATCTCCGCCTTCTCCCGCCACTGCCAGCCCGCGGCGGTCCACCACTTCCGTTCGCCGTAGCCGCCCGCCCGCACAAAGCAGTCGTACTGGGCGACTGTCACCGGGTAGCGGGCGATGCGGTAGGGTTGGGTGATGAGATGGCAGGTGAACTGCTGTCCGCCTTCCCAGCTTTCTTTGCCGCCCATCACAAAAGGACCAGGGGAGATGGGAATCCAGTCGATGTCGGGGAGGCCCGTTTTGACAACCAGCCCGACGCCAGGACGGGAATCGCCCAGCAACCCCAGGGCCCTTCCCCCTTCGGCCCGCTCGATGGACGTCAGATGGGTCTGGGTCAGCAGGGCCACCAGCCCCTCTTTTACCCGCTCCAAATAGGCGGCGCCGCCGTTGGGTGCGCCCGTATCCTTGCGGATGGCCTCTGCGCCCAGCAGGGCCGCCATCTGGCCGGACCAGACCAGGGCGCGCCAGCTGCGTTCGTCGGCAGGCGCGGCGCTGGGGCAGAGATCGTAGAGCAGGTCCAGCAGGTCGGTCGCGCTGCGTCGGTTGTGGAGCAGCTCCTCTGCGCCGTACATCCCTGCCAGATGCCAACGGTCGCCCTCGGCCACCTTTTCCCAATAGAGTCGGCGCGCGCCCCGTCCGTCGATCAGATAGCAACCGGCCAGATATTCCTGGAAGGTGAGGTGGGGAAAGGCGTAGCTCTGGGGATGTTTGCGGCTGCCGTCGCCCCCCTGACCCACCAGCAGCCCGGCCCGTTGGTCCACGTAGTCGAGAAAAGCCGAGGCCAGCCCCGCATCGCCCAGAAAGTCCGGCGCTGGCTCTTCCAGAATCCCCAACAGCTGAGTGCGGGGCAGGTCCGCCTCCTTCTCTTTGGCGCAATGGGCCTCGTAGGCCAGCCGTTCCAGTACCCGGCGCAGGCGATTGCTGTTGGCAAAGAGATCGGTCAAACCGGGCGCAATAGGCAGTCCCCGCTGCTGCTGCCAGCGCTGCGCCAGCACCTCCACGGCTTTATGGTAGAGTTTCACCCGCTCGTTGGGCAGTTTTGTCTCTTTCTGGTGGACAATCACCATTGTGGTCAGGAGCATTGGGTTGGGGGAAAGCTTATCGAGTTTATCCGAGAGGGCAGCCTGGGCCAGGTCTCGGCTGCGGATGTCGGCTGTCGCCCGGTCGAAGCGCCCCAGACGGCTCTGTGCCTCATACCAGGCCCGGGCAAAATGGCGAATCTTCTCCTCATCGAAGGAGGCCAGCGTCTCGGCGGCAAAGCCGTCCAGCCGCACGGCATCGGTGTAGGAGCGCACCCGGCAGGTGACGATCAGCCGGGCCACTTTGGGGTAGCTCCGCTGGAGGGCAGCGATGGCGCGCACGACCGCGGGTCGCTGGTCTACAGGCGCTTCGTCCAGCCCATCCAACACCAGCAGCACCTCGCCCGCCTCCAGCCGGTCAGCCAGTGCCTCGGCAAAGTCAGCCGCCCGGTCGTTGTCCAACCCCTTCTGCCAGTGGCTCCACAGCACCGCCAGCAGTCGCCGGTCCCCCTCTTCCACGGCCACGCCGTCCAGAGGGAGCGCGGCCAGTTCTCCGGCCACCTCCCGAATGATTATAAAGAGAGGGAGCAGATGGACGGGCCAGGTGGGGGGCAGATCCACAGGCAGGGGTTGGCCGAGCAGGGCCAGGGCGTGCCAGGCACACAGTTGGCGCACAAATGTACTCTTGCCGCTGCCCGGATCGCCCAGCAGCACAAGACGACGGCTGCGGCCAGCCGCTTCCAGGACGGAAACCGGGCGCTCAGCGTCGTCTTGTACAGACCAGCCCGCTTTTTTGCGCGCCTCTTTTTCTTTTGCCGTCAGCTTTACCCGACTCTGGGTATCCAGGGCAATATAGACCTGAGCCAGCGTCACCTCGTCGCCTGTGCTCTCCTCGCCGCCCAGGGGGGCAAGGGGCAAGACATTGCAGCGCCGGTGCGTTGCGTCCAGATAGCGCCGGTAGGCGATGGCGGCCGCGGCTTGGGCCGGGTCGGGTGGCCCGGGGTGGTTGTGAATCTCGTATTTGTCACGACCGACAAAATCCCCCTTCGTGACGGTTGTATCGCCGCCCACATACGCGCCGCCGCCGGTGTCGATGAAATAGCTGGCGTATTTCTCCCCGTTGCCCAGCTTCGTCAGTTCGCTCTGCAACAGCCGTTGGAAGCGATCCCAGTCCCGTTCGGGGAGGACGGCCTGGACGATGCGGGGGGTTTCCAGGGCCAGGAGCAACTCGTCCAGGGCGTCCCGCCAGGCCGGATCGGCCTCGGCGCTGACGGCCAGTTCCCCGGCGATTTCGGCTTCTGTGCGGTCGTGCCAACGGCTGATCTGCTCGGCCAGCAGATTGCCACCCACCAGACTGGCGGCCAGACTGCCCACAGAAATGGCCGCGCCCAGATTACCCGTTGCCAGTGCGCCGGTCGCTGCCTCCACCAGCGGGAAGACGGCGGACGCGGCCAGTCCGCCATAGAGGAGGCCGGCGGACCAGCGCTCGGTTTCGCTGGCGAAGGCGCGCAGGCGGGTTTGGGCAGATTCTTTCCATTCGGCTCTGTTCATTGGCGGTCACCTGTCCGAGGGGTGGGGGGCATTCAGTATGTGAGTGTGAGAATAGCACTGTAGGTGGCTTTACGCAAGGCATTCGGTGGACCCTCACCACCCCCTAGCAGTTGACGGGAAGGTCGGTTGTTTGAGGGTCGCCCCCTCTCCTTCGACACGCTCAGGCGATGTCCTGAGTTCATCGAAGGGACACCGCTCTCCCAGCGGTGGAGCGGCTTCGTTTGGGGCGTTGGCTGCGCTGGGAGAGGGGCCGGGGTGAGAGTAGACATCTGTTACGTAAGGTGGCGAAGTCACAAAGTTGCCTACAGATCGGGACCAGTGAGCGCCGGTTGAGCGGTGTCCTAAGCCTGTCGAAGGGTAGCCCGGAGTCTTCGGAGGGCGTATCGAAACCAAAGCGAACGGGTCTACGAACAATTTCGTGTTAACCCGCTTGGTTTCGACAGGCTCAACCTAAAGGTTTCGACAGGCTCAACCTAAAGGTTTCGACAGGCTCAACCTAAAGGTTTCGACA
>JAHDWH010000038.1:28565-36279 GCA_023384455.1 Caldilineaceae bacterium | reverse complement strand
GACTTCTCGGAAGAAGTCGAACTTCTGATCCGCGAACTACTCTCTTCCCAGAACGATTTCGTCGTTGAGCATCTCTGCCCGGTAGAGCTGCTCCGGGCTGAAGAGTTGACCGGCCTTGCGCAGGGCAATGTCCTGGTTGAAGGAGGCGGCCAGGCGTTTTTCGTAGTTGCCCACGGCCATCCACAGGGAGACAGTGGCCCAGACGGCTCGATTGAAGGATGCCTGAACAATGGGCCAGACCCCTGTCAGCCGATCTTCCCGTTTGCCCAGCAGCTTGCCCGGCCCCGCATAATAGGCCCGCACAATTTCCAGATAGTGGCTGCTGCTCTCCTGGGCAAGGGCTATGGCAAAGTCGGATGGCTCGGCAACTGCCGCCAATGAAGCCACCTCTCTTCCTGCGGCCAGCCGCTCCAGCCCTTCTTCCCGCACATCCGCCTCGAAGCTCTTGTGGCAGAGGGTCTCGTCAAAGAGTCGCCCTTCCCAGCGTTCGAGCTGATCCGTGTGGAAAGGCTGGGTCAGATCGCAGATGTAGTGGCTCAACACACCCATTTCGTAGGCGATTAGCTGGCAGGGGCGGATGGCGATTCCCTGCAAAAAGCGGGCCGCCTGTTTGTCCAGCCGTACCTGACCGCTGTGGGCCAGCATCCCCTGCAACAGCTTCAGCTTCTGGGCCACTTTGCTGTGACCGTAGCCCACAAAACCCTGGCCTGTGCGGGCCGCGCCCACGTGATAGACGTGATTCACGCTGTCTTTGTAGAGTTTGTCCGGCGCGACAACCCCCAGCACAAAAAAGCCTTTGTGCATTGCCACCAGATTTTGCACAAATTCGGGCATAGCTGCCAGGGCGCAGTCAGCCATTGTTTCGTGGGTATTGCTGTACCAGGGAAAGTTGTATTGGGGCAGCATCGCCTGCTCGATGGCCCGCTGGGTGGCCGGTGAAATAGGTGCGACACCCCGACTGCGGGGGAGTTCGTCCAGTTGGCGCAACAGGAAAGCCACCTGATCGGCCCGGCGTGTGGGCCGGGTAGATGACAGACTTCGGGTGGCGGCAGGCAAGGGATTGTCGGCCCGGCTGCGGCGCATACGTTCCAGCAGAGCTGCTTTGCGGGTTTCCTCAGCGGTGGGGGGCATAGCGACCTCCTTCAGGATGGCCTAAGTGACTGTCGGGTAGTATATCCCATTGGCGCGTGCTTGAAAAACGCCGAAAATTCGTCTCCAAAAAACTTTGGTTCTATAAAAACTCAGGGGGTCAGGAGATCAGCGCCGATTGAGTAGGCTGGGGCTGTTTCCAGCTATATCGAAATCAAGCGGGTCAGCCCCTGAATACACTGTCAACAAAGTTTTTTGTTTTATCGTAGGCGCTGCTTGTAGCTGCGCAAGAAACGAGTACCCCTTCGGCTGGCTGTGCGGTTCAAAACCGCACCTACAGAGATGCCAAATTACTTCGTTTACAGAGTACTGAATTCGGATGGTGAAAATGGCAAGGGATTGGCCCCGTTCGGCCGATGAACAAACCGATACAGTCCGTTGGGCGCTTCTGGGGGCCAGCCGCACCGCGCAGAATTCCCTGATTCCTGCTTTACGCAGCCAGAACCGGCCCGATGGCGGCGGGGGGGGCGCGCAGATTGCCGGGGTCTATAGCCACAGCGCCAGCCGGGGCAGGGCCTTTGCCGTCGAGAATCGGCTGGTCCGGGCCTACGAGCGTTGGCAGGATCTGTTGGCTCGTCAGGATATAACCTGCGTTTACGTCAGCAGCCAACCCCGCCACCAGTACAGTCTGGCTCTGGCTGGGCTGGAAGCGGGCAAGCACGTACTCTGCGAGACGCCGCTGGCCCTGGCGACCAGCGAAGCGCTCCACCTGGAGCGCACGGCCCGGCAGATGGGTCTGCTGCTTGTGCCCAACTATGCCTACCGGGGCGATGCCGCCCTGGCCCGTATGGCCGAATTGGTCCGGGATTACGCCATCGGGGAGCTGCTGGGCTGCCAGATAGTCAACTGTGCGCCCCTGGCGGCGGAACTTCAAACCTGGCGGTTGACCGGTGAAGGGGGCGGTGTGGTGCTGGACAGAACCATTCACGACATCGATCTGGCCCGCTGGCTCTTTGCCGATGAGGTGGAGCAGGTGACCGGACTGGCAGCCCGGCGGGTGCTCTCCCCAGATGTGGATGACGAAGTAGTGGTCAATTTGCGCTTGCGTCGGGGCGGGCAACTGATCCAGTGCCACGACTCCTTTGTGACGCCCCACCGTTTCAGCAGCGTGGAACTCTACGGCAGCCGGGGGTCTCTGCGGGTTCACCACTGGTGGAGCCGGCGGCGACCCAGCGAGCTGCTGCTTGTGCGCAACGACGAAGTGGAGGTAATCTCTGTGCAAGGGCCGGACCATTACAGCGCCACTGTCAGCGCCTTTCACCAGGCCCTGGCAGAGCCGACAAACGCAGCCCGGGCCAGCGGCTTTCTTGCCACAGCCAACGACGGCGTGCGCAATTTGCAGACAGCCCTGGCCGTGCTGGAATCCATCCGCAACGGCTGGAGTGTGCGGGTGGAATAGACCGGAATGGAACGGGGAGAGTCCGATGAGTATCCAACGCGAATACCCGCTTGCCCCTCTGGTGGGGACAGCCGCGGCTATCTTCAATGAAGCGGGAGAGGTGCTGCTGGTGCAGCGGGGCAAGCCGCCGAACGAAGGCCAGTGGGGGTTGCCCGGTGGGCTGGTGGAGGTCGGTGAGCGGCTGGTCGATGCCGTGGCCCGGGAGGTGATGGAGGAGTGCGGGCTGGCGGTGGAAATCTGCGATCTGGTGGCGCTCTTCGAGCCGATCATCCGGGACGAGCAGGGGCAGGTGCGTTACCACTACGTCGTTGTAGACTATTGGGGGCGCTATCTCTCCGGCGATCTGCGCCCAGCCGACGACGCGGCCGACGCCCGCTGGGTGGCAATGGAAGGGCTGGATGAGCTGCCAATGTATGGCGAATCCCGAAATGTCGTGCGGCGGGCGCGCACCCAGTGGGAAGCGTCCGGAAACGGGAAGACGTGAAACGTGAGATCACGTGACGTAAATTCACGTTTCACGTTTCACCGGTTTGGATGAAGAACGAACGCATGTGGCGACCTCTTACATTTTGCGTTCACCCGACTAACTTGGCTTGTAACCTACCACCCACAGGAGCATTCTATGCCTACCCATCACACGACCCATCCCAGCCTGACACTTTTTGAATCTCTGCTGGTAGCCGCGCCTTCGGGCCGGGAGGAGGCCATCGCCGGGATTGTGCGGGCCAAATTGGACGCCATCGGCGTGGCCCACGAAAGCGACGGATCGGGCAATATCCTCGTGCGTCTGGCCGGGCGGGAGAGCGACGGGCCGCTGACCTGCTACGCCGCGCATCTGGACGAAATCGGGATGGTTGTTACCCGCATCGAGGCCAACGGCGATCTGCGGGTGGATCGCTCCGGCGGGCTGCATCCCTGGAAGCTGGGCGAAGGGCCGGTGGAGATTATCGGCGACGGCGAATCGCTGATCGGCGTGCTCTCCTTTGGCTCCACCCACGGCGGCAGCCTGGGCGAAAAGGCCATCGGCTGGAACGATTGCCGGGTGATCACCGGTCTGTCGCCCGCCCAGTTGAATACGGCCGGGGTGCGCCCCGGCTCAACGGCTGTGCCTGTGCGTGAAATGCGCGGCCCCGTTCTCTTTGGCCCGGCAGACGATCCACTGGTGGCGGCCTGGACCTTTGACGACCGTATGGGCGTTGTGGCCCTGCTGCGTCTGCTGGAACATCTGCAACGGGAGAAGCTGACGCCGCTGAACCCGACGCTCATCGCCTTCACCGTCCACGAAGAAGGGGGTGGCCAGGGGGCCAAACTGGTGGCGGCCCGGGAGCAGCCGGAAATTTTCATCGCCATCGACGGCTGTCCCATCCCCGCGGGTGCGCCTTTGGCGTTGGACGGTCGCCCTGGCATCTGGAGCAAAGACCGGCTGACCCACTACGACCAGCCCCTGCTGCGCCAACTGCTGGCCGCGGCAGCGCGGGCGGGCACGGAGCTACAGCCGGTGGTCTACGACGGCGCGGCCAGCGACGCCAGTCTGGTGCGGGCCAACGGCAGCGCGGCCCGCATCGCCTGCTTCGGCCACGTGCGCGAAAACAGCCACGGCTACGAAGTGGCCCGGCTGTCGGTCTTTGATGGGATGCTGGCCGCGCTGGTGGAGTTTGTGATTAACGATTGATGGCAGAGTCCCTGTCCACCGTTCTTTCCTGAGATCGCCAGCAAACGGAGCAGTAATGCAAATCAGCGCAAATCGACATACGAAGGAACGGGTAAAGTTGGTTCACAACTGGCTGATCCGGGCCGGTGAGTCGGTCAATAACGACCAGTTTGTCCACGTTTTTAGTTCAGATGCACCACCCATCGGCTGGCACCTGTGGCATATGGCGCGCTTTGCCGACCGCTTGCAGGCCAAATTGACGCAGGTGACCGATGGGTTTGCCAGCGATGAGATTTGGCAGCGGGAAGGAGTGCCCGCCCGCTGGAATCTGACGCCGGGACGTTTGGGCGTATTTGATTCGGGTATGGGCCAGACCCACCGGGATGCTCAGGCGACGATTGCCCAGGTCGGCCAGAACGAAATTCTTGCCTATGCCAAAAGTGCGTTTGACGCCTCCAGCCAAACGCTGGAGAGGCTGACAGATGCTGATTTCGAGAAGACTTACCACGGCATTCTGGACTACGGCTACGACGGGACGACGGGCAAGGTGTGGGCCACGGAGCCGAAGGAGTCGATTGTCGCGCAGGATTTGGTCTTTCACGCCAGCCACGGCAGCCGCCATATGGGAATGATGGAGGCCCTGCGCGGGCTGTTGGGCACGGCAGGCACACTCTCCGTCTGAGCCTTTGCCGGGAGAGCATCGAACCCCCACTTTTGGAGAAGATGAGATGAATGCAATTCAGATTGTACAGGGCGCGGATGGCCCCCGCCTGCTTTGGGCCGAGGCCGACGAGCCGGCGATGGGGCCGGACGACGTGCTGGTGGAGATCCACGCCACGACACTGAACCGGGCGGACCTGGCCCAGGCAGCGGGCAACTATGCGCCGCCGCCGGGCGCGTCGCCCATTTTGGGGCTGGATATGGCCGGGACGATTGCCGCTGTCGGAGTGAATGTGACCGGCTGGCAGGTGGGGGATCGGGTGTGCAGTCTGCTGGCGGGCGGTGGCTACGCCGAACGGACAATCGTCGATCACCGGATGCTCTTCCCCGTCCCCGCCGGGTGGAGTTGGGCCGAGGCCGCTTCCCTGCCAGAGGTCTACCTGACCGCCTTCGTCAATATCTTTATGGAGGCCAACTTCCAAGCGGGCGAGACGGTTCTGGTTCACGGCGGGGCCAGCGGCGTGGGCACAGCAGCCATCCAATTGGTCAAGACCGCGGGCGGGACGGTCATCACCACCGCGGGCAAGCCGGAGAAGGTGGCGGCCTGCCTTTCTGTGGGTGCGGACCGGGCCATCAACTACAACGCAGAAGATTTCGTCGAGGAGACCCGCTCCTTTACCGGCGGCGCGGGAGTGGATGTGATTCTGGATATGGTGGGTGCAGCCTATCTGCAGCGCAACATTGACCTGCTGAAAGTGCGGGGGCGGCTGGTCTGGATTGCTACGCTGGGCGGTGGGGTGGGGGAAATCAACATCGGCCAGTTGATGGGCAAGCGCGCCCGGCTGATCGGCTCTGTCCTGCGCGCCCGACCCCTGGACGAAAAGCTGGAGATTGTGGGCCGCTTCCGGGAACAATTCTGGCCGCATATCGAAAGCGGAGCCATCCGCCCGGTCATCGACCGCAGCTTTCCCGTGCAAGAGGCCCAGGCCGCGCATGAATATATGCGGGGCTACGAGAACATCGGGAAGATTGTGCTGAGAGTGTGATACAATAGGTGGCATCTGTCGGCTTTCTGCTCTTCCTGCCAAATTTCTAGTGACGGTAACTGCTCAGGCATCCTCTGCTTATTAACCACGGAAAACACGGAACACACTGAAAAAAGCGCAGAACTTCCGCGTATTCTGTGTATTCAGTGGTTATTTCTGTCGTTGGCTGGGTAGTTACCAGTGACGGGGATTATTTGTGGGACGAGGCGACAGAATGAAAAATCCGGCCCGCTGGGACGAAAAGTCCCCAGCACTTGCTCACAGATTTGATGAGATAACCATTTCGTGGAGAAAGTGAAAAGTCTATGAAGATCGGTATCGTTGCCTGTGGCGCGATTGTGCGGGAATTGGTGGCCGTGGCCCAGCATCTGGGCTGGGACTACGAACTGACCGCCGTGCCCGCCCAATTGCACAATCGACCCGAAGCTATTGCCCCGGCTGTGGAGAAGCGGCTGGACGCCTGGGCAGGCCGTTTTGACCGTATCCTCATCGGCTATGGGGATTGTGGCAGCGGGGGCAGTCTGGATGCGCTGCTGGAACGCTATCCCCACGCTCTGCGCATCCCCGGCCCCCACTGCTACGACTTCTACGGGGGCGGGGTCTTTCGTCAACAGGCAGAGGAACGCCCCGGCACATTCTACCTGACCGACTTTCTGGCCCATCACTTCGAGGGGCTGGTTGTGCCCGAATTGGGGCTGGATCGCTATCCCCAATTGCGGGATGTCTACTTTGCCAACTATACGGATGTGCTCTATCTGCGCCAACTGCCGGATCAGGACGAGTCTGCCCGGGCGCGCCAGGCCGCCGAACGTCTGGGGCTGACCTATAGAGAGGTCGATACGGGTCTGGATGAGTTGGTAGACCGATTGAAGGATTTAGGCTGTTCCAAAGAATAAAATATCCGGTCAAAGTCCCCGGCACTTTCTGTTCTAACGAGCCAATATGGCCTACACAGCCATTGAAGTCCGTGTGCCGGGGATTTGTGGATACTTAGGACTCTCCATCCGGTGCGTCGCACTGTCCACGAAATGACTCCAGTCCGCAACCTCATCTGGACAGTGCGACGCACCAAAACGGGAAGTTATTCTTTGACAAGCCCTTATTTCATAAGGTGGCGAAGCCACGATTTGCGTGGGGAAACGTGAAGACGTGAAACGTGAGATATCGTGACGGCATCTCACATTTCACGTTTCAGTTGGTTGGCCGACCGACTAACGCTTGTACGTTAGTTCCTGGCTGGTACGGAGTGGAATAGCCTTATACGATTAGGAGGAGATGGCGATGGCTGCCCAAACTTGCCCTGTTTGTGAAAGTCAACTGACCGGTGACGCGGCCCGGAAGAGGCGCTGCCAGTCTTGTGACAACCCGTTATCCAAGCCCGCGCCTACACAAACATCTGAAAAAAAAGCCTAGCCTATGCGTCGGGTTCTCTTTCTTTTTCTGGACGGGGTTGGCCTGGGCAGTGATGATCCCGCTATCAATCCCCTGGCCAGGGCCGCGCTGCCTACCCTGCGCGGGCTGATCGGCGGGCGGCCCCTCACCGGCTCTACGGGGCGTTACAGCAATGGGCTGGCCCATCTGCTCCCCACCGACGCCCAGATGGGTATTTCTGGCCGCCCCCAGAGCGCGACGGGGCAGACGGCCATCCTGACCGGTGTCAACGCACCGGCCCGGCTGGGGGAACATTACGGACCCAAGCCCAACCAGCGGGTGCGGGACATTCTGGACGAAGCCAGCCTCTTTGCCCGGCTCAATCGGCAGGGATTGCCCAGCTACTTTTGCAACGCCTATCCCCAGCGCTATTTTGAC
>JAHDWH010000038.1:0-28555 GCA_023384455.1 Caldilineaceae bacterium | reverse complement strand
GGCTGCTCAGCGCTGTGCCCTATGCGGTCACTGTGGGCGGGCAGGCTCTGCTCACTGCGGATGAGATGCGGGCAGGCACGGCCCTCAGCGCCAATTTCAGCGGGGAAGGCTGGCGCACGGAACTGGGCTACACTGACATCCCCGTCTATTCTCTGGCGGAGGCCGGGGCGAAGTTTTGGGAGATTGCCCAGCCCTATCGTTTTATCTTCTTCGAACATTGGCTGACGGACCTGCTGGGCCACCGCCAGGACCTGCCCGGCGCGGTGGGGAATCTTCAGCGCATCGACGGCTTTGTGGCCGGGCTGCTGGCCGCGGCCGATTGGCAGCAGACGCTGCTGATCATCAGCAGCGATCACGGCAACATCGAGGATTGCAGCCTGCGCACCCATACAGAGAACCCGGCGCTGACCCTTCTCTACGGCGCGCAGAGCGGTCACTATGCGGACCGCATTCACCGGCTGGACGACTTTGCCGGGGTGGTTGAGGATTTCCTTGTCGGGGAATAGACGCAGGCGGCGCGACCTGTCCCGCTGGACGGGGGCAGAACGGGCAGGCTGTGTTACACTGGCCCTATGAATGAAAGCCCCACTCTTCCGCCATCAACTGCTGCGAGATCGCCCCGGGCTGGGCTGCTGGGCCTGGGCGCGCTCATTCTGCTCGGCTTGCTGGGCTGGGGTCTCTGGCAACAGGTGCGCCCGGCCAGCCTGTCAGCGCCGCTCTCGTCGATCCCCGCGCCGGAGGTGGGCCACCCGGCCCCGGATTTTGCCCTGCCCGCGCTGGATGGGCCAGAGGTGCGTCTCTCTGATCTGCGGGGCAAAGTGGTTGTGCTCAATTTCTGGGCCACCTGGTGCCCCCCCTGTCGCCGGGAAATGCCCGCGCTGGAGGTGATCTGGCAGCAGCACAACCGGGGGGATGTGGTGGTGCTGGGCATCGATCAGGGCGAGAGCGCCGGCACAGTCAGCGAATATGTGCGGCAAAATGTGGGTGTTACCTTCCCGCTCCTGCTGGATCGCCGCCAGGATGTGGGTGATCTCTATCTGGTACGCTCTTTGCCCACCACTTTCTTTATTGATGGGGGCGGGATCATCCGGGAGATTCGGATAGGTGGGCCAATGGAACTGGACTATCTTAACCGACTGGTGAGGGCCTTATTGAATGATTGATATTGACGCTGCCAACGCCACCGCTGTGGGACGAATGATCGAAGCCCGCCCGATGCTTGTGGGGCTGGGCAAAGCGCTGGATGTGATTCCGGGGATGCACGCGAATCTGCTGCTCCACGCGGGGCCGCCCATCTCCTGGGAGCGGGCTTCTGGCCCGTTGAAAGGCGCGCTGATCGGCGCGCTGATCTTTGAAGGACGGGCCACAAATGCCGCCGAAGCCGAAGCCCTTATCACTTCGGGCCAGGTGCAGATGGAGCCGTGCCACCATCACAGCAGCGTGGGGCCGATGGCCGGGGTGACTTCTCCGTCGATGGCTGTCTACATCATCGAGAACAGCACCCACGGCAACCGGGCCTTTTCCAACCTGAATGAGGGCTACGGAAAGGTATTGCGTTACGGGGCTTATAGCGAAGATGTGCAGGCCCGGCTGAGCTGGATGCACGCAGTGATGGCCCCGGTGTTGGGCAGGGCGATTGAGGCGACGGGCGGTGTGGATATCCGCGCCCTGCTGGCCGAAGCCATGCATATGGGCGACGAAGGGCACAATCGCAACAAAGCCGGTTCCATTCTATTCACCAAAATTTTGGCCCCCCACATCGCCGTAGCCGCGCCGGACGGCGTTACCGCGGCTTCTATCCTCCAGGCGTTAGGCGACAATGCGCTGAGTGTGCTGAACCCGGTGATGGCTGGCTGCAAGGCCATGGCCGACGCGGCCCACGGGGTGGAGGGCAGTACACTAGTGACGACGATGGCCCGCAACGGCACAGATTTTGGCATACGGGTCAGCGGGTTGGGGGATCGCTGGTTTGTGGCTGCCGCGCAAGTGCCAAAGGGTCTCTATTTCCCTGGCTTTCAGGCCGAGGATGCCAACCGGGACATCGGCGACAGCACAATCACCGAGACAGCCGGGATTGGGGCCTTTGCTATGGCCGCCGCGCCGGTCATTGTGACATTTGTCAGCGGAACGCCCAAAGACGCCATCAACGCCACCCTGGAGATGTACGAAATTACGGTGGCCGAGCACAAAGCCTTCACCATTCCCCAATTAGACTTCCGGGGCACGCCCGTGGGCATTGATCTGCGCAAAGTTGTGGAGACGGGGATCACCCCCAGAGTCAACACTGGCATTGCCCACAGGGAGGCAGGGGTGGGGCAGATCGGTGCGGGTCTGGTGCGCCCGCCTATGGCGATTTTCGAGGAAGCGCTGGTGGCCTTTGCCGAGAAGTATGGATGGCTGGATTGATGTAACGGACAGAAACGTAAAACGTGAGGCGTGAGATCAGTTGACCCGATCTCACGCCTCACGTTTTCTGTCTTACATTGCGCCGGTACCTGCTCACCCCCACCCAACCTCCCCCACTTTGGGGGAGGAGTCGCTCCAGTTCCCTGCCTGGAATGGGGAGGCCTGACCAGCCGCGCCATATGAAGAAAGAGCCGAACAAAAACCCCGACGTAATGAGAGTCGTATTACTCGCTGCCTTTGGCTTCGGCCAGGAGTTGATTCAGCGCGTCGGCGAACTGGTCGGCAGGCAACGCGCCGGGAATCAGCCGGCCCTGATTGTTGTAGATGACTACAAATGTGGGCGTGCCCTGGACAAACTGGGAGCCTTCCATCAGATCGTTCTGCACCTTCTGCAGGGTGGCTTCGTCGGCCCGACAGCTTGCCAATGCTTCGCTGTCCACCTCTAATTGGGCCGCAATTTCACCAAAGACAATCTCCTGATTTCCGCCGGCCCACTCGCTCATACGGACAAAGAGGGCGTCGTGGGCTTCCCAGAATTTGCCCTGCTCGCCCACACACTGGGCAAAGATGGCGGCGGGGAAGGCGTAGGGATGGGTGGATTGGACCGGGAAATGTTTGAAAATCCAGCGCACATCTCCCGTGTCCACAAACTGCTCGTCCAGAATGGGCTGGGTGTTGAGGGTGTGGCGCTGGCAGAAGGGGCACTGGAAGTCGCTGAATTCCACAACGGTAATCGGCGCGTCCGGGCTGCCCCGCCAGAAGTCGCCCGCCAGGTTGGTGCCCGGCTGGGCGGGATCGTCGGCCCAATTCTCCGGGATGGCCCAGTTGGGAATCTGGCCCTGGGCTTCCTGCTGGGCAGCCGCGGGATCTACGGGTGATCCGCCGTCGGCGATGGTCTTGAACCAGTTGTCGAAGGTGTCATAGGGTTGAGCACCCACCAGCTGATAGCCCTCGCCGCTCCCGGCAACCACAAAATGGAAGCTGGGCGTGCCGGTGAATCCCAGGGCTTCGCCCTCGGTCAGGCTGGCTTTTACGGCATCGGCAATGGCGCTGTCGCTCAGGCAGGGGGTGTAGAGGGTCACATCTGCGCCCGCTTCGCCCGCCAGCCGCACAAAGAGATCCGCTGGGTCGGGCAGATTGGCCCACTCGTCCTGGGTGCGGAAGAGAAGATCGTGCATACGCCAGAAGGGAATAGCGCCCTGCTCTGCCACACAATTGGCCGCAATGGAGGCCGGGATGGCATTGGGGTGGAGCGAATCCAGCGGGAAGTCCCGGAAGACGAAACGGGCCTGTCCCGTGCGCACAAAGCTGCTGGCGAGTGCCGGTTCGGTCTGGAGGACGTGACGCTGGCAGAAGGGGCACTGGTAGTCGCTGTATTCATAGACGGTCACCGGCGCGTCCGGGCTGCCCCGATAGGGATACCCCTCGTCCGTAAAACCGACGGGGATACCGTCGAGAATTTCCTGATCGGTCTGGGTTGAGACGGCGGCTGCAGGTGCAGGTGACGCGCTGGTTGGGCTTACTTCGGCTGGCTGGGGTGCCAGCAGCCCGGTTGTCGAAGGGATAGCCGCCTGACAACCGGCGAGAACGAACAGGAAAGCTATCAGAGGGAGAAAAGCTCTGATGGGGAGTTTGGGATGTCGATACATAAACCGTTTGCCTCCGCAGGGATGAATCAGGGCAGGACATTGCGTCCACTGTATAACACTTCCATACCTTTCATTGTAATCCCAGGAACATTTGCGGGCTAATTGTCCCTGGGATATCCTTCAACCTATCGCATTGTCTCCGCTACAACTGTCTGCGCAATGCGCGCCCGCTCCGCATCCAGAATCGCCCGCACACCGGCTGCCACATCGCCCAGGGGCAGCTCACCGCTCTCACCTGTGCGCCGGTTCTTCACTTCTACAATGCCCTTTTCAATGCCCCGCTTGCCCGCGGTCAGGCGCACAGGGATACCGATGAGATCGGCGTCATTGAATTTTACACCGGCCCGCTCATCCCGGTCGTCGTACAATACTTCTATGCCGGCCTTTTGCAGGACGGCGTAGAGTTCTTCCACCTTTGCGACAATTTCCGGCTGTTTGGGTGTGGCCAGGCTGACCAGATGGACTGCGTAGGGGGCAATCGTCACCGGCCAGATGATGCCGTTTTCGTCGTTGCTGGTCTCGATGACGCTGGCGATCAGCCGTCCGGAGCCGATGCCGTAGCAGCCCATCACCATCGGAATGCTCTCGCCCTTCTCGTCCAGATAGAGCGCATCCATTGCCGCGCTGTACTTTGTGCCCAGTTTGAAGATGTTGCCCACCTCCACCCCGCGCACAGCCCGCAGGGGTTCGCCGCAGACCGGGCAGCCGTGGCCCTCGGCGGCAGCCACCACATCCAACACCAGATCGGCGGTATAGTCCCGCCCGTAGTTGACATTCTTGTAGTGCCAGCCCTCTTTGTTGGCCCCGGCCACCAGATTGCTGCTACGGGGGATCAGATCGTCCACCACCAGCAGCACCTTTGCCCGGTCGATGCCCACGGGCGAGCCGTAGCCCGGCTCTGCGCCGACGGCTTTGATCTCTTCTGCAGTGGCCGGGCGCAGACGGCGGGCAGCGAGGGCGTTGGTCAGCTTTGTCTCGTTCAGTTCCATATCGCCCCGCACTACCACAAAGACAAATTGCTCACGGCTCTTGCCATTCTCGCCGTTCACTTCGGCCATTTGGAAGATGGCTTTGGCTGTGCGGCTCTCCGGCACGCCCAGGAATTCGGCCAGAGCCGCGATGGTGTTGACGTGGGGCGTCTCCACCTCTTCCAGAGCCAGGGCGTCCTCGGCCGGCGCGGCTTCTTTGACAAACGTGGCAATCTGGCGGTTGGCCGCGTAGTGACAGGTGTCACAGAGCAGGAGTGTATCCTCGCCGATGGGGGTCAGGGCCATAAACTCGTGGGCCATTGTGCCGCCCATCATTCCCGTGTCGCTCTCCACAGCCACCACTTCCAGCCCGGCCCGGCGGAAGATGTTGAAATAGGCCTGGTAGACAGCGGGATAGTAGGCGTCCAGATCGGCGAAGTCCGTGTGAAAGGAGTAGGCATCCTTCATTGTGAACTCGCGCACCCGGATCAGCCCGGCCCGGGGGCGGGGTTCATCGCGAAATTTGGTCTGAATCTGGTAGAGCATCTGGGGCAATTGGCGGTAGCTGTTGATGACCCCGCCGGCCATCTCCGTAATCACCTCTTCGTGGGTCATCCCCAGCACCATATCCCGCCCGTTGCGGTCCTTCAGCCGGGCCAGATCGTCGCCAATCGCCTGCCAGCGGCCTGTGCGCTGCCAGAGTTCCGCGGGCTGCACCACCGGCAGAGAGACTTCCTGGCCGTCGATGGCGTCCATCTCTTCGCGCAAAATCTGCTCGATTTTGTGTTTCACCCGCAAGCCCAGGGGCAGAAAGTCGAAGATACCCGCGGCCACCTGGCGCACCAGCCCGGCGCGCAGCATCAACTGGTGGCTGGTCACGTCGGCGTCCGCGGGGACTTCGCGCAGGGTCTGGAAAAATAATTTTGACATTCGCATAGGAAAGGCTCCGTATCAAATCGCCCGGTTTGGACGTGGTAGGTAAAGTTGAAATTGTGGCTCGCAAGGACAGGAGACCGGGGACTGGAGATTGGGGATCGGGCAGTGATATCCATTCCCCAATCCCTACTCCCCAGTCCCTATGATTTTCTCCACCCGCTCGCTCAGGCCGTCGATGGTCAACACCCCTGTGTGGCGGTCCACTGCTTCCCCGTTGCGGAAAAAGATGACAGTGGGGATGCCCAGGATGTTATAGCGAGCGGGGGTGGTAGGGTTCTCGTCCACGTCCAGTTTGGCGACGACGACGCGGCCCGCGTACTCCTCGGCCAGGAAGCCGATGTGGGGGGACATCTGGTGGCAGGGGCCACACCACTCCGCCCAGAAATCGACGACGGCCAGTTGTTTGCCGCCCAGGATGAGGTCGTCGAAGTCAGCGTCGGTTATGTGAATCGGGCGCGCTTTGGCCGTCGTCGGGGAAGCTGTCACCGGACGGGGTCTCTTTTTTGCTTTCAGGCCGGTCATTTGAAGAAGTCGGTCAAACATTACATTACACCAAAGAGTCAGGGTGTCTTTGCCAGTCCTTAATTCCCTGCGCCAGGGCATACCAAACGAAAAGCTCGTGTTCGTCGCCAATTTCACCAGCCTCAAACTTCTGCAAAAATAGATCCGTAGACCATCCGTATTTTTGCTCGAGTTGCCGGGCCTGTTCCGGCAGACGTTGAAGTGGTATCCTATCCATTTGTCACCCCCTCCAGCGGCTTACGGTGGAGAGCTACGGAGTGCTTCGTACCGACGGCGCAAGACCAGCGCAGGTTGAGTAGGAGCCGCCTCAGAAGGCGGGTGCTTTTTCCCGCCGTATCGAAACCCAGCGGGTTGACGAAAATTCTTCTTAACACCCGTTCGCTCTGGTTTCGATACGCCCTCCGCAGACTCCGGGCTACTCAACCGGCGCTCACTGATCTGATCTGCACCCAACGGCCTGTAGCTTTGCCGCAATACGCTCACTCCCCGCGCATCTCAAAATCGTGGGTAATCGTTGCCACACCGGAAAGCGTAGCATACGCGCCGCAATACTTCTCCACACTCAGCGCGATGGCCCGCTCGACTTTCGCCGGGTCCACATCCCCGCCGGTGACGATAAAGTGCAGATGAATATCCTTCCACGGGCGCTGGGCTTCTTCGGCCCGTACGCCGTCGATCTCCACCTCTACCCCGGCGAAGGGTTGGCGCTGTTTTTGCAGGATAATCACCACATCCACCAGAGAACAGCCGCCCAGCCCCAGCAGGAGCATCTGCATCGGGCTAACGCCGGGACCCTCCGGGCTGCTCATCACAGTGGATTTGCCGTTAACGTCAATGCCAAGAAAAGTCTTACCTTCGATCCATTTCACACGGGCGGGCATAAAACCTCCAGAAGGAATGACTCTACAAATACGGTTCGGGTGCAGTCCTGAAAAGCAACAGTTGACGGATAATACGCAGCAGAATTGGTTACAAAGGATTGGAATTGCGTAGCGAGATCATCTGCCTGCGCATAGCGACGAATCTTGGAAAGATGCACTTCATCCGAGTGGTCTTCAATACGAAAAATGAGCTTCCAATCGACTGATACATTGCAATTCCTGTTGAGAGTCGGAAGTCGTAGCCGATTCATTCCCGATCAATCGATGGATAGCCGCTCTGTTGCCCCAAGCCCTTGCTCCAGATATATTGCCAGCAATTAATGCGACAGCTTTATTTGCCGCGTCAAGCGCCGCTTGATAGTCTGCTATATCACAATAGCATTGACTCAACATGATATAACTCCATAAATTTTTTGAATCTAATTCAACAATAATTTTTGCCGACTGTATAGCGTCGTAATATCGCTCTAGCCCACGCGCGTACACGCATTTTGCTAAAAGAAACCACTTGTCAGAATTTAGATTGAGGTCATTATCTGGATTGAGATTTAGATTAAATGCAAATTCGATATCGTCGTACGCTCGAATTAAAAAATCTCGAGCATCTGATGACTGAAAACGAGAAACAAGTTGAGGCTTGGCTTCGAGCCCATAATACTCTAAGTCTGAATTGATAAAGTTCTGAATTCCAGTTGCCAGCCTGAGATATATTTCACATCTTTTGGAGAGACTATCGAGCAACCAACCTGCCGTCCTCTTTCGGATATATTCGCTATCAAAATTCTTCTCCACCAACAACCGATGGTTGTCCCAAAATGAAAGTACTGGCATAGAATCCAACAAATACAGAATTCGTTTGGCTGAAGAAATATCGTTGTCAATTTGGTCACTTATAGGGATTTGGCGAACTTTCCACTTGTTTAGATAAGCTTCCAATAGGTGATATAGATATAGTATTTCATCAGTATCCATAGCGGAAACCTTTCAATGGGTGAGCTTTCTTTCGGATTAAGCAAAAATCACAGCCAGAACGGAAGGTCTGCCCTTCACTCTTTCCTTCCTTCCTCCCCCTTCGGACTCTGCACGTGCTGCACTAGTATACAATCCTCCACCACATCCATCCCATTGGCTCTGGCCCAGCGGATGGCTTCGGCGTCTTCTGCGCCAGGCTGAAACCAGATGGCTTTGGCTCCGGCTTCTTTGGCCTGCTGGACGATTTCCAGAGCCAGGTAGGGCGGGACAACCATATCCACTACAGTGGGTGGCTGGGGTAAGTCCAGCAGGGAGGAATAGGCACTGTCCCCCTCCACCTCATTCTCCCGGCTGTTCACGGCGTAGACAGTATACCCCGCGGTGCGCAGGGTTCGGTAGATGCGGTTGCCGAATTTGCGGGGGTTATTGCTGGCCCCCACTACTGCCCAGACTGGCTCATTGGCGTATTTTTGGATCAGATTTGGCATTCGGATTTTGTCTCGATAGAAAAGGTTTGAACCACGAAGGCACAAAGACACGAAGGAAAAGCGCTGATTGGTTTTCTTCTCTCTTTTTCTTTGTGCCTTTGTGTCTTCGTGGTTTTTCTGTTTCTGGATTGATAACTGAACTGAAAGTATACTGTCCGCGGATCGAAGCTGTCAAAGATCGCTCCTTTCTCATCGGAACTCTGCCGCAACAGACGCAAAGTATTTTGAACGCATCCTCCCTTGCGTTTTGACGCGCCGCGCATTGTTCTGACTTTCCAAAGCGCTGGCCGTAGGCTATACTTCCCAATAACCCCTTGTCGCCACAGATGGTTGTGGTGACACTGTCTGACCAACCGTCTCAACCCAAACTGTCGGCATAGTCCTGCCAATGCCATTCCCCTACTTTTAAGGAGAAGACATCGATGTACGATTCCAAACTGTGGGTAAAGAATTACGAAAAGGGTGTACCCGCAAGCGTCAACTACCAGGGCCAATTGATTCATCAGACGCTGGACGCGGCCGCAGCCAAATATCCCAACAAAGTGGCCGTGCGGATGCTGCTCAAGTACCTGCCCCTGGGGCTTGCCATCCAGTCCAAAATGAGCTATCGGGAGCTGGCCGAGGCCACGGATCGCTTTGCCGCTGCCCTGCAAAATATGGGCGTCAAGCAGGGCGACCGGGTATCGGTAATGCTGCCCAACATTCCCCAGCAGGTCGTCGCCTTCTACGGTATTTTGAAGGCGGGCTGTGTGGTGGTGAATACAAATCCCACCTACACACCCCGGGAGATCGAACACCAGATGGCGGACAGCGGCGCAGAGACAATTCTGATGCTCAGCAGCCATTACAGCCGTCTGGAGCAGGTGCGCAGCAAGACGCCCATCAAGCGGGTGATCCTTACCGACGTGCCCGATCCTCTGGGCTTCCCCTTCAACCGGCTGGTGGAAAAGCAGGTGCGGGCCGGCGGGCTGATGGTGGATGTGGCGGATGGGCCAGGTATATTCCGTTTTCAGAATCTCCTGGCCACCAGCCCAGCCAAAGCCCCCAGCATCAGCGCCAAGCCGGACGATGTGGTGCTGCTTCAATACACGGGTGGCACAACCGGCGTGCCCAAAGCCGCGATGCTCACCCACGCCAATCTGGTCAACAATGTGCTGCAGTTGGAAGCCTGGCTGCCCAGCCTGGAATGGGGCGGCGAGAAGACGCTGGGGGCCATCCCCTTCTTCCACGTCTACGGAATGACAGTGGCGATGCTCTTTACCCTCTACAGCGGCAGCGAACTGATCGTTACGCCGGACCCCCGCAAGACAGACCTGGTGCTGGAGATCATCCACAAGGAGAAGGTCTCCCTCTATCCGGGCATCCCCACAATGTACAACGCGATTATCAATCATCCCAAAGTAACCGAATTTAACCTGCGCTCGGTCAAAGCCTGTATGTCCGGCGGGATGGCTCTGCCTGTGGAAGTCCAGCGCCGCTTTGAAGAGATTACCGGCGGCAAGCTGATCGAGGGCTATGGCTTGACCGAGACATCGCCTGTAGCCTGTGCCAACCCCCTCAATGGGATTCGCAAAGCCGGTTCTATCGGTCTGCCCGTCCCCTCCACCCAAGTGGCGATTGTCTCTCTGGATCAGCGGGAGGATGGCGGTTATGATCTGGTGCCGCCGGGGAGCGAAGGTGAACTGGTGGTGAAGGGGCCGCAGGTGATGAAAGGCTATTGGCAGCGCCAGGACGAGACGGACAAAGTGATCGATAAAGAGGGCTGGTTTCATACCGGCGACATTGCCAAGATGGATGCCGACGGCTGCTTCTACATTGTGGACCGCAAGAAGGATCTGATCATCGCCAGCGGCTACAATATCGTGCCGCGGGAGGTGGAGGAAGTGCTTTATATGCACCCGAAGGTGCAGGAAGTGGTGGTGGCGGGTGTGCCGGACCCCAAGCGGGGCGAGACAGTCAAAGCCTACGTCGTATTGAAAGAGGGGCAGAGCAGCAGCGTGGACGAAATCCGCGACTTCTGCAAAGAGAACCTGGCCCCCTACAAAGTCCCCGTCTTTGTGGATTTCCGCAGCGAATTGCCCAAGAGTCAGGTGGGCAAAATCCTGCGCCGGGTGTTGGTGGAGGAGGAGAAGGCGAAGCAGGCGGGGTAAAAGAAGATATTGGAGATTAGAGATTACGTTCTCCGGATACAGAGGTGTGAGGCGTGACAACAGGTCGTCTGTTCTCACGCCTTGCGCTTCACGCCTATCTTCGCCAACCGTCCAACACCCCACCCCAGCACCACCCCCGCCAGCACATCCCCCACGTAATGAATCCCCATCGCAACCCGGGCCCAGCCGATAGAAGTCAGAATTCGGTGGTTATGAAAACTGGTGTAGAATCTGCCCAGTTTTTCTGTTATAATGCAACCATCGGGCTGAATGGGTTCGTGACAGTCGAGCAGGAAGAATAGGATGATTCAAGTACAAAGATTCACGCCAGCGGAAGCAGCGGCTTTGGTGGACTTGAGCGAGAAAGAAGTCCGCAAAGAAATCGAGTATAAAGTCATTGATGGCGAATTATCGTCGAGGCCTATTGGAAACGGCCAGGCGAATGTGGGTTATGCTTCACCGCGTCTACCTTTTGCGGCATTGGTCTATCTTTATTTGATGCGTCGTTCATCCCTGTCGTTGAGAAGCAGAGAGAGAAGCATTATTTATCAACGCATTTTACAATCCATCTCTCAAGACGAAGTACCCGAGCAGATTGAAATTGTGGATCCGTTCTATCTTCGCCTGGGCGACGGTGTGGCATTTCTTGACGACAGGGTGAGTCGCTTTCTTGCCTGGAAAGAAAAACTGGTCTCTGACCCAGAAATTATGGGGGGGAGGGAGACTTTCCCCAATTCCCGCCTTACGGTGCGGCGCGTAGGGGGGATGCTGGAGCGGGGCGTGGATGCGCGTGAAATTCTGGAAGACTATCCCTATCTACGGCCTTCGGATTTGGAATTCGCACGTCTTTTTGTGCGGGCCTATCCTGACACGACTATCGCAAGCGCCAACCCGTGAAGTTTCTCATCGACGAAGACCTCTCACCCAAAGTTGCGGAAAGCCTGCGTGTGGATGATGGGCTTGATGTGACCCCTACTTTCCGCCTCTTCCCTTCACACCCTTCCGCGCCAACCGTCCAACCCCCCACCCCAGCACCACCCCCGCCAGCACATCCCCCACGTAATGAATCCCCATCGCCACCCGTGCCCAGCCGATCCACAGGCCGATGAGTGGGGCCAGCCAGCCAGCGCCAGGCCAGAGCGTCTCTGCCCAAACCAGAATCACCCCCACCCGGGCCCCGTGGCCGCTGGGGAAGCTGTGTACATCCGCGCCCGGCCCATAGAGCATCTGCCCTGTGCCCGGGCGGGGGCGGCGGAAGATGCGTTTGATGACGAGAGTCACAGCCACCGCGCCGGCAAAGGCAGCCATCCAGCCCGACAGCAGGCGCTTGCGCGCCGGGTCATCCCCAGCCCTGCGCCACAGCAGCGCGGTGATCCCCACCCACAGCAGACTGTCCCCCAAATGCGCGCCCACATTTGCCAGCCAAAAGAGCGGGTTGCGCCAACTACGCTGGGATTCCTCCAGGGCTACCCCGGCAGAGACAGATTTATCGATAGAAGAAAGAAACGAAAGCACAGAAATCACCTCAAAAGAAGAAGGGAGACAGACGGACGGGAGGACAGGTTCATCCGAAATTTAGGGGCGACCCGCTTGATTTCGATACGGCTGGAAACAGCCCCAGCCTACTCAATCAGCGCTGACCGGGATGGAAAGGGAGAATCGCCCTGTCATCTTGTCACCCCGTCACCTTATCATCCCTTCCCCCATTCGCCGGATGCTCCGGATGGCGGATCAAATAGTCCTTCACCTGTTCCCACTGAAATGGCTTATCCACATCCATCCCCGCCTCGGCAAAGGGGAGGATGACCGGACCGCCGGTAATGCCAAAGGTCCGCTGCACCACACCGAGCAGATCGTCAATGGACAGACGGCGGAAGATAAAGCGCAGGATGACACCTGGCCCCAACAGCAAAAGCTGGCGCACCACACTCTTGCGGTTTTCGATAAAGCCCCGCATCTTTTCCTGAATCTTCTCCGCGGTGGAGAGTTTACCCAAATAGAGATCGCCGCTGCAAAAACGCCCTTCGCGCAGGGGCAGATAGCTGCGTTTGCTGTCGGGAAAGCCCCGCACCATCACCGCTTCCGGCACAATGCCCCAATAGAGTCCCCGGTCGTAGGGCTGGCACTGGTCAATGAAATGGTCGACAATTTCGCCGGTGATCAGCGGAATATCCGCGGTTGTGCCGATAATCATCCGATCCGCCGGGTTGATCTCGCGCAGGCGGCGCACCCCCGCGTTCTGGCTGGCCCACAGGCTGGGCTGGTTGGGCACGTAGTGGACAGCCACGCCAAAGTCCAGCCCGTGCTCCGGCCCCAGCCCGATAATCACAATCTCCCCCACCCGCCCGCTCTCCACAAAAGCGCGGACGACGTGCCAGATCATCGGCTTGCCCGCCACCGGCACCAGGGACTTGTGGTCCACACCGGCCATGGCCAGCAGGGGGTCCGCCTTGTCCGGGTCGTAGCCGGCGGTGATGAAAACGTCGAATTTCTCTTGCATAGGTAGCTCCTGTGGGGCGGGGCCGGGGAGAGCCGAGGGTGTCGTGGGCGAATGGGGCGAGCGGTCGATGGCAAGACGCAGCCGCCCCTCCTCGGCCTGCAAGCGGGCCACCTCTGCCTGCAAAAAAGAGAGCCGGTCGGCATTTGCCCCGCTGTCGGCGGTCTGTTGGGCCGCTTCCAGACGGCGGCGTGTGCCGGCCAGCTCTCGAATTATCTCACTTTTGCGGGTGATCAGTTCCGCCCGCTCACCCGTCATCTCCGCCGCCCCAGTCCATCTCATCCAGGCTGCGCGGTGTACGGGGTTTGTAGAGAATGTAGGCCAGCCCCACGCCCATAAAGAAGAGCAGAATCAGGGGCAGCATCACAATCGCCATATTCACAGGATCGACGGTGGGTGTAATCATCGCCGCCACCACCGAAACAATCACAATCGCCTGCCGCCAATAGCCCAAGAGTTGTGGCCCGCTGACCAGACCGATGCGGGCCATAAAGGCGATGACCAGGGGTGTCTCGAAGAAGACGCCGATCCAAAAGACGATGCGTGTGACAAAGCCGATGTATTTGTCAATCGTCCATTCCTGATTGATGACTGTGCCCAGAAAATTCTGTAGAAAGCCAATCGCCACCGGCAGCATAATAAAATAAGCAAAGGCCGCGCCTGTGAAAAAGAGCAGCATAATGCCCGGCATAATAATCAGCAGGGTGCGTTTTTCGTGGGGATAGAGACCGGGGGCAATGAAAGCGACGATCTGGTAGACCATCACCGGCATAGCAAAGACCGCGCCAGAAGCAAAGCCGACCCGAAAAAAGATACCGATAGTGTCGGTTGGCCCCAGGGCTTGCAATTTTGTGCCTACGGGTGCGGTGATAAATTGTAACAGAGGGGTGACAAAGAGGAAGCTGATGACTGTCCCAATCGATAAGGCAGCCACAATCCAGATCATCCGATCACGCAGTTCGGACAGGTGGTCCAACAGCCCCATGCGACTGCCGTCAAATTCTTCGGGGATGGGTGCAATGGCCTGGGTCATGCCTGCTCCTCCTCAACGACTACGCTTGCGGCAGTCTCGCCAGATTGGGCAGTGTCATCGCTGTTGCCATTGGCTGGAGTCTCCGCCCCCAGGGCAGGCAGTCCAATGGAATTTTCGGGGGTTTTGGGAATCAGGGAATTGGCCGCGGCACGGGCTTCGGCCCGCTTTTGGGCTGGGGAAGGCAAGACGGCTTCATCTGTGCTGACGGGTCCACTGACCGCCGCCAGGATGAGATTGTCCGATTCCCCAGCCAGGCTGGGGGTTGCTTCAGCCGGTACTTCGTCTTCCCCGGCTGCGGTTTCTGCGCTCTCGGCGGTTTCTGCGCTCTCGGCGGTTTCTGCGCTCTCGGCGGTTTCTGCGCTCTCGGCTGCTTTGACTTCTTCGGCTTTGGCGGCTTCTTCGGCCTTCTTTTTAGCCTCGTCCGCCTTTTTCTTTTCGTCGGCTTTGCGCTTTTCTTCAGCCTTGCGCTTTTCTTCGGCCTTTTTAGCGTCTGCCTTTTTTTTCTCGTCCGCTTTCTTCTTTTCTTCGGCCTTCTTGGCCGCCTCTTTTTCCTTTTCGTCCGGCTCGTTCATCATCTGCTGAAGCTGATACCGGGGGTCCAGTTCCCGGATATCGCCGAATTCATCGCCCAACTGTTGGGTGAGTGTACTCGATAGCTTTTGAATCTGACGAATGATATTGGCAATCTGACGCACCGCGCCCGGCAGCCGCTCCGGCCCCAGAAAGATGAGGGCGAAGATGAGGATAAAGATCAGTTCCATCGGGCCAATGCCGAAAAAGCTATCCATAAGCGTCTATTTCGGAGGTGTTTGCACTGTTTTAAGGTGTAGCGGCGATCTCTTTGAGCGCGGTTCCCAGCACCCCATTGACAAAGCGGGGGCTGCTGTCGCTGCCAAATATCTTTGCCAATTCCACTGCCTCGTTGACCACTACTTTGGCGGGGGCGTCGGAATCCGGGTTCAGAAGCTCAAAAATCGACATACGCAATATATTGCGGTCGATCACAGCCAACTGATCCACCGGCCATTCCGGCGCATAGCGGCCTATCAGCAGGTCCATATCCTCCCGGTGAGCGACGACACCGCTGATCAGCCAGCGCAGAAAGGTCAACCCTTCCTGCTCCAATTTGGCCGTCGCCTGGCGGGCTTCCAGCACAGGGCCGGGCTTGTGGGTGGTGGTGTCGATCTCGTAGAGAGCCTGCAAGGCAGCCCGGCGGGCTTTGCGTCGTTGGGCAATCTGCTGGGAATAAGCGCTCTTTTGCGCGCCGCTGCCATCGTCCGCCAGGGTACTGTCAAACTGCCCATTCTCAAAATCGTCGGTTTCGACTCTCGGTTTTATCGGTCGGGTTGGTTTGCCAGCCTTGCCTGCCATAACGTTTTCTGCTCCAGGCAAAAGCCTACATCATTACCAGGCCGCCGTCAACCGACAGCACCTGCCCGGTGATAAAACCGGCCCGTTCGCTGGCCAGAAAGGCCACCGCCCACGCTACCTCTTCCGGCTCACCCAGACGGCCCACCGGTGTCTGGGCAATGGTGGCGGCTTTCTGCTCGTCGGTCAGCACGTCGGTCAGCGCGGTGGGGATAAAGCCAGGGGCCACTGCGTTGACGGTAATGCTGCGGCTGCCTATCTCGCGCGCCAGACTCTTTGTAAAGCCGATAATGCCCGCTTTGCTGGCCGCGTAGTTGGCCTGCCCGGCTTGCCCGGCCAGCCCCACCACACTGGTAATGTTGATAATCCGTCCGCCCCGGCGGCGCACCATTCCCCGCAGCGCAGCTTTGGTCACATTGAAAACGCTGTCCAGATTGGTCTGGATAACCGTATCCCATGCCTCTTTTTTCATCGTCAGCAAAAGAGTGTCCCGAGTCGTGCCCGCATTGTTGACCAGAATGTCCAGGGGGCCAAGCGCCGCTTCCACGGCTTTCACCAGTTCGGCAGAGGCGTCAAAGTCGCTCACATCGGCCTGAAAGATGCCGCACGTGCCGCCCGCTGCCCGAATCTCGGCGGCGATGGCATTGGCACCGTCCGGGTTGCTGCGATAGTGGATGCCCACCGCCGCGCCCTGGGCCGCAAACTCTTTGGCGATAGCAGCGCCAATGCCGCTGCTGCTGCCGGTGACGAGGACAACTTTCCCGGAAAAATCCATTGGGTGCTTTCCTGTTCTGAAAATAGAACACGGATGGACACGGAAAGAACGGATTCACACGGATTCAATCTGCGAAAATCTGCGCAATCTGCGTTCTGATTTTCATTGATTATGGGTGTGTTTCCTCGTGTACAACTGAGGTGAAAATAGCCGCTGTAGGTCGGACTGGTAGTCCGACCGGTCTGTTGTGTCGCCAGTCGGACTACCAGTCCGACCTACATTTTCGTCGTTATCCGGTGTCAGCCGGTCGTGAAAATAGAACGCGGATGACGCGGAAAGGGCGGATTGACGCTGACAAAAATTGATTATCAGTCTCTTTACCGTCCGCCATTATACCCCACTCCGCGACGGAGGCGAAAGCTGGTATAGCGGCAACAGAAAAGACCTGCCAGGTGTAACTGTACAGCAGACCCGGTGCGACGCACTCGCCGCAGTTATTTTGCAGGTGCAACCTCTCCTGGCGAGTGCGTCGCACCTGTATAGTCACTGCCAGGTTTCAGAAAACCTGGCAGGTCTTGACAGCTATTCTTGAAAACGCGCGGCAAAGGCTGCCACGCCCGCGGGGTCAGCCACGCTCAGCCGTTCGCTCTTGCGGGCAATACGTTTCATCAGCCCGGTCAGCACCTCGCCCGCGCCAACCTCCACAAATGTCTCCACCCCCGCGTCCAGCGCGTGCTGCATAGAGGCTGTCCAGCGCACGCTGCCGGTCAATTGGGCCACCAGTTCGGCGCGGATGGCGTCGGCGCTGGTGAGAGGGGCGGCTGTGGTGTTGCCGATGACGGGGGCAATCGGCGGATTGACTGGCGTAGCGTCGATGGCGGCTTTCAGTTCTGCTGCGGCCGGGGCCATCAACGGGCTGTGCGCGGCAATGCTCACAGCCAGGGCCACCACTTTGCGTGCGCCCGCGGCTGTCAGATCGGTCATGGCCCGCTCCATCCCGGCCCTGTCGCCAGAGATGACAATCTGGCCGGGGCAGTTGTCGTTGGCAACCTGCACAATGCCGCCGCTCGCTGCCTGGGCGTCGGCGCAGAGCTGGGCCACCACCGCCTCATCCAGCCCTAAAATCGCAGCCATCAGTCCCGGCGATTTCTGACCCGCCTCTTTCATCAGCCGCCCCCGCTCCCGCACCAGCCGCAGCCCATCGGCATAGGCCAAGCTGCCCGCGGCCACCAGCGCCGAATACTCGCCCATACTGTGCCCGGCAAAAAAGGTGGGGGTGGGCAGACTGCCCAGTTCGCTTTGCAGGGCGACCAAACCAGCTATGCTGGCGGCCAGCAAAGCGGGCTGGGCGTTGATGGTGTCGGTCAGCTCCTCTTCCGGTCCATCGAAGCAGAGGGTGGAGAGAGAAAAGCCCAGTACGTCGTCGGCTTCGTCAAAAATGGCCTGGACCGCTGGATAACGTGCGGCCAACTCTTTGGCCATGCCCACTTCCTGGCTGCCCTGGCCGGGGAAGAGCAGGGCCAGGGGTGTCGCGTTGGGGTGGTAGATGAACGATTCAGCCATCTGCTTTCCTCCGGGATTCGGAAGCGTGGCTCTCGATTGGGATAGCCTCGAATTGCCCAAATTGCACGAAATTAACCTGATTGTAACTGCTCACCCCCACCCAACCTCCCCCACAGTGGGGGAGGAGTCGATCCAGTTTCTTCCCTGGAATGGGGAGGGCTAGGGTGGGATAGCTGAAGAGTTACGCCTGATTCAACTCGTGGACTTTGTGCCAGCCGTGCTATGCGGAGCCGAGCTTCTGTCACAACAAATAGGGGACGCGGCCTGTATGCCAACATCCCCTAATTTGTTCGTTGTCGGTTTCAATGGCGCTAGGCCGCCGCGGTCTCGTCCACCTCGATCACTTGCAGACGCCCCATATATGTGCCACAGCTTGGGCAAACCCGGTGGGGCAGGGATTTCTTGCCACACTGCTGGCAGTTGACCAGATGGGGTATACCGATGGCGTCGTGGGCGCGGCGGCGGTTCCGACGGCCTTTGCTTAGTTTACGTTTGGGTTGCGGACCCATAATGCAATCTCCTTATTGTATCAAATCAACACAAGTACAAGTTGTTGTAGTTCAAGCAAATTCTTCCGTACGTTCCTCAGTCTTCGTCGTTCTTCTGCAAGACCAGCAGCGCAGCCCACCGGGGATCGATTGCCGGCTGGTCATCACTCCCCTTCAGGTCTGCGTGAACCTCGGCCATTTCGTTCAGACGTTCGACGAAATTCGGGCAATTCTCCGGGTCGGCGTAGACACAACGGGGAATCATCGGCATCCCCAGCCAGATACTCTGGCGCAAAATTTCGCTAATATCCAGAATGTGGTGATCGTTGATGATCAGAGCAAAATCTTCCAGATCCTCTTCTTCTCCCTCAAACTCGTCGGGGAGCAAAAAACGTCCGGTCGTCACTTCGGTCAGCGGTCGAAAACTCTCCTCGAAAGTGACTTCGATTTGGGCTGGAACCGGCTCCAGACAGCGGCCACAGTCCGCCTGCACGGTTACGTCGAAACGCCCGGAGGCCAGCACACCGCTGTGGGTACGCAGCAGGTGGAGTGTTCCGGTCAACGTAGAGAGGGGAATCAGATCCGTGTCCAACCCCGCCAGACTTTCGTCCAGAGAATAGGTCCGGGTGGCACCGATCGGCTCCTTTAGAAGCTGAGCGACGTTAAACTGCATCGAGAACTCCTTATGTCGCGCTCCACGAATACAGCCGGTGTCGAGGCAATAGCCTGCACCGGCTGCATATACACGCAGACAGACAACTATTATAGGATGGGGACGATCTCCTGTCAAAACCAGCAGAGGTTGGATTTCGACAGGGACTGCCAAAGGTGATAAAATCGGTCGAGTGGGGAGCGATTGAAACAATTTTCGCATATAAAACTGTGGAAATTGACATATCTGTTTTTTTGTGCTACACTTCTCCCAGTGTCGCCTGCATACGAGTTGATTGAGGACTGGAATGGCTTTTGCTTTTGGAACAGATACCGAATCCCCAAGTTGGCAGATTGTAGAGTATTTACAGCGCCATACCTCGGCTACGATTAAAGAGTTGGAGGAGATGCTCGGCGTCACGTCTACGGCTGTTCGCCAACATTTGGCTGGACTGCAAGCCGCGGGCTATGTTGCGCGCAGAACGGTAAACGCAGGGGTCGGAAGACCCTATCACATCTACGCGGCCACCGAAGATTCTCGCAAACTCTTTGATTGTCATTGCGACGACCTGGCGCTGACGATGTTAGAGGAGATGTTTGAGATGGTGGGGCCGGATAACATCTCCCACCTGCTCAGGCGAGTGAGCGGGCGGTTGGCAGACCGCTACGGCAAGGCTGTAAAATCGCCTGTATTGCTCAGCCGTGTCCAGGAGATGGCCGGCGTTTTGGGACATCTGGGCGTGCTGACCGACGTATTGCCCCAGGACAGTCATACAATCATTCTGAAAACCTATAATTGCCCCTATCACGAATTGGCTCAGGAACACCGGCAGATTTGCGATATGGATCAGGAGATGATGCAACAGGTATTGGGCCACGACGTAGCCCTGAATGCCTGCATTATGGATGGGGACGGGGGCTGTTCGTTCACCGTCACCAAAGATAGAACTGTTTATTCGTAGGTATTGCAACAAGAGAGAGTAACCACAAAGACACAAAGTCACAAAGAAGAACAGAAGAATCCTTCGTGTCTTTGGGCCTTTGTGGTTTTTGTCTCTGACAGGGAAATTTACATTTCAAGGAGTTGAAACAACAATGAGTATTTTGGAAATCCGCAATCTCCACGCCACTGTGGGCGATACACAAATTCTCAAAGGCGTGAACTTGACCCTGCGCAGCGGGGAGATTCACGCAATGATGGGGCCGAACGGATCGGGCAAATCGACCCTTTCCTATATTATCGCCGGCCACCCCCACTACGCAGTCACCGAGGGTGACATTCTGTTGGACGGGGAGAGTATTCTGGATATGGAAGCCGATGAGCGGGCCCGGGCTGGTATTTTCCTGGCCTTCCAATACCCGGTGGCTGTGCCCGGTGTCAGCGTCGCCAACTTCCTGCGCACGGCTGTCTCCAATGTGCGGGGCTATACGGAAGCCGAGAAGAACGGCAACGGCAATGGCAGCAGTGGCGTCATTGGCAGCAATCTGATGCCCATGCGCGAGTTTCGCCGGGAGCTGACCGCCAAGATGAAGGAATTCAATGTGGATTCCAGCTTTGCCCGGCGCTATCTGAACGACGGCTTCTCCGGTGGCGAAAAGAAGCGCACAGAAGTCTTGCAGATGGCGATGCTCGAACCCAAATTCGCTATTTTGGACGAATCCGACTCCGGTCTGGACATCGACGCCCTGCAAGTGGTCTCCGACGGCATCAACAAACTGGCGACAGAAAACCGAGGCTTTCTGCTCATCACCCACTACCAGCGCATCCTGAACTACGTGAAACCTGACTACGTGAGCATCTTCTTCGGTGGGCGTATCGTCAAGACCGGTGGCCCGGAAGTGGCCCAGATGTTGGAAGAACGGGGCTACAAATGGGTGGAAGAGGAATTGGTCGGCGAGTTGGCCCCGGCGTAAGGTCGGCAATGACGCACGAAACAGCCTCACATTCTTGACGAAACGTGAAACGTGAGGCGTGAAAATAGACAGTGATCTCACGTTTCACGGGTCACGTTTCCGCTGACGATAGGATATTTATCTATTGGCAGTGGCAACCCAAAGGAGCAATCATTATGGCAGAAGTTTCTGATCGCGAACATCTGGACGAAGTAAAACAGGAATATCAGTACGGTTTTCACGACACTGAGAAGCCAGTCTTCAAGGCATCCCGGGGTATCAGCCACGAGGTGGTCGAGCAGATTTCCCGGATGAAGAACGAGCCGGCGTGGATGCGCAAATTCCGCCACGACGCGCTGGACATCTTTTTTTCCAAGCCCATGCCCACCTGGGGTGCGGACCTGAGCGGTATCGACTTCGACGATATTTTTTACTACCTGCGCCCGTCGGAAAAGGCCGAAAAGAGCTGGGACGACGTGCCGGAAGACATCAAGCGCACCTTTGACCGGCTGGGTATCCCCGAGGCCGAACGCAAGTTCCTGGCCGGCGTGGGCGCACAGTACGAGTCCGAAGTGGTCTACCACAGCCTGAAAGAGGAGTGGGAGAAACTGGGCGTCGTCTTTTTGGATATGGACAGCGGTCTGCGCGAGCACGAGGATTTGGTGCGGGAGTATTTCGCCACAATCATCCCCGCCGCGGACAACAAATTTGCTGCCCTGAACAGCGCGGTGTGGAGCGGCGGCAGTTTCGTCTACGTCCCCAAGGGCATCAATGTAGACATTCCCTTACAGGCCTATTTCCGCATCAACGCCGAAAATATGGGTCAGTTCGAGCGCACGCTGATTATTGTGGAGGAAGGGGCCAGCGTCCATTATGTGGAAGGCTGCACCGCCCCCATCTATTCCAGCAACAGCCTGCACAGTGCGGTCGTTGAAATTATCGTCAAGAAGAATGCCCGCTGCCGCTACACGACCATCCAGAACTGGAGCACGGATGTCTACAATCTGGTGACCAAACGGACCGTCGCCTACGAAGGCGCCACGATGGAGTGGATCGACGGCAATCTGGGCAGCAAAGTAACGATGAAATATCCCGCTGTCTATATGATGGGTCCCAAAGCCCACGGCGAGATTCTGTCGATTGCCTTTGCGGGCAAGGGCCAACACCAGGACGCCGGCGGCAAAGTCGTCCACGGCGCGCCCTATACCAGCTCGAAAATTGTCTCCAAGTCCATCAGCAAAGATGGCGGACGGGCCAGCTATCGGGGTCTGTTGAAGGTGGCCAAGGGTGCCCACCACAGCAAGAGCAATGTGGTCTGCGACGCGCTGCTGCTGGATCCTGCCAGCCGCTCGGACACCTACCCCTACATCGAAATCGAAGAGGACGATGTGAGCGTGGGCCACGAGGCTTCGGTGAGCAAAATCGGCGAGGAGCAGCTCTTCTATCTCCAGAGCCGGGGTATCGGCGAGGATGAGGCCGCGGCGATGATTGTCGGTGGCTTTATCGAGCCGCTGGTCAAGGAACTGCCAATGGAGTACGCCGTGGAGATGAACCGGCTGATCCAGTTGCAGATGGAAGGCAGTATTGGTTAAAAGATGACAAGATGACAGGGTGATAGGGTGAACAATTCCCCTCACCTGTCACCTTGTCACCTTGTCATAGATACAGGGGAAGACGAACGTGAGCGTATTGGTAAGAGAACCTGAAATGATGGAGAGTGTCGCTGTGATGGCTGCGGCGGCTGATTTTAGCGAGGCGAGTGTGCGGGCATTGTCGGCCAGCCGGGGCGAACCCCGCTGGATGCTGGACTTTCGTCTGGCGGCCTGGCGGACTTTTGAAGCGATGCCCTGGCCCAAAAGCACGGACGAAGCCTGGCGGCGCACCCGTCTGACCGGCTTTGATCTGAAGAATTTCACTGCCTATGCCACGCCCCAGGGCGAGAGCAAGCGGCAGGAGTTGAGCGCCCTGCTCCAGAGCGAATTGGGCGAGATGGAGAGCGCGGCCAGTGTCGTCTTTCAGGACGGCGGTGTGCTCTACCGCAACCACAACCCGGAACTGGCCGCCCAGGGGGTGATCTTCACCGATTTGCAGACAGCCGTGAGCGAACACCCGGCACTGGCGAAGAAATACTTTATGACCCAGGCCGTAAAGCCGGATCACAACAAATTCACGGCCCTGCACGCGGCGCTGTGGGATACGGGCGCGTTTGTCTACGTGCCCAAGAATGTGACCGTCGAACTGCCCCTGCAAGCGATTCTGCACCAGAACCCCGGCGTGGGTGGCTATCACCACACCCTGCTGGTGGCGGACGAAGGCAGTAACGTCACGGTTGTGGACGATCTGCTGGGCGGTGTGGACGGTATGCAGAGCGGCGTCATCGAACTGGTGATGGCCGACAATTCGGTTGTCCGCTATATGAACTTGCAGGACCTTGACCACAGCGCCTGGAACTTTCTGACCGGGCGGGCTGTGATGGGCCGGGACACGGACCTGCGCTGGATTCAGGTAAGCTGGGGCAGCCGCACAACCAAAGCCTTCCTGGACCTGGAACTGAACGGGCAGGGCGGTCACGGCGAACTGCTGGGGCTATACTTCCCCACCGGTCGCCAGCACATCGACCACCAGACGTTGCAGATTCACCGCGCACCCAATTGCTTCAGCGATCTGCTCTTCAACGGCGCGCTGAAAGACCGGGCGCACAACGTTTATATGGGCATCATCAAAGTTCTGCCCGGCGCCCAGAAGACCGACGCCTTCCAGCGCAACGGCAATCTGATTCTGGACGGCACAGCCCGGGCCGACAGTATCCCCGGCCTGGAGATCGAGGCCGACGACGTGCGCTGTACCCACGCCGCCACCGCCTCCCAGGTGGAGGACGAGTACGTCTTCTATCTGATGGCCCGGGGTTTGACCCGTCCCCAGGCTGAGCGTATGATTGTCCAGGGCTTTTTCCAGGAGGTTCTGGATCGGGTTCCGGTGGAGTCTGTGCAGCACAAACTCGAACGAGTCATTGAGCGTAAGATCGGCGGATAATCTCTACGCTGATGGCAATGAAAAGCGGACGCAGATTTATGCAGAAAGAAGTGATCTGCGCTGATTTACTCAGCGTCAATCCGTTTTTTCAGCGTCATCAGCGTCCCATTTCCCAAACAGGAGATTTCCATGAGCGACAAAGGCTATGTACATCCCGAAGTTTTGGTCAGCACCGATTGGGTGGCTGCGCACACCAACGACGCCAATGTGCGCTTATTGGAATCGAACGAAGATGTGCTTCTCTACGACACCGGCCACATCCCCGGTGCGCTGAAGATTGACTGGCAGGATGATTTGAACGACCGTTTGGTGCGGGACTACATCGGCAAAGATGCCTTTGAGGGTCTGATGCGCAAGCTGGGCGTGAGTAACGACACGACCGTCGTCTTCTACGGCGACAAGTCCAACTGGTGGGCCACCTACGCCTTTTGGGTCTTCCAACTCTTCGGCCACACCAACGCCAAAGTGATGGACGGTGGCCGACAGAAATGGATGGACGAGGGGCGGGAAGTGACACGGGAGAAACCCAGCGTCACCCCCAGCAATTACGTGGCGCAAGAACGTAACGACGCTCCCGTGCGTGCCCTGCGCGACGACACCCTGGCCCATCAGGCCGCGGGCAAGCCCCTGGTGGATGTGCGCAGCCCTGCCGAATACCGGGGCGAACTGCTGCATATGGCAAACTATCCCCAGGAGGGCGCGCTGCGTGGCGGTCATATCCGTGGGGCGAAAAATGTGCCCTGGGCCCGGGCCGCCAACGAAGACGGCACTTTCAAGAGCGCGGCGGACCTGCGCGCCATCTACGAAACCGAGCAGGGGCTGAAACCCAGCGACGACATTGTGGCCTATTGCCGCATTGGCGAACGCAGCAGCCATAGCTGGTTTGTGCTAAAATATCTGCTGGGCTACGAAAAAGTCCGCAACTACGACGGCAGTTGGACCGAGTGGGGCAACGCGGTCGGCCTGCCGATTGAGCGATAGAAAACCGAAACGTGAAACGTGAAACGTGAGGCGATGGTACGAACTCACGTTTCACGTTTCACGGCTGGAGAATCCGATGATTGCAGCCGTTACAGCGCCGACCACCAACCCGAAAGTTTCCTCCCTCCGCTCCCTCTTCCCCGTGCTGGAACGCCAGGTCCACGGCAAGCCGCTGGTCTATCTGGACAATGCGGCTACGACACAGAAGCCCCTGGCCGTCATCCAGGCGCTGGACAACTACTACCGCCACTACAACTCGAATATCCACCGGGGCGTGCATACCCTGAGTGAAGAGGCGACAACGGCCTATGAAGAGGCGCGTACTCGCATTGCCCGTTTTATTAATGCGGCCAGCGACAAGCAGACGATCTTCACCCGTAACGCCACCGAAGCGATTAATGTGGTGGCGCATAGCTGGGGGCGGGCCAATCTGGGGCCAGGCGACGAAGTGCTGATTACGGAGATGGAGCATCACAGCAATATCGTGCCCTGGCAGATTTTACAGGAGCAGTTGGGTTTCACATTGCGTTATGTGCCCATCACCGACGGCGGGCTACTGGACCTGAGCGACCTGGACACACTGCTCAACGAGCGCACAAAACTCTTTGCCTTTGTGCATGTGAGCAATGTGTTGGGCACGATCAATCCGGCAGCGCAACTGGTGCAGGCGGCCCACGCGGTGGGCGCATTGGCCCTCATCGACGCCAGCCAGAGCGTGCCCCACATGCCTGTGGACGTGCAGGCCCTGGACGCGGATTTCCTCGTCTTCAGCGGGCATAAACTATGCGGGCCGACGGGTATCGGCATTCTCTACGGCAAGCGGGAACTTCTGGAAGCTATGCCCCCCTTTATGGGCGGCGGGGATATGATCCGGGAAGTGAAGATGAGCGGCAGCCGCTGGAATACCCTGCCCTACAAATTTGAGGCGGGCACACCGGCCATCGCCGAGGGCATCGGCCTGGGCGCGGCGGTGGATTTCTTGCAGGAGGTCGGTATGGACTGGATTTGGCAGCACGAACACGCCCTGACCAGCTACGCCTACGAGCGGCTAGCCCAGGTGGAAGGGCTGCGCATCATCGGTCCGGGGCCGGAGCAGCGGGGCGGTCTGGTCGCCTTTACGCTCAACGACATCCATCCCCACGACCTTTCGGCTGTGCTGGATAACGACGGCATCGCCATCCGGGCCGGCCATCACTGCGCCCAGCCCATCCACGACCGGCTGGGCATCGTCGCCAGCGCCCGGGCCAGTTTCTATCTCTACAATACTTTTGAGGAAGTGGACAAACTGGTGGTAGGATTGGAGAAGGCCGGGCAGATTTTTGCGTTTTGAACGGAAGGTGAATTGTGGCACTAGCGCTCAAGCTCACAGTCGAGCAGATTTCAACGGCTATTCTGCTCCTGGACAAAGAGGAAAAGATGAGTCTTCGCAAGCGTCTGCCCGTCCTGATGGATGTGGATGCTGAGGAATGGGAGGAGCTGGGCTGGTTGTCTCTGGCCGAGTCTGCGTTTGATTTTTGGAATGATCCAGAAGAAGACATCTACGACGATTTTTTGGTTTCCGAACCAGAACTGTCGAAGGTGGCGGCATGAGTATTTCACGCGGCGCAGTGGTTCTGGTCCCGTTTCCATTCACCGACTTGACCAGACAAAAGCCGCGGCCTGCCGTTGTCCTTTCGACCGATCGTTTCAACAATGAATCTGACGACATAATACTTGTCGCACTCAGTTCAAATACGGGCCGTCCGCTATTGGACTACGAATTCGTCATCCAGTCAAGTGATGCTGATTTTGCAGAGACTGGTTTGCGTGTACCTTCTGTCGTCCGATGTGGCAAATTGGTCACAATGGATCAGTCACTTGTAATTGCAACTCTGGGCAAATTCAATACGGCCCGCATGAACGCAACTCTTTCATATGTCAGGAAAGCATTGGGTTTGAACTGAGAAATGATTGCCAAAGTCTATCGCAAAGTGAATGTAAAAGATCAGCCAACGGACTTTGCCTATTGGCAAAAACAATCGTATCACGCACGTCTGGCTGCCCTGGAAGAGATTCGGCGAGAATATCATGGCTGGCAAGATGATACTCAGCCCAGATTTCAGAGAGTTTGTACAATCGTTAAACGATAAAATTCTATATCGGAAATATCTATGGACCAGCTATACCGCGAGGCCATCCTCGATCACTACAAACATCCCCGGCGCAAGGGCCATATCGACGGGCCGGATATCCACTATCACGACACCAATCCCTTCTGTGGGGATGAAATTACGATTGAGTTGAAAGTGACGGATGGCGTTGTCACCGATGCTGCCTTTGACGGGCGGGGCTGTGCCATCAGCCAGGCCAGCGCCTCGATGATAATGGAGGAGATCGTGGGAATGTCCATTGCCGATCTCAAAGAGTGGGGCAAAGAGGATATTCTCGAACTGCTCGGCATTGAGATCGGCCCAGTGCGCCTCAAATGCGCGCTGCTGCCCCTGAAAGCATTGAAGGCCGGGCTGTATGGCCTGGACGAATGGCCGGAGTAAAAAACAGATGATGGGATGCTGAGATGAGGGAGTGTCCTTCACCCATCATCTCAGCATCCCATCGTCCCAACCGTTTTGGTGAGGATATGACAGAAGATTTTGCAAGAGTAGCCAGCCTGAGTGAACTCCCCGTGAACGGGCGCAAACTGGTGGAGATCGACGGTGTGCGCATCGCCATCTTCAATCTGGACGGGGAATTGCACGCCATCGAGGATGTCTGTACCCACGACGGCGGACCCCTGGTGGAGGGCGAAGTGATGAATGATTGCCAGGTCCAGTGCCCCCGGCACGGCGCACGCTTTGACATTCGCACAGGCGCAGCCCTCTCTATGCCCGCCTTTGAAGCCACCAATACCTACGCCGTTGAAATCGACGGCGATGACGTTTTTGTTGAGAGACCGTTCTGAATACACTGGAGAAGTTCGACTTTTCGGAAAAAGTCGAACTTCTGACGAAGCTGGAGAGCTATCCTATGTCTGACAATACCCTGCCCACCCCGGATGAAGTCCGGGCCGAGATCAAAGCCAACGTGCGCGACCCGGAACTGATGATGAATATCGTCGATCTGGGGCTGATCTACGACATTGAAATCAACGCTGAAAAGCACGCTGAGATCACAATGACCCTGACCAGCCCCGGCTGTCCCGCGGGTCCCCAGATCATCACCGACGTGCAGCGCACCACCCACAACGCCTTCCCCAACCTGGACGAGGTGAACGTCCATCTGGTCTGGACCCCCTTCTGGAATCCCGATATGATGTCGGACGATGCCAGGGATGAGCTGGGAATTTTTTAGAGGCGGGTTGACTGATTGATCGGTTTGGAAAAGT
>JAHDWH010000378.1 GCA_023384455.1 Caldilineaceae bacterium | reverse complement strand
ACAGTAGGCATCCACGCCCGGATCGTCGCCCAGTCCCGCTGATCCGACTCCACCGCCTTCACCAATTTGGCAATCAGACGGTCCAGGAAAGAGAGGCGAGAGAAGTCCATCAGTCCGGTGAAGTAGACCTCCTCCGCGCCGGGCAGCAGCGGACGCACATCTTCCAGATAGGCGTGACGAGCGGTCACGCTGGCCGCGTCGTCCCCACTGTTGAGTATATGCACAGTGAAAAGTGCCACGGGCAGCGTCTGGAGAGCCAGGCGATGGGTCTGTACAAAGTCCACCGCTTCGGGCAGCCAGCGCCCCATACGGATGGCACTGCCCAGCAGCACCGCGCTGTATCCGGCCACATCCGCCGCCTCTTTGACAGGCTTGACATCGGCGGCGTAGCCCCGTTCGCGCAATCTGTCGCCCAGGGCCGCGGCGATCTCTGCGGTGGAACCGGCCCGGGTGGCATAGGCGATCAGAATCAGATTCGTGGCTGGGGAGGTCATTGTTCTTTCCTTTCCAAATAGAGAATCGTGCAGCCCAGGTTGTGCAGGGAGCGGATCAGTCCGATAATGCCCGACTGATCCGTCTCAATTCGTTCCAGTCGTGTGCCGTCTGCGTCCCAGGTGGCCTCGGTTCCGGCAGGACAAAAGGAGGTGACAAACTCGTCGTCCAGCCGTCCCGCAATGCGCATCTGATAGTAGTGCATCTCGACAGCGAAATCGTCGGCTTCGGTCATCGTCCGCCCCCTGGGGCGGCCATCAGAATGTCGGTGACGCCGCTGCCCCGCTGGAATAGGGTGGCCCGGTTCAGCCACACAATCACAACCGCCGCACCCACAAAAAAGAGCGTGTCCCAGGGCTGGGCATCGGGCCAGATGGGGTTGTTCATCTGGAAGTGGAAGAGGACAGGCAGCAGCAGACTGCCCCGGGCCGCGTTGAACAGTGGGGTCATCATCACCGAAATGGCGACGATTCCGGCGAAGAAGGGGGCAAAGGACCAGGCGCTCTGGGCGGTCCCGCTCAGCATAAAGGCGGGAACGTGCCAGACCCCCCAGCAGATGCCCAGAATCAGACCAGCCCAGAGGGGGCTAAACCGGCGTTGGAGCAGAGGCAACGCCACCCCCCGCCATCCGAACTCCTCGATGGGGCCAAGAAAGAGAGCCAGCGCCAGGGCCGGGAAGACCTGAACCCAGGGGGTGAAAGGGAAAGGCGCGTTGGCGGTCCCTTTTACTGCTGCCCCGGCATAGAAGACGGCAGGAATGCCCAGAATGACAAACAGCCACCACGCACCAGGCGCACGCCCCAGTGCGAGTCGCCGCAGAAAGCGGCCCAGCCCGCGCACCCCAAACCAGCGCCAGACCAGAAAAATACCGGCAATTCCGGGCGAGTAGACGGCGAGAATCAGCGCCGGGTTGTTCATACTGATCTCACCGAACAGCGCCAGAAACGGTTCGGGGAAGAGGAGGAAAAGGGCAGCCAGCCCCCAGGTCAGGCCAAAGGCCAGGGCCAAAAAGGGGGCGACTCTTTGTACGGTCGTGTTTGGGGTAATCTTCGCTTGGGCTTGCATAGCAGTTTCCTTTCTGTAGTGTGCTTGTCAAAAAAACTACAATTCCTGAATAACCGCGCTTCGGTTCGACGTTCGGCCTCTGCGCGCGGGGAGTCTCATCCGGGACAGCCACTGGCTCCACAGACCAGCGATCTCAGAACCCAGGGCCGGCCACAGCTTCTTCTCTCGGCTATGCCTGGGGGTCTCCGACGCAACCAGTCGTTCCCGCTCGGCTTCGGCCAGAAGCTCCTGCTGACGGATCAGTGCCCAGTACATCAAATCAACGTTCGTCATTCCATTATCTCCTCAATTCCATCCCGGCAACCCAGTGTCGCCGGTTTGACTCCAGTCTACGCCTGGCACACAAAAAACGAACCACATTTTTGTGTGGTTCGTTGAGCAAAAAGATGTAGTTGTGAATGTGGGCGGTGGGTGCTAGAGCAAAGTCACATAGAAACGAGGAGTTATGTAGGATGGGTTTGTTGCCCGCCACCCTGTGTAGGTATGGAATCCTCGCTGCGAAAACTCCTTGTTTCTGTCAGGTTTTGCTATATCTGCGTGAATCAGCGTCCCATTTTCTATTTCATTTTCATCCTGATCAGTACAGATTCCCTGAAAAAGGCATATTGTGTACTCAGGATATCGTTTGCCACAAACCACTCCCTCCAGGAAATGCTCTGCCTACGGCTTACTCTGCTTTGAGTTCCCAATCAAACCACTCTGACCATACAGTTAGAGTGGTTTGATTTTCTGCTTGGTCGAAGCCGGAAATGCACCTGGGAAATAACTCCAAAACTCGATTTGTGATTCTCACAATATGATGTATGCTATCATCGGCATCACCGTCAAGACCTGCCGAACATCATAAATTTCCAACATTCCACAGGCAGGTCTTCCCCATATTTCATACTCCGTTCAGGAGTTGAAGAACATGCAGACAGCATATTGTGTGTTCTGTTTGTCTGCAAAATTCAACAGAAGTCCGGATTTCTTGTATAGCAAGCCTCCATTTCTATTGCCGAGGACTGGTGAGAATCAGTCCTTCAGAATTCCGCTTATACAGTATTGTCAAACGAATAGCTATCTACGATATCTGCATCTATGGTTAGAGATATTCGGCGATATGATCTTCAAGTTCAATTTGCACGTCCGAAAGAAAGCTCTCATTGATTTAGCTGCATGGGTACGAAAATAGAGAAACAAAAACCTCAACTACGAACCGAGAGGCCATAAGTGTCATCAGACTGAACGCTACCATTCGACATTTTATAGATGGAAGGAGCTTTCTCATGAAACAGATAACGCGACCGACCCTGGCTGTTGGAATGACATTCCTTGCCCTATATGTACTCATGGTAGCGCTCGCAGGAACGGTACGTCCTGCCCTGGCTGCCGTGCCTATTTGTATTGTGCCTGGAGACTCAACAACCATTCAGGGGGCTGTCGACAATCCGGCTTGTACTAGCGTCATTGTCGCCGCTGGTATTTATACCGAAAATGTTGTCATCACAAGAAGTATGACTCTTCAGAGTGCGGATGCACTTGCTGCGATCATCCATGGAGGAGGAGTTGGCACAGTCATACGTATTGACAATACAGAAATGGTAACGGTTGAAGGATTCATTATTACTGGTGGTGATAGTTCAATAAACAATGGCGAGGGAGGAGGCATTGCAGTTCGCAGGGCGACTGCGCTCGTTCTGAACAACCTGATCGAAGGCAACGTCGCCAGCAGTGATCCTGCTACCCGGGGTCGCGGCGGCGGAATTGATGTATTCAGCAGCACAGTGCACATCATAAGCAACACTATCCAATCTAATCTCGCATATTCAGTGACTGCGCCGGTTTCAGGTAGGTATGGGATAGGAGGCGGCATTTGGATAAGTTCAGACAGCGCGGCCACCATCACCGACAACCAAATTCTATCGAATACTGCTGCCCAAGCAGATACCCCTGGGGGTATCTCCAGTGGTGGAGGTGGGATCGGCGGTAGTACCAGTGGTACTGTCCTTACAATTGATGGCAATACCATCCGTGGCAATATGGGTAACGCTATGGGTGGCGTTGGTAGGGGAGGCGGCGTCTATCTGTTTGAAGTAGGGAGGGCCGCTATTACCAACAACACTATCCTACAGAATACGGCGGCCATATCTGCAACCTCTGGCACAGGTGGTGGTATATGGGCAAGTAGTGCTCAGACAATAACAGTGGCTGATAATTGGGTAGAGAATAACACTGCCCTTATCTCTGGGCCAGATGGTCAAGGCGGGGGGATTTACCTGTATACATCAGGTTCCGGGGCAAACTTGATGTTGACCGGCAACTGGGTGATGAGTAACACCGCCATTGTGATTGCCA
>JAHDWH010000037.1:33917-36625 GCA_023384455.1 Caldilineaceae bacterium | reverse complement strand
TAACTACCCAGGGTGCGACGCACGCGCCCCGAGTTGTATCCACAGCAAAAAGAGTGGGGCGAGTGCCTCGCACCCAGAGCCTGAGTAGTTACGAAGAGAGAAGGTCCCCCGCACAACGCAGAGCGGGGGACCTTCTCTCTTTGGAACTTCATACTGCAAAAATGGGCACGAGAACTTCCCGGGTTGCTCTTTGCTCCCCGCGGATGCTTTCTTCCATACGTTTCAAGACATTGGCGGCAAAGTAGCGAGTGCCGTACTCTTTGCAGACACCCGCTGGCACACCTTCAAAAAGGAAATAGCTCCCGCTAACTTGACGGTGAACCGTTACCTGCTTTTCAATGATAGGGCTGCCGCAATACTCGCATTCTTCATCCCGCCAAAATGCGGCTGCATTTGTATTGTCGCTCATCCTATGGCCTATCCTCATAAACTGTTATCACACCGAGACTGGGGTAGCGCTCCGGCGTACCGGTGCTTGAACGAATTCGGGATATTCGGCACGTTTACTTCTCGTGCTGGGTTGCGTCTTGTATATTGCGGCTGACGCGATTGAAAAAACTGAGATAGTCATCCATTTTGGCGTAAGCATCCAGTTCAGCATCTTCGCTGGCGTTCAATCCAGATTCGCGCTGTCTTTCCAGTAGATTTTCGATCCGTGTCTGTACCGCACGAGAAGCGCGCAGTATTAGAATACCCTCGCTGTTCATAGATCGTACTCCTGTAGAGCAGTTCGGCAGCATCCATATTCCGCAAGTATACTACACAACCACTTCTGCAACCAGACCCGCGCCGGGACCCGCCTGACACGGGAAAATCGTCGCCTCCCACCCGCTCTTCTGTCTATAAACCCGCCCCACCTGCGCCGTAAATTCCTCCACCTGCCCATCGGGAACCAGCGCAATCACACAGCCGCCCCAGCCCGCGCCGGTGAGCCGCGCCCCGGCCACCCCGTCGATCTGCCGGGCTGCCCCGGTCAGCGCGTCCAATTCTGAACTATACCCAATTCCCCGGGCAAAACGTTTCTACGCGTCCGTCACGCAACCCTCCGACGCATTGGAGACGGACTTAATGTACTTCCATAGCACGCCGCTGCTGGCCCGATAGACAGGCTGCTGCCAGGCGGCTCGGCGACGGGCGATCTCTGCCTCGCTCACATCCAGAGTCAGCAGATTGTTGTCAGCGTCAACGGTAACGGTGTCCCCGTTACGAATCAGCGCCAGCAGACCGCCCTCCTGGGCCTCTGGTGTGATGTGGCCGACGACGAAGCCGTGGGTGCCGCCGGAGAAACGGCCATCGGTGATCAGCGCCACGCTCTTGCCCAGCCCTACACCCATAATCGCCGAGGTGACAGAAAGCATCTCCCGCATCCCTGGCCCGCCCTTTGGCCCCTCGTAGCGGATGACGACCACCTGCCCCGCCTGCACTTCGCCGTTCTGAATGCCGGCCAGCGTCTCCTCTTCCGAGTCGTAGCAGACAGCCGGACCGGAGAATTTTGTCCCCTCTTTGCCGGTGATCTTTGCCACGGATCCCTGCTCGGCCAGGTTGCCGTAGAGAATTTGCAGGTGGCCGGTTGGTTTTAGCGCCTGGCTGACGGGGAAAATCACCTTCTGACCCGCGGACAGATCGGGCACACTCTCCAGATTCTCGGCCAGTGTCTTGCCCGTGGCAGTCATACAATCCCCGTGCAGCAGCCCTTCCCGCAAAAGCAGCTTTTGCACAGCGGGCACACCGCCCACTTCGTCCAGATCCTCCATCACATACTTGCCGCTGGGCTTCAGGTCCGCCAGCAGGGGCGTGCGGTTGGAGACCTCCTGAAAGTCGTCGATAGTCAACGGCACATCCGCCGAGCGGGCAATGGCGAGGAGATGCAGGACCGCATTCGTCGATCCGCCCAGGGCCACGGCCACAGTAATGGCATTCTCGAAAGCCTTGCGGGTCATAATATCCCGGGGCTTCAGGTCCAGTTCCAGCAGGGTGCGGATGGCCCCACCGGCCTCGGCGCACTCCTGTTGCTTGCCTTGGCTGGTGGCGGGATAGGAGGAGCTATAGGGCAGGCTCATCCCCAGGGATTCGATGGCCGAGGCCATTGTGTTGGCTGTATACATACCGCCGCACGCGCCTTCACCGGGGCAGGCGTTTTGAAGAACGGCCTTCAATTCGGCCTCGTCAATATCCTTTGCCAGGAATTGGCCGTAGGCTTCGAAGGCGGAAACGATGTCCAGCTTCTGGCCGTTGAGAATGCCGGGGCGAATGGTGCCGCCGTAGATCATCAGGCTGGGCCGGTTGGTGCGGGCCATCGCCATCAGCACGCCGGGCATATTCTTGTCGCAGCCGGGCAGAGAGATGTTGGCGTCGTACCACTGGGCGCCCATCACCGTTTCGATGGAGTCGGCGATCACATCCCGGGAGACCAGAGAATACTTCATCCCTGCCGTGCCCATACTGATCCCATCGCTGACGCCGATGGTGTGGAAGACCAACCCCACCAGCCCGGCTGCGTCCACGCCGATCTTTACCCGGCGGGCCAGGGCGTTCAGGTGCATATTACAGGTATTGCCTTCCCAGCCCATAGATGCAATGCCCACTTGGGCCTTCTGCATATCCTCGTCGGTCAGGCCGACGCCGTAGAGCATCGCCTGGCTGCCCACCTGAGACTGGACTTGGGTCAGTTGGCTGCTGTATTTGTTGAGTTTGGCTGCGGTGGCGGT
>JAHDWH010000037.1:0-33817 GCA_023384455.1 Caldilineaceae bacterium | reverse complement strand
ACTGGACTTGGGTCAGTTGGCTGCTGTATTTGTTGAGTTTGGCTGCGGTGGCGGTGGCACCGTTCGTATCTGCCATTGAGCTTTCTCCTTTGGGACGGTTGCAAGTGGGATAGTTGTGAAAATTCCGTTGCCAGTATAGCAGAAAACGATTTTTCCGGCACGCGCCAGCCACGGCAAAACGCTTGTCAATGGGTGAGCGGCGTGTTATGATTACGCCAGTGCTTATTGAACCTGAAGTGAGGCGCAGTGTGCCGCTTTCCGCACAGGAATTTCTACCGGTCTTGGAATTAGAGATAGAGCCAGAGACAGAACGACTCGTCACCGCGGATGAGTTGCTGGCGCTTTCGGCGCGGGACGAAGACCGCTATGAACTCATTCAGGGAGGGGTGCGTATTATGCCACCAGCAGGCGCTGAACACGGCTATTTTGCGATGAATTTGGGTGCATCTCTGTATCTGTTTGCATCGGAAAATCAATTAGGTGTCGTCTTTGCCGCCGAGACTGGATTTGTTCTGGAGCGCAACCCGGACACCGTGCGTGCGCCTGACACTGGCTTTGTGCGCAAGGCACGCCTGCCTCGCTCTCTCACCGGGAAGTACTTCCCCGGCGCGCCGGACCTGGCCGTGGAGATCGTCTCTCCCAACGACCGGGCCGACGCAGTACAGGACAAAGTACAGGGCTGGCTCTCCCACGGCACACAACTGGTCTGGGTGGTGGAGCCAAAGAGCCGTACCGTCACAATCTACCGTCCTGATGGCACAGCCAATGTTTTGCAGGCCGACGATACACTGGACGGGGAAGATGTGCTGCCCGGTTTCCGCTTTCCTCTGCAACGGTTGTGGGGTGACGGGCTAATGGGGTAACCTACTCCCCATCACTCCATCACCACCTCTGGTTTGCCTACTGCCTCGATAGTTACACTTCCCTTCTCCCAGCGCAACAGACCCATCCCCATCCCTGTCACAGTCACGCCACCCTTTGGCGTTGTCAAGCGTAGGGTCGTCGCCTGTTCGCCAAAGTGACCCGCCACCCATATCTCTGTTTCCGGGCTGCCCCACAGCCAGAGACCCGGCGCGGCACACTCGGCCAGCGCGCCGGCTGCCTCCACCCGTCCTTCGTTGTTCTGCTGGGCAAAGTACACTGGTGGGGGTAAATCTGCGACAATCTGCGTCCTCTGCGCAATCTGCGTTCCCTCTCCATAGGCTGCCAGCATCGGCCAGCCGACTTCTCCCCGGCTCTCCCAGCGACGCAGAAGACGCCAGCCCATCAGGTCGATTTCAATGCCGACTTCTCTCTCATCCCGGCGATAGGAAGCCACATAGCGGCGTTCGCCTGCGGCAGGAAAGGTATAGGGAGCTTCCAGGCTCTCCTGCCATTCGCCGGTGACCAACGCCTGGGCCATCGCTGCCCCATTCGCATAGTCAAGCCTGTCGGCCACTTCCAGATAGAAGGCGCAGATGGGATAGCCCTGGAAAAACGCGCCGGGCCAACCCATCTCCCAGAAGCGCTTCTCGGCTCCCCGGTAGTTGTAGAGTTCCAGCACCAGATCACCCTCCCGTTGCAGCAGCCGGGCCGGGGTCTCTTTGCCCAGAGCCATTCGGGTGAGGGGGCGCAGGGCCGTGTAGACATCCCCGCTGCCCACCACAACCGTCGCGCCGGGCGGGATATCCGCGGGCAGCGCCGTCACGGCTTCCCCGTCGATCCAAATCTCCTCTGGCTCGGCGCAGCCCGTCCAGATGAAAGCGGCTTTGGCGCTGTGGCCCTGGGCAAAACCCCGGGCCGCATAGACGCCAATCGCCCGGTTGCCCTCCATCACGCCGTAGAAGCTGCCCTCGTCCAGCAGATTGCGCTGGCGGCTGCGGTCCGTGGCGTGATAAAAGTCGCCAAACCACTTGTCGTTGAAGACATAGCGGGAGTAGAGAACCCCGGGCTTCTCCACGCCGGGCCGGGTATAGTGGAGCATGCAGACATCCGACTGGCTGTGGGTGCTGGTAGAGGCCACACCCAGGGCCCAGGCAGGCGTGACGTGGGTGGTGAAACCAATGCCCCGGCTGGCCTCCGCGGTTTCCGTAACGGTGTAGCGGGCCGGACGCTGATCCAGCACGTCCCCAATCCAGTCGGGGATCGTCCCGTCGGCCAGCCAGCCCTGCACGCGCTCTATCTCCGGCGGCGTCGCCCCCACCACTGACGGATGATAGGCCCGGCTGTGGGGTGCGACCCAGCGGCCCGTGCCCGGGTGGATGTGCAGGGCCGCGCTCACGGCCAGGCGCGCGGCAAAGGCCCGTGCCCGGATGCGGGTGTCGCTGTCCTGCACCGACTCGGCCAGCAGCGCCAGGGCGCGCAGGCTGACAGCCGTGTAGGTGGGGCTGTTGTACTCCATCGGATGGCCGGAGCGACAGGTAAAGCCGATCCACTGACGCAACTTCGTGTAGCCACGATGAGCGATAACCGGATCATCCAACAGTTCACCGCCCAGGCAGGTGTTGAGAATATCGAGCGCTGTGATATTGGAGTAGGCCACCAACACATCCAGACGGCGGATTTCGTCCAGTCCCAGGCGGATGGCAGCCAACACCCGGGACTGGAGAGTTTCTGCCAGCCGCTCTCTGTGGCGCAGTATCATTGGGATCAGCGCTTCCAGGCAGAACTCCACCGCGTTCAGGTCCTCCACGTGGCTGTCTTCGGCCATCCAATAGAAGTTGCCCGCATGGGGGTCGGCTGGGTCGGTCTCCTGGCAGGCCAGCACCGCGTCCAGCACTTTTTCGGCCAGAGCCAAATCTTCGGGCGCGCCGTTGGCAACCAGCCGGGCGGCAAAGTGGGCGGCCTTGCGGCTTTCGTGATAGGTTCCCGTTTCGTTGCTGTGGGCCAGCATATGGGTGGCCGGGTTGTAGTCCCCGGGCAGGGGGAGGGGGATGGGCATTGGGTAGGCTCTCTTTGTTCTTATGGCGAAACTCTGTGGCGGAAACGTGAAACGTGAGAGCATTCGGACCTTCTCACGTTTCACGCATTACGTCTTCCCAAGACGGTAGAACGATTCAGGGGTCGAATTCTCACAGCCGACGCATATGAAACCCGCCGTCTACATTAAAAATCTCCCCCGTGGAAAAGGGAAACGCGCCTTCGGCCAGGGCGGTGACCGCGGCGGCGATATCCGTGGGCTGGCCCCAGCGCCGGATGGGGGTCAGTCCGTCGCCGATGAGGGCGTCGTATTTGGCTTTGACGCCGCTGGTCATATCCGTCTCGATAATGCCGGGACGCACTTCGTAGACATTGACGCCGTGGGGGGCTAACCGGTCCGCAAAGAGTGCGGTCATCATCCCCATCCCCGCTTTGGAGACGCAATACTCCCCCCGGTTGATGCTGGCCGTATAGGCGCTGATGGAGCCGATGTTGACGATGGCCGGCCGGGTGTTGGCATCCTGCGCCACCTGGGCGAGCATCGCCCTCGCCACCCGCTGGGTGAGAAAGAAGGGGCCTTTCAGGTTGACCGCCATCACTTCGTCGTAGGACTCTTCGCTGGTTTCCAGCAGGTCGGCCCGCACCCGGGGGGCCATCCCGGCGTTGTTGACCAGCAGGTCGATGCGGCCAAAGCGGGTCAGCGTCTCCTGCACCAGCCGCTCCCGATCCTCCGCCGCGCCGATGTCGGCCTGGACGATGAGGGCCTGGCCGCCCGCCTCTTCCACCAGGTGGGCAGCTTCCTGGGCCGCGGCCCCGTTGCCCCGATAATTGACTACAACGGCCCAGCCCCGGGCTGCCAGCCCCAGGCAGATGCCCCGCCCAATGCCCCGGCTGCCGCCGGTGACGATTGCTACTTTGTACATTCCTTTGACTCCTGGGAGTGGTGTATAGCACGTCCAACTGAAGAACGATCCTAGCCTGCTGCCTGTTGAATGTCAAGCCAGGCACGGGTATGCTAATATACGGCGGCGTAGGTCCACCCACATTTGCGAATGCTCTCACCGGGTCCGTGACCGGCGGGGAGCAGGAGTTGTGGGTCGATTTTCGCCGGGCTGTACTATACTATTGTACGGCTACGAAAGCACGCTTTGCCGCAGCGCCACACAGGAGAAAAGTGATGAACCGACGAGATAGTATCTTCCAACTGCTACACGACAGCACGCCCCCTGCCTACGTTCCTGCCGGTTTCTTTATCCACTTCGACAAAAAATTTCATGTGGGTCAAGCCGCGATTGACAAACACCTGGAGTATTTCCACTATACGGGGATGGATTTTGTCAAAATCCAATACGAATTGACCTTTCCCCAACGGCCAGAGATCGGCCAGCCTGCCGACTGGAAGCATATGCCATTCTATGGCAAGGATTTTTACGCGCCCCAGTTGGCCGTTGTGAAGGGACTGGTCAAAGCCGTGGGCAAGGCAGCCCCGGTCATCGTAACTGTCTACTCGCCTTTTATGTGCGCCGGCCATACAGTCGGCGGGCAGAGCGAGATTACCCGCCACATCAGCGAAGACCCGCAGGCTGTGCAGGCGGGTATGGAGATCATTACGGCCAGCCTGGGTATCTTCGTGGCCGAGTGTATTGCTCTGGGTGTGGATGGTTTCTACGCTTCGACCCAGGGCAACGAGAGCTTTCGTTTTTCCGATCCCTCGCTCTTTGGGCAGTGTGTCAAACCCTACGACCTGGCCCTGATGGCCGAGATGAATCGGGGTTGCGACTTCAACATTCTGCACATCTGCGACTATCACGGCGGCTACGACGACCTGGGCGTCTTTGGCGACTATCCCGGCCAGGTGGTCAACTGCAGCCAGCAGGTGGGCAAGCGCAAGTGGCGGATGGACGAATTGTCCACTCGCTTTGGGCGACCCTTTATGGGGGGCGTAGAGCGTAAGGGGATTATCGCCACCGGGAGTGAGGACGATGTGCGACAAATGGTGGAGGGTCTGCTGGCAGAGGCTCCGCCCCGCTATATCCTGGCCGCGGACTGCACGCTGCCCAACGACGTGCCCTGGGGGAATATCCGCGCGGCCATCGACACGGCCCACAGCTGGGGGAAGTAGGGCTACGTCGAATGGAACACATCTATACTTGACAGGATGACAGGGTGACAGGGTGACCGGGTGACAGGGTGACCGGGTGATAGGGTGAAAATAGGTCAGTTTATGTCTGTGTCGAGCATAAATCAGAGCGCCCAGATCGCAACGGTCTGGGCGCTCTTTGAAAATTCGTGTTTGCCCCTGACCCACCCTCACGTCAAGTACAGATCAGCACGCGGTGATTACAATGACAATACCCGGTACGCTTGTAACAATACTGGGCATAACTTTGAATGGAATTTGCTGCCCCTTGCATATCCTGTAAAGGGGGTAGCACTTTTATCCCCAAGCGCTGTGGGGTTTGCGCTCGCCTCTGCCCTTGTCGCTACCAACACGAATTGTTCGCTCTCCTGCGTTCCTGTTTGTCGGACTGCGGGTTACTCGATTAACTCCGTCAGCCAGTTAAGCTCCTGGATGCGGGTGTCCAACTCCCGGCGTCGGCGGGCCAGATCGTCTGCTTCCCCCTGCAGGGCTGCCGCATCTACAGTGCTCTCGTAGCGCAGCTCTGTGCGGGTGAAGCGTTCCTGTGTGGGAACCGCGGCCTGAGCTATCTCCCGGAGCATCCCCTGCTGTGCGCCCATAGAATCGCGCACGGCCAGCGCATCGGCCATAGACAGGGAACTGTCAAAGGCTGTGGCTGTGTTGGTGCGGTTAATGCGCTGGACCAGGGCTGTCAACTGCGTGTACATATCCCGCACTTGGGCCAGCAGCGCCAGGGGGTCTTCCGAAGGGCGGCTGCCCTCCTGCACCTTTGCGTTGCGGGTTGCGCGCTGGCGCAGTTCTGTGATGCGTTTTTGTGTGTCTGCCCGAAGAATCAGGGCTTCTGCCAGTTTCATCTTTCTACCTTTGACCTTTCGTTTGGCAAAATGCCGACAAGCAGGACTAAGAAGAATAACATAACCGAAAGGTTCAGTCAAATTTTCGAAACAGGAAAAATCGTACAGCATTGGATTGCCAAGATGTGTCCTGGGGCATAGACAAACACGTTTTTTTGTACTATGCTAGGATTATTGCCCCGACCGACCGCTCCCATTTGGGATTTGCAAACTCTACTCAGAAGATATTCTATTGGGAGGCTGCGCGCTTTCCACGTTCCTCGGCAAGTCGCTTTTGGTTAGGATTCAGAGGAGGAATCTCATGTCCCTACATCCCCGTATTGCGCTCTTTACCTCGCTCCTGGCTTCGTTTGTAGCCCTATGGCTTGTGATTTCGTTTGCGTTGGCGGCTGTTTCGGACGCCGCCACTATGCCCATTGCTCTCCAAAACGGCCAAACTTCCTCCGCACAGCTCCCTCTGGATAACCCAATAATCATCAATGAACTGATGCCTCTGGTTGGGCAGGGCAATTACCAGTGGGTGGAACTCTTTAACAACAGTGCTTCGCTCTTTTTGCCTCTGGTGATTGGCACAGAGGGGCAGGCCGAGATGGCCGCCCAGGGCTATACCCGCACAGCAGCGGGCACAATCGTAAGCAATCTCGCCGGGTGGCAGATTGCCACGGGCAGCGGTGCTACCTACACCTTTCCGGCCAGCCTGCCCAACCTGCCACCCCAGACGTACGTCCTGATCTTCTTTGATGGCCTGGGGGAGACGGCCAACGAGTACGATCTGAGCGACGGGGTGATTACCCTGCACACACCGTCGGGTCTGATCAACAGCTTCGGCCCGGTGGATCAACTCTCCCTTTTCAGCAGCGCCACCCACACCACCACCACACTGGTGGACTTTGTGGCCTATGGCGACTTTCCCAACGGGGCCGCGGCCCTGGCGATCGAGGCGGGCCAGTGGCCGGCGGACAGTTTCACCGGGCCGACCACCCAAAGTCCTGGAATTGATGCGCTGGTCAGCGGTGGCTCGCTGGGCCGCTATCCCCTCTCCAAAAGCAATACACCGGAGGAGTGGACCATCTATAAACCGGGGGAAAGCACGCCCGGCGCAGCCAACCGTGCCCCGGCCCCCTACTTCCGCACACCCTTTGACGGGGCGATCACCTTTGCCGGGGATGTGGTCTTTGGCTGGTCGCATGTGCCGGACGCCGTGAGCTATCAGTTCCAGATTGCGCAGGAGCCAACCTTTGCATCCCCCGAAGTTAGCGTCGTCCTCAGCGATACGGTCTACACCGCCGCGCTGACTACCACCGCTGATGTTTCCCGCACCTTTTACTTCCGCGCCCAAAGCCTGCAAGCCGACGGCAGCCGCAGCGACTGGTCGGTGGTCAATCAGGTGACGGTCATCCCGATGCCGATAGAGACTTCGGCCATTGGGGCCAGCAAAGTGCTGAATGTGAAACCCCAACTTCAACACAAGGACACGCGGATGATGTGTCTGGACGGGGACCCGGAGACGGGCATTCACCGCTGGGATTCCGCCCACGAAGCCGACGGCGATCTGGTGGTGGGGGATAGTCCGCCCCGGCGGGGCAATCCCCACGGGGACTGGTATTGCACCCGGGCCTCGATTTCGATGATTGCCGATTACTACGGGAGCAAACTCAGCCAGGACCGCATCTCCTATTACGCCTATGGCGGCGGCGCGCCGGAAGGGGATATGGGCCACGGCATTGGCCTGTGGCCCAACCAGACCTGCACCTGGGGAGGCGGTAAGAATGTGATGTGGTGGGCGATGAACAACGCCGCCGGCGACTGCGCCCGGGGCAAGCCCACCTTTGCCCAGGTGAAAGGCTGGATCGATGGGGGGCGGCCCGGGCTCTTTGTGGAAAACAACGACGCCCACAGCGTTGTCCTGGCCGGTTACTGGGAGTTCGACCTCTGGTTTTTCAGTTGGCAGTTCGCCTATCGGGTGGACCCCTGGACCAACAGCGGGGGCTGGATCGCGTACAACAATTGGAATGTCTCCGAATATCACGTACCACCGGCGGGGGTCACGCCCCGGGTGGATGAAGCATCCCTGAGTACCGACGGGGACAAGGATGGCATTGTGGATTTTGACGAGATCAATCGCTTTCCTACCCTCTTCAATCTGCCCGATACGGACGAGGACTGCGTGTGGGACAAGCAGGATGTGCGCAGCTACGTCTTTGACAATCTGGGGAATTTCAGCAAGCGCAATCCGGATTGGGATGGGGATGGGCTGCGCAAAGAGGTGGACAGGGACAACGACAACGACTTCTGGATCGATGGCGACGAGGATAAGAACTGGAATGGCAAGACGGTGGACGCCTTTGGCCGCCGGGACGGCATTGACACCAGCAACTTCCGCTGGTGGGAAATAGGCCCTGGGCCGTGCCGCACTGCTACTGTCACCGCCACGCCAACGCGTACGCCCACCTATACGCCCACCTACACACCGACGCCGACACGCACGCCCACTCGCTTTGTGACCCGCACACCGACGCCGACCTACACACCGACGCCGACCTACACGTCGACCCGCACACCGACACCGACCCGGACGCCGACGCCGACGCGGACGCCTACGCCCACCTCGACACCTACTCGAACGCCCACATCCACGCCGACGATAACGCCCACGCCGAGCGAGACACCGACGCCGAGCGCAACGCCCACCGCATCACCCACGGCTACGGAAACCCCAACCGCAACTGTGACACCCTCGGCCACAGAGACGCCCACGGTTACGGTGACGCCTACAGCGACGGAAACGGCCACAGCCACGGTCACGCCAACCGTCGTCAAGGAACCACCCGTGCTGACGGGGATCAGTGCCAAATTCACCGAATCCCCCAGCAGCCCCGGTGTGATTACGCTTGAGCTGCACATCCTGCTGGAAAGTGACGACGCTATCGTCCACGATATGGAAATCTACTTTGACAAGCAGGAAAAACCCTGGCAGGCAGTGGAACCACTCCAGGGGCCGCCCGGCTGGGTTCAGGAGCCACTGATCGAAAAAGAGCCGACCGGGGGTGACCGGATTGTGGGTATTCGCTACGTCACCGCAGACAATCCATTGCGCACCTGTCAGCCTGTGCAATTTGTGCTTCAGGTTGTACCGCCGGACGCACTGGGCAACTTTATCACTATCTATCTCACGGACAAAGACCACAACGTCATTGGTCAGGTGGCCGGCCAACGGGTGGCGCCCAACGCGCGCGCGCCCTTCTGGGGTGGAATTGTCCCCATTGGGTGGCAGTCTGCCCGGTTGGGCGCGCCCTGTCAACCCACAGGCTGATAGGGGGTGTATCTGCGTCTGTAGATGAGAAGAATTAAGAGAAGTGCCCGGTTCGTTTGGTCCGGGCACTTCTCTTGGGGGATAGAAGACTACTTCTTTATTGCATTTTATTTATTGCATTCTGCCATCCGCACGACTTTTTGACCGCGCCCAATGCCACGCGCTACAATGGAGTGTATGACAGAAATCACTCTGAAGGTCGGCCCGGGACAAATTGAAAAGCGTGTGTTGCTCGATCTTTCCTTGGAGGAGCTGACGGAGGTCGTGACCGGGCTGGGGCAGCCTGTCTATCGGGCCCGCCAGATTTGGGAATGGGTCTACAAACATTTCGCCGTCTCTTTTGACGAAATGGCGAATCTGCCCAAAACCCTGCGGGAGAAGCTGGCCGGGGAATGGCTGATCTCCCCCCTGGAGTCGGCCACCCGCATCCTCTCCCAGGACGGCGACACCCAGAAGGTGCTCTTTCGCCTGGCCGACGGGCAGACGATTGAGACGGTGCTGATGCTCTATGACGAACGGCGCACCCTCTGCATCAGCAGCCAAGTAGGCTGCGCGATGGGCTGCACCTTTTGCGCCACGGCCCAGGGCGGGCTGGCCCGCAACCTGACCAGCGGGGAGATTGTGGCCCAGGTGCTATACTTCGCCCGCTATCTGGCAAAGGCCGGGGCCGAACCGCCGATGGCTGTGGCGCGCCCGACTGCGGTGACAAATGTGGTGCTGATGGGGATGGGCGAGCCTATGCACAACTACCGCAACGTCTGGACCGCCCTGCGTCTGCTCACCGACGCCGACGCCTTTGGCCTGGGCGCACGCCACATCACCCTCAGCACAGTCGGGCTGATTCCGATGATCGACCGCATGGCCGACGAGGGGTTGCAGATTGCCCTGGCCGTGAGCCTGCACGCGCCCAACGACGAACTGCGCTCGTCGCTTGTGCCCCTCAACAGCCGCTATCCCGTGGCCGATCTGCTGGCCGCGGTGGGGCGCTACATCGACAAGACCCACCGCCGGGTCACCTTCGAGTATGCGTTGATGGCGGGGATCAACGACAGCCCGGCGCTGGCCGCGGAGCTGGCAGAGAAGCTCAGCCCCCTGCTCTGTCACGTCAACGTCATCCCGCTCAACCCGATCCCCGACAGCCCCTTCCAGCCCACCAGCGATGGGGACACGGCCCGCTTCGTAGAGATTCTGCGCGCCGGCGGCGTGCCCGCCACTGTGCGCCTGCGTCGGGGTATCGAAATTAACGCAGGCTGCGGTCAACTGCGCCAGGCCGCGGTGGGAAAGGCTGGCTGATGATGGGGAGGAACGCAGATTACACAGATTTCGCAGATTGCCGCAGATTTTATCTGTGTAAATCCGCGCCTATCCGTGTTCATCTGTGTTCATCCGTGGCTATCTTCAATACAAAAACGCCGACCCTTGCGGATCGACGTTTTGATTTCGAGACTGGACTGGCTGCAACCGAAGGTGGTCTAGGCCTTAGAAAGTGTTTTGATGCAGGAGGCGCACATCCGCTTGGATCTGGTTGTGCCGTCCTCCGTCACTTTCACCTTCTGAATATTGACATCCCATTTGTGGCGGGTGGCTTTCTTCGACCAGGGCCGGTTGTTGCCAAATTGGGGGCCTTTGCCGCACTGCTGACACTTAGCCATAATTCTTTCGCTCCCTTATTGTCTTGTGTGCGGTCGTTCCCGCCGCTGTCTACGCTGTTGAACCTGCTGGTTGTCAAACTCACTGTCGAAAGGTTCAGCAGAAATCCGCCGTTTGCCCTCGACACAATAACTGTTTGAGAGTACCACATCCCTCTGTGGCTGTCAAAAAGCGGAGGTTAAAACCGTCGTACCTGTTCAATACAAAAGGTGCGACGCACCCGCCACACATCTGTTGGCTGAAGTCTGCTTCTGGCGAGTGCATCGCACCCGAATCACTATAAATCTTCGTCACCACACAGGTGCGACGCACTCGCCAAGAGAAGTCGCACTGACAAAATGGCTGTGGCGAGTGCGTCGCACCGGGTCTATTGTTTAGTTACACATCATCAACAAAAGTACACGTTTGGAGTCTGTTCCGTGGGTAAAGTTCGCATTATCACCGATAGCAATGCAGCCCTGTCTGCCGAAGTGGTGGAAACCTATTCCATCGAAGTCATCCCCCACGTCCTGCGCGTGGGCCGGGAGCGCTACGACGAGACCCCCGAATTCTCCGCCGAGCAATTCTTTCAGGCCCTGCGCGAGAATCAGATGGGGGGGCGGGTTGTGCTGCCCGAAGTCGAAGCGCCCAACATCAACTACATTTTGGAGTGCTATCAGAAGGTGGGCAAGCAGGCTGACCAGGTGGTAGCTATCCATATGAGCCACCACCTCAGCCCGATGTGGGCCCAATCCCGCAAGGCCGCGGAGATGATGATGGGGCGCTATGGCATCCGGGTCATCGACAGCCTGACCACATCTATGGGGCTGGCTGTGCTGGTGGAGATGGCCGCCAAAGCCGCCTATGACGGCGCAGATCTGGTGGAAGTGGCCCGGCTGATCAACGGCGCCATCCCCCATCTCTACGTCACTTTCTTCTCCGAAACCCTGCACTATCTGGAACGCAGCGCCAAACTGGGGTCGGCCCAGAGCGTGCTGGGCACAATGCTGGGCATAAAGGCGATGATTACAATGGAGGATGGCAAGCTCATCCCCCTGGAAAAGGTGCAGAGCCGGGAGGAAGTGGTAGAGAAGCTCTACAACTTTACCGCCGAGTTTTCCAATCTGGAAGAGGTGGGCGTTGTCCAACACCGCTACGAACAGACCCAGGCCGACTTTGTGCAGCAGATGAAAGAGGGCCTGCCCCGGATTCCTGTGCGCATTTTGCGCTACCCACCCAGTCTGGCGGCCCATCTCGGCCCCAATGTAATGGGTGTCATCGCCTACGAAGGACTTGTCTAATGGCAACAAATGCGTTGACCCGACTGCGCAATATCTTTGCGCTGGAAGAGAAGACCGGCTGGCGGGATCGGGCGGTGGTGGGCGGAATGGCCGCGCTGCAAGAGCGCTGGTCCGACGACGCCCTGGCCGAGGGCGTGGACGCCGGGCTGGTCAGAGAGGTGGGCGCGCGTTTGGTGCGCTATGCCCGGGCCAGGGAAGACGACCGACCCCAGAGCGCCCGTTCGATTCTGGACCTGCTGGACAACCCGGCCCCGGCCCTTCGACAGGCTCAGGATACGGCCAGCCCAGACCCGGCATTAGCCGCCATCGATCAGGTGGCGACCAGCCAGACCGAGCGCCCCTCCCGCCCCCCACAGATGCCCGCAGCGGCGATCGCGCCGGCTGGCCCAACGCCGCCAGCAACCCGGCGGCGGGAAGAAGCTGTGCCCCCGCCCCCAGCCAGCGCCGCCGAGAAACTGGACGCACCTGTCACCAGCCTGCGCGGGGTCGGCCCGGCCCGGGCCGAACAGTTGGCCCGCCTGGGCATCGAGACGGTCTGGGACCTGATCTGGCATCTGCCCAGCCGCTACGACGACTTCAGCCGTCTGCGCTCGATTGCCGAAATGCAGCCCGGCGAGCAGGTGACTGTGGCCGCCAACCTGTGGAAGCTGGAAAATCGCAAACTGGGGATGAACCGGGAAATGGTCCAGGCCGTGCTCAGCGACGGCACGGGCAGTCTGCGCGCCACCTGGTGGAGCAAATGGAGCGCGGCCAAGCTGGAGATCGGCCGTAGCTATCGCTTTAGCGGCAAAGTCGGGCTGTATATGGGCTACAAAACCCTGGAAAGCCCGGTCTTTGAGGAGATGGAGAGCAGCGAGATTGCCAACGGGCCGATTCTGCCCGTCTATCCCCTGACCGAAGGGCTGACCAGCAAGACGATTGGCGATCTGGCCGGCCAGGCCATGCAGGAAGGGCTGGCCGCCATCGGCGACCCCGTGCCCGAGGAGGTGCGCCACAAATTTGGCCTGATCAGTCTGCCCAATGCGCTGAAGCAGATTCACCAGCCGGAGAACCCGGAGCAGTTGGATGTGGCCCGCAAGCGGCTGGCCTTTGACGAATTTTTCTACATCCAATTGGGCGTGCAGCAGCGCCGCCATCTGTTGCAGCGGGCCACCGCGCCGGCCCTGCCCAGCGACGAGGCGGTTGTTGCCCGCTTTACCGACGCCCTGCCCTTTCAACTGACCGGCGCACAGGCCCGGGTGCTGGGCGAAGTCCAGCGGGATTTGGCCCGCACTGTGCCGATGAGCCGTCTGGTGCAGGGGGATGTGGGCAGCGGCAAGACCGCCGTGGCCGCGGGCGCAATGTACATTGCCGCGGCCAGTGGCGCCCAGTCTGCCCTGCTGGCCCCCACCCAAATTTTGGCCGAGCAGCACTTCCGGGGACTGAGCGGACTGTTGTCCAGCCTCACCCGGCCCGACGGCACGCCCCTGCGGGTGGCCCTGCTCACCGGGCGGGTGACGGGCAACGAGCGGGAGGCTGTGCTGGCCGGGCTGGCCGACGGTTCGGTGGATGTGGCCGTGGGCACGACCGCGCTGATTCAGGAGGGGGTGGCCTTCCACAATCTGGCCTTTGTGGTGGTAGACGAGCAGCACCGTTTCGGCGTGGAGCAGCGGGGCGCGCTGCGGGGGAAATCCCCCGACGAAGCCCCGGCCAGCCTGGTCAGCCATATGCTGGTGATGAGCGCCACGCCCATCCCCCGCAGCCTGGCCCTGACCGTCTACGGCGATTTGGATGTGAGCGTCATCGATGAACTGCCGCCGGGCCGCACGCCGATTGTGACCAAACGTTTCACCCCCGGCGAGCGGGAGCGGCTCTACGCCTTTTTGCAGCGGCGGGTGGCCGAGGGACGCCAGGCGTATATTGTCTACCCCCTGGTGGAGGAGAGCGAGAAGCTGGACGTGGGCGCGGCGGTGGAGCAGCACGCCCGGCTGCAAGCGGAGGTCTTCCCCAATCTGCGCCTGGGGCTGCTCCACGGCAGGCTGAACGGCGGGGAGAAGGACGCGGTGATGCGGGCCTTTGGCGAAGGGGAGTTGGATGTGCTGGTGAGCACCAGTGTGGTGGAGGTGGGTATCGATGTGCCCAACGCGACGGTTATGCTGATTGAGGACGCTGAGCGCTTTGGGCTGGCCCAACTGCACCAGTTTCGGGGACGGGTGGGGCGGGGCAGCTATGAAAGCCACTGCGCGCTGATCAGCCGGGCGGACAATCCCGGGGCCATCGAGCGGCTGGACGCGCTGGTCGCCACCACCGACGGCTTTGCGATTGCGGAAAAAGATTTGGAACTGCGGGGGCCTGGCGATTTTCTGGGCACCCGCCAGAGCGGTCTGCCCGACCTGAAGATGGCGATGCTCAGCGACACGGCCACCCTGGCCCTGGCCCAGCAGGCCGCCCAGGAACTCTTCGCCGCGGACCCGGAGTTGGCCGGCTATCCCCACTTGCAGGAGCGGGTGGCGCGCTTCTGGCGGGGGCACGGGGATGTGAGTTGAACCAAATGCAAGACGATACAGTGAGCAGCATTTCGGGTGCGCGTACGCTGGAAGAAATGGCCGATTTTTGGGATACCCACAGCTTGGCCGACTTCGACGACCAGACCTACGAAGTCGAGATGACATTCGAGCCATCGGCGCGACGGAGTGTGGTGACAATTGAGCCAGAACTGATGCTGGACATCACACAGATGGCCCGGGCGCGCAATGTCAGCACGCAAACGCTGATAAACGTCTGGCTGCGGCAACAGGTGGACCGGCTGATGGCGCAGGCGACTCCGCTGGAAAAGAGCACGACCTGATACACGGCAATACCGCTGAGGCTGGTGGATTGTGATGGAGGGTGGAAATGATGAACCAGTGGGAAGCATTGGACGCAGTGGAGCGGGCCCCCCGTAAAGTGAGCGGGGCGTGGGTTTTTCGTGACACACGGGTTCCGGTTGTGGCTCTGTTTGAAAACCTGCGCGATGGTGCCACTGTGGATGAATTCTTGGAATGGTTTCCCGGTGTCAAACGAATGCAGGCCATCGAAGTCGAAACGTGGATGGATAAAGACGGGCACATCTATTTGCCAAAAGCATCAAAGGTCAGGTGACAAATATGTACGCACAGATCGCAGAGTATGAGGAAACGCTGATCAGCATCTTGCACGCCTTGCCAATGGACCGGGTGGAACAGGTGGTAGATTTTGCCCGATTCATCCAATGGCAGGAGATCGCGCAGCGGGATGTCCTGCATGAGGATGAGACAGAGGAAGAAGTGCGAGCGGACAATGAGCGCTGGGACGCCACCTTTGCTGCTTCCCCAGACAAGCTGAGAAAGTTGGCCGCTGAAGCGCGCGAAGATATCAAAGCCGGGCGCACATTGGAGATGATCTTTACGGACGACGGGAGGATCGTGCCAGGATGAAGTCACGTACTTCCGCACGGTTTTGGAGATCGAAAAGGACGACAAAAATTTCGGGCGTATCTTTGTCCATTTCCGCCATTGAACCAGGAGCTATGGATGTCCTCTCTGGGTGATACGCCCATCTGGTGGCCTGCCCCTGCCACAGCCGAACCGCCCTCCGGCGTCGTTGTGGCGACCGCCAACTACAACACAAAACCGATGATTGCCCGTCTGCTCTGGTCGCTACACCGCTTTCTGGGTGACGAGCTGCGCGGGGTCGTCGTCGTGGACAACGGCTCGGCGGACGGTTCGGTCGATCTGCTCCAGGCCGTGGCCGCGGCTGGTCTTTGCAAGCTGATAGCCAACCCCCGCAATATCCATCACGGCCCCGCGCTCAGTCAGGCCGTCTCCCATCTGGCCCAGGCGCAACAGTCGCAGAGCACTCCCCGCCCCTGGCTCTGGCTGCTCGACTCGGATTGCGTGATTGCCCGTGCAGATGTAGCCACCCGGGCCGTGACTGCCGCCGTGGAAGCTAATGCCGCGCTGGTGGGCGAAGCATTCTGGAATCGCTGGAACGCCCAAAATCAGTTCGCCGGTTTCTCCCTCCTGCTCGACCCGGCCCGTGTCTGGCGGGCAGAGGTAGGCCCTATCCCCGACGGCGGCGACCCCATCGGCGAATTTGAGAAGTCGTGTGTGGCCCAGGGCGTCCCCCGTCTTTCCTTCCCCTTTACCCAAGACGGCTATCTCATCCACCGGGGACGCAGCACACTGGCCGCGGTGCGCGAGCGGGCAGAGAGATCGAATCCCCTCTACGAATGGGCGCAGACCCATCACGAAGCCCACTTTCAGGAGGCTCCCGATGCAGAAGCCAGCTATACCGGGTTGGTCAAGGAGTTCGATGAGCAGGTGACGGATTTGGATGCTGATCTGTTGATTCAGGCCTGCCGCAGAGGGCAGGAGAGACGCAAGTAATCCCTATACTCAGGAGGAGACAAATGAATCGGACCGATACACTCACCACCCTCTACAGCCACAACCGCTGGGCCAATCTGCTTCTGCTCGAACGCTGCGCCGGGCTGACCGATGAACAACTGGACGCCACAATCTCTGGCACATTTGGCTCCATCCGCGACACATTGCAGCACGTCGTCACATCTGAACGGTCCTATCTGCACCGCATCCGCACCGGCCAGCCCCTGCGCCGCCCCGAAAATGCGCCGTCCCTGACCCTGGCCGAAATGGGGGAATCTGCCGACGCTTCTGGCGCTGGTCTGATTGAATGGGCACCCGGCGTGCAGGCCGGGGATACTGTGTCGGTGCAATGGCAAAATGGCGCCCCAGAGATGTGCCCAAAACGATCATTCTGACCCAAGTGATCAACCACGCCACCGAACACCGGGCGCAGGTGATGGCAATTCTGACCCAATTGGGGATCGAGCCGCCGGATTTGAGTAGCTGGTCCTATTTTGAAGGAATGAACTGATGATTGCGATGGCAGAACGGATATGCTACACTGCTTCTATCATTAGCTGGAACGGGAGAAAATACGATGCAGACAATTACACTGGATATCCCCGACGAACTGGCTGTGCGGCTGCGCAGTGTGGAAAAGCGACTGCCGAACATTCTCGAATTGGGCTTGCGGCAATTTCATGCCCAGTCCCAGGCTGGATTTGATGGCGCGGCTGAAGTATTGGAGCTATTGGCCAGCCTTCCCTCACCGGAAGCGATTTTGGCGATTCGGCCCTCTGACGCTTTTCAGGAGCGAATCGACGCACTGTTGGAAAAGAGCCGGGAAGCTGGTTTGACAAGCGAGGAAGATGCGGAGTGGGAGCAGTATATGTATTTGGAGCATCTGGTGCGAATGGCGAAAGGGAAAGCCCTGGCGCAAATTCGTAGGTCGCAGCATTCGCTGTGAGTGCCTATATTGCTGAGTGGCTGCGTCGATTGGTGATCGAGCGAGCGAATAATCAATGCGAGTATTGTCTAATTCCGCTGAACATCACCTTTGTTCTTTGTCACATCGACCACATCATTGCACAAAAGCACGGCGGGCTTACTGTCTCTGAAAATCTGGCGTCCACCTGCGCTCTCTGTAATCGATTCAAAGGGAGCGATCTGGTTTCGATTGATAATGAGACAGGGGCAATTGTCGAACTCTTTCACCCGCGCAACCAGAAGTGGAGCGAACATTTCGCATTGCGTGACGGGCTGATATTTCCCCTGACAGCCGTCGGACGCGTAACCGTCACCCTTTTGCAACTGAATCGTCCTGAACGCGTGGCAGAAAGGGATTTCCTTTTCAGGGAAGGCATTCTTCCCCTTATTTCCTCCGATCTGTAGCACATTTATCACTTCGATTGTCCAGAATGAACCAACTCCTCCAACCCAACCAAACCGTGCGCACCCAGACCTCCCAGACCGTCTGCACCGTCGAGCATCTGATCGGCGGCGGTGGCCAGGGCGAGGTCTATGCGGCCCGCCTGGGCGACCCGGCCAAAGGCCACTCCCAGACGCCCGTGGCGCTCAAGTGGTTCTACCCCCACTATCTGGGCCAGGACCGGCAGTTGGAGCAGCGGCTGACCGACGCCATCGCCGCGGGGCCGCCCAGCGACCGCTTTCTCTGGCCGCAAGAATTGGTACGCAGCGGGGCAGTGGCGGGCTTTGGCTATCTGATGCCCCTGCGCGAGAAGCGCTTTTCGGGGATTGTCGATCTGGTCATGCGCCGGGTCAATCCCAGCTTCCGTTCTCTGGTCACAGCCGGTTTTGAGCTGGCCCACAGCTATTTTCTGCTCCACGCCAAGGGGCTGTGCTACCGGGACATCTCCTTTGGCAACGTCTTCTTCGACCCCCAGACGGGGGAAGTGCGCATCTGCGACAACGACAATGTGGGCATTGACCGCAAGAGCGGCGGCGGCATCGGCGGCACGGCCCGCTTTATGGCCCCGGAGATTGTGCGGGGCGAGGCCGCGCCCAGCAGCCAGACCGACCTCTTCTCCCTGGCCGTGCTGCTCTTTTATATGCTGATGAACCATCACCCATTGGAAGGGGCACGGGAGGCCGACATCCGCTGCTTCGATCTGCCGGCGATGACCCGGCTCTACGGCGCAGAACCGATTTTCATCTTCGATCCCGCCGACGACCGCAACCGCCCCCTGCCCGGTTATCACGACAACGCGCTGGCCCTCTGGCCGCTCTACCCGGCCTTTGTGCGTGACCTCTTCACCCGCTCCTTCAGTGCCGGGCTGGCTGACGCCAGCCACGGACGGGTGCGGGAGAGCGAGTGGCGGGCCGGGCTGGTGCGCCTGCGCGATGCCATCTATTACTGCACCCACTGCGGCGCGGAGAATTTCTACGACGGCGAGGCTGTGCGCGCCAATGGGGGAACGCCCAACCCCTGCTGGTCGTGCCACCACATCCCCCAACTGCCGCCCCGGATACGGCTGAACCGGGAGATTGTGCTGCTCAACCACGACACACCGCTCTACCCCCACCACCTGGACGAGCGGGAGCAGTACAACTTCCGCGCCGCCCTGGCAAAAGTCGTCCAGCATCCCCGCAACCCGCAGATTTGGGGGCTGCGCAATCTGAGCGGCGACAAGTGGGTGAGCCGGGAGCAGGACGGCACGACCTACGATGTGCTGGCCGGGCAGACCGTCACCCTTTCCACCGGCACGCGCATCCACTTCGGCCACCGGGAAGGCGAGATTCGCTTTTAGCACCCGCCCGGTGCGACGCACTGTCCAACAGATGTGTCGTGCGTCCAGATTTCGCTGGACAGTGCGACGCACCGTAACTACCAGGCTGGCGAGTGCGTCGCACCTGAGTAGGTATGACGCACCAGAGTATTGTAGCCTATGCACCCCCAGCCCCGCCGCGTTCTCCAGAGCCTGCTGCGCCAATACGGGCCAGGGCTGGCGAGCAATCCCCAGCGCACCGAAGCCCTTCTTTCCGATCTGTGCGGCGAATTTGAAGCAGAGATTTTCGTCCTCGTCCACGCCCAGCGCGCCGGTATTGTGGCGGATTTGACCCGGCTGGCTGGGCAGCGGGCCGAAGCCGCGCTGCGCCAGCGGCTGGCCCGGCGCGTGCAGGATCGCTACGCCTTTTCCCCCGAAGCCGCGGCTTGGGCCGTGGACGCCTGGGCCGACGCCCTGGACGTACGGGCCGTGCCCCTCTACCGTAGCTGGCTGACCGCGGGCGGCCACCGGCTGGGGCGCTGGGGTGCTGGGCTGATAAAACCCAAAAAACGTCTGGCCCAGCCAGCGCAGCGGGCCGGGCCGGATCGCTCTTTGGGCAAAGAGTCGATTTTTGGCCGAATTGGTGTACAATGGAAGCAGTCGTCTGCCGGTGCGCTGCGTCTCACTCTGCTGGTGATACTCCTGAGCGCCGGGGCTGTGGTGGCCTGGCAGAGCGGCTGGCTGGAAAGGGCGCAGCGTCTGGTCATTGGCTCACCGGGCGCGCCGGCAGAAGTCTGGCAACCCCCTTCCCCGGCCAGCGCGGCCACGGCCCTGGCCGTCCGCTATCCCCTCCCCCGGGAGGCGCGCATCGAGGCGGACCTGCTCAATGTGCGGGCCGCGCCGGCGCTGGAGAGCGATGTGCTGGGCAAAGTGGGTCCCCTGGGGGCAAATGTGACGGTGGACGGCTACAGCGCCGACGGGAATTGGTCCCACATCCCCGCGCCCGTGGCCGGGTGGATCAGTAACGAGTATGTGACCTTTGCCGGTCTCTACCTGCGGCCCGGTCTCGGCGAAGTGACCCAAGCGGGTACTGCCATCCGCAGCGAACCCCGGGGCGATGCTCCCGCCACAGAAACAGTCGTGGCCGGGCAGATTCTGATTTTTGTGGCGCTCAGCGCAGACGGGCAGTGGCGGCAGGTGGCCGAGCCCTCCCCCGGCTGGATCGAAAGCCGCTATATTGCAGTACTGGAACGGTGACGAAATGTGGATAGAATAAGCGGGACGAGTAGCGTACACACCTCATTTGTGAAACTGAGGGATGAAACGTAAAACGTGAGATCGGACGATCTTTTTCACGTTTCACGCATCACTTCTCTGGGAGCAAATCGACGGTTTGGGATTGGGTATCCAATCCCCATCAATCCACCTATTTTGTCATCGCATCCCACTTGCCAAGTAACGCCAAGAAAGATTTTGGACGCAGATTTACGCAGATTACACAGGAAAAAATCCGTGTTCTCTCCAATCCGTAGTACAAAAACTTTTTGACTTTACACAATTTGTGGTGTGCGATAATTTGAGAAATTGAGGCACATCTATGGCGAATGCCAATCACGAAAACCGCGCGGGTGGTATAACCCCAGTGGACAATTACGGCGGGTCGGTCGTGCAGATCGGCGCGACTGTGCGGGACGACACCGGGCTGATTCTGGTCGATAAACCCGACGAAAGCGCGGTGCTGGTCGGCGTGGAGTTCGACGGCGAACCCGGCCTGCTCAGCATCGACGATTCCCTGACCGAGCTGGCCCTGCTGGCCGCCACCGCCGGCCTGGCCGTGCTCGGCCAACTTACCCAACGGCTGAACCACCCCAATCCAGCTACTTTTATCGGCTCTGGTAAGGTAGAGGAGTTGATTCTGCTGGTGGCAGAGACGGGGGTGAATGTGGTCCTCTTCGACGAGGAGCTTTCCCCCCGCCAGCAGCGCCAACTGGAAAAGGTGCTGGGCGATCAGGTCAAAGTACTGGACCGCACCGCACTGATTCTGGACATCTTTGCCCGCCACGCCAAGACCCGGGAGGGCGCGGTGCAGGTGGAGCTGGCCCAATACGAATACCGGCTGCCCCGGCTGACGCGAGCCTGGACCCATCTGGCCCGTCAATCAGGTGGGCGGGCCGGCGGGGCCAGCGGCGGTGTGGGTGTGCGCGGCCCCGGCGAAACCCAGCTAGAGGTAGACCGGCGGGAGATCGGGCGACGGATTGCCCATCTCAAACGCCAGTTGGAGGAGATTCGCAACCACCGGGAACGCTACCGGGAGAAGCGCCGCCAGTCGGCCGCGCCGGTGGTGGCGGTGGTGGGCTATACCAACGCGGGCAAGAGCACCTTCCTCAACGCCATCAGCGATGCGGGGGTGACAGCCCAGGACCAGTTGTTCGCCACCCTCGACCCCACCACCCGCCGGGTGGAGCTGCCCAACGGCCACGTCGCCCTCTTCACCGATACGGTCGGCTTTATCCAAAAGCTGCCCACCGCGCTGGTCGCCTCTTTCCGGGCCACCCTGGAGGAGATCAACGAAGCCGATCTGCTGGTGCATGTGGTGGATGTCTCCCACGCCAACGCGGATGAGCAGGTGGCCGCGGTGGAGGAGGTGTTGGAGGAGTTGGGCGCGGGGGACAAGCCGGTGGTCACTGCTCTGAACAAAGCTGATCTGCTGGATCGGACCGACCCGGAGGTGCAGGCCCGGCTGACCCAGGCCCTGGCTGCCTATCCCAACCCGGTGTTGGTGAGCGCGCTGCGGGGGGAGGGGATGGCCGATCTGATGGAAGCGGTGGCGGCCCGGCTGCGCCAGTCGATGGTGCCCGTGCGCCTGCTCATCCCCTATGCCCAGGGCGAGCTGGTCTCCCGTTTCCACGAGTACGGCCATGTGGACAAAGAAGAATATACCGAAGTTGGAACGCGTATGCTGGGGCGTCTGCCGGTGGAGATGGCCGGGCGCTTTCGGCGATACTTCGAATAGTCGGATTTTTATGATAGCGTAGGGCGGAATGCCATTCCGCCCTACCTCTTTCCCCCCAGGCCAAGCGAAGGAGCTTGCAATGAACAATACCCTCACAATCACAGACAACCGCACAGGCGAGACCTACGAAATTCCCATTCAGGACGAGACGATCAATGCCATCGACCTGCGCAAAATCAAAGTGCAGCAGGACGAATTTGGGATGATGACCTACGATCCGGGCTTCACCAACACGGCTTCGTGCAAAAGCCGGATTACGTACATCGACGGGGACAAAGGCATTCTGGAATATCGGGGCTATCCCATCGAGCAGTTGGCCGAGCAGAGCAGCTTTCTGGAAGTCGCCTATCTGATCCTCCACGGCGAACTGCCCAGCGCGGATCAGTTGGCCCACTGGGAACAGCGTATTATGCGCCACACCTATATCCACGAAAATCTGACGGCCCTGCTCAAGACCTTCCGCTACGACGCCCACCCCATGGGCATTCTGGTCAGCGCCATTGCGTCCATGTCCACCCTGCACCCGGAGGCCAAGCAGGTCCACGACCCGGAAATACGGATGAAGCAGATTTACCGGATTATGGGCAAGTTGCCCACAGTGGCCGCCTTTGCCTATCGCCACCGGATTGGCCGCCCCTACAACTACCCGGACAGTACCCTGGGCTATGCGGGCAACTTCCTCTATATGCTAGACTTTATGGGCCAGAGCAACTACGAAGTCAACCCGGTGCTGGCCCGGGCCCTGGACATCCTTTTCATTCTTCATGCGGATCACGAGCAGAACTGCTCCACCTCGGCCATGCGCAGCATCGGCTCCAGCGAGGCCGACCCCTACAGCTCCATGGCTGGCGCGGCGGCCGCGCTCTACGGGCCGCTCCACGGCGGGGCCAACGAGGCTGTGTTGCGGATGCTGCGGGAGATCGGCTCGGTTGCCAATATTCCCGGCTTTATCGAGCGGGTGAAGAAGCGGGAAGTGCGTCTGATGGGCTTCGGCCACCGGGTCTACAAGAACTACGACCCCCGTGCCCGCATCATCAAAAAAGTCGCCTACGAGGTTTTCGAGGTGACACAGAAGAATCCCCTGCTGGATGTGGCGATTGAACTGGAACGCATTGCGCTGGAAGACGACTATTTTGTCTCCCGCAAGCTATACCCGAATGTGGATTTCTACAGCGGCATCATCTACCAGGCGATGGGCTTCCCGGTGGATATGTTCCCCGTGCTCTTCGCCCTGGGCCGCGCCCCCGGCTGGCTGGCCCAGTGGGTCGAGATGGTAGACGATCCGGATCAGAAGATTTCCCGGCCCCGCCAGATTTATCTGGGCGAACGAAACCGGGAGTATGTGCCGATGGATCAGCGCTAGCAGCCTGTCGGAGAGAGAAGAAATAGAACGCGGATGACGCGGCGGTGTCCCTTCGATGAACTCAGGACATCGCCTGAGCCTGTCGAAGGGAAAGGGCTGATGTTCGCGGATAAAATCGAGAAAAATCCGGTTTTTTTTCGTACTTTCCGCCATATCCGCGTTCTATTCTGTGCTACTTCGGCAGGCTGCTAGAGGATTGGGGCGGTGTGTGGAGTGAATGGAGGGGAGGTAAGGCAATGGCAGTTACAATTCAGGTGAGACCCAAAAAAACCAAAGAACTCTTTTATCCCGAATCGGATGGCAAGCCTATGGCCGAGACAGATTTGCATCGTGACCTGATGTTTGAGGCGATCCACACGCTTCAGGAACATTTGGCCGGGACAAAAGCCTATGTGAGCGGCAATCTGCTGGTCTACTACGAGGAAGGCAACCCCCGACGTTCCTTTGCGCCGGACTGTTTTGTCGTCTTCGGTGTGGAACAGCGGCGTCGGCGTATCTATCAGATTTGGAAGGAGGGACGCGGGCCGGATGTGGTGATTGAGGTCACATCCAGCAGTACCCGGCGCGAGGATATGGTGGACAAGATGGAATTGTACGCCCGGCTGGGTGTCCAGGAGTACTTTCTCTACGATCCCACGTCGGATTATCTGCCTCAACCATTGATCGGCTATCGATTGAACAACGAACGGGTTTATCAGCCCATTGAATCGGTCGTAGCTGACACTTTGCCAATGAACGGTGGCCGCAGCGCCGCCCCCTCTTTTATCAGCCGCCTGCTGGGGCTGCATCTCCGATTGGATAAGGACGGCATCCTTCAGTTCTATCGGACAGATACGGGTGAGCGGGTGCTGTCGAAATTTGAGGCCGAAGCCGAACGCCGCCGCCAACAGGCGCTGGCGGCGCAACACCACGCCGCAGAGGAACGTCGCCGGGCAGACGAGGAACAACAGAAAGCCGCAGAGGAACGTCGCCGGGCAGACGAGGAGCAACAGAAAGCCGCAGAGGAACGTCGCCGGGCAGACGAGGAACAACAGAAAGCCGCAGAGGAACGTCGCCGGGCAGACGAGGAGCAACAGAAAGCCGCAGAGGAACGTCGCCGGGCGGACGAGGAGCAACAGAAGGCCGCAGAGGAACGTCGCCGGGCAGACGAGATGGAAACTGAGATGATCCAACTGCGGGCTGAACTAAAGCGGCTGCAGAATACTCACACGTAAATCCACCAGCGGAGATGGAGAGCGACAATGGCGAAGCCGAAGGTATTTGTGACCCGAATGATCCCCGAAGCGGGGCTGGCGATGGTGCGGGAGTTCTGCGACGCGGACATCTGGCCCGGCGACCTGCCCCCGGAGCGGGCGTATGTGCTGGAACACGTGCAGGGTGTGGACGGGATACTCTCTCTGCTGACAACAAAAATGGACCCGGCGGTGATGGATGCGGCCGGCCCGGAGCTGAAGGTGATCAGCAACTACGCGGTGGGTTTCGACAATATCGACATCCCCGAAGCCACCAGACGGGGGATTCCCGTGGGCCACACACCAGGTGTGCTGACCGAAACGACGGCTGACTTTGCCTTTGCGTTGCTCATCTCCGCGGCCCGGCGGGTGGTGGAGGGGCACAACTACACTTTGGCGGGCAAGTGGAAGACCTGGGGGCCGTCCCTGCTCCTGGGCCAGGATGTCTACGGGGCTACCCTGGGGCTGGTCGGCTTTGGGCGTATCGGCAAGAGTATGGCCAAGCGGGCCACCGGCTTCGATATGAAAATTCTCTACCACGACGAGTTCGTGCCTGCCGACGATCCCTTTGCCGTAGAAGTCGGCGCCCGTGCGGTGGATATGGACACCCTTCTGGCCGAGTCGGATTTCGTCTCGCTCCACGCGCCCCTGCTGCCCTCCACCCACCACCTGATCGACGCCGCGGCGTTGGCAAAGATGAAATCCACGGCCATTCTCGTCAACAGCGCCCGGGGACCACTCATCGATCCCGCCGCGCTCTACGACGCGCTGGTCAATGGGGGCATCGCCTACGCCGGGCTGGACGTGACCGACCCGGAGCCGATCCCGATGGACAGCCCGCTGCTGACCCTGGACAATATCATTATTGCACCCCACATCGCCAGCGCCAGCGTCGTCACCCGTGACCGGATGGCTGTGATGGCTGCCAACAATCTCATCGCCGGGCTGACGGGCCAGCGACTGCCCAACTGCGCCAACCCGCAGGTGTATGGGTAGCCGCACAATCGGTCTGCAAGAAAACCAAAAGCATAGGCGTAAAACGTGAAGACGTGAAACGTGAGATCAGGTGACGACACCTCACGTTTCACGTCTTCACGTTTCACGTCTTCACGTTTCACGTCTTCACGTTTCACGTCTTCACCTTTCACGTCTTCACCTTTCACGTCTTCACCTTTCACGTCTTCACCTTTCCCCACGCAAATCGTGGCTTCGCCACCCTGTCCTTTATGCCTTGCTGACCTTCTCAGTTGATACTCTGCAATACCGACACCACATCCCCGGTGCAGCCGGTCAGCGTATCGCCGATGAGCTGGAAGGTCTCAATAGGCAGCCGGGTCAGCTCACCGTCCAGCGCCAGAGCAACCCGATTACAGCGGCTGGTGGCGCTCATCAGAAAGCTGTGGAGTTCGATGCTGGCTTCGGACGGTTCTACACGGGCGAGGTTGTCCGCTCCCTGGCGCACTGCACCGATGACGATGCCAATTTCGGCGCGCCAGCCATCGTTATCGGGAAGGGGCGTGGCAAGCAGTATCGCCAGGCGCTTAAGAGACACAACCAGCAGGGAGAGGTCGGCGGCAGTTTCATTGAAATAGGAGCGATCTGCGCGGTAGCCGTTTTCTACAGGCGGGGGTAGCGGATCGGCCTGGGGAACAGGCGTGTTCGTGGGGAGTACGGGTTCGCTCTGCTGGGGGGCCGGGGCTGTCTCGACAGGACCTGGCGTTGCTTCTGCGCTCAATGTGCGGGCTGGGGGCTGGAACGCCACAACCCGCTCGTTGACAACCACTTGAAAGTTGCCACCGGTTGAGGAGGCGACAAACAGCCCAACCCCCGCGGCCAGGATTCCAACCCCCGTTGCTATTCCCTGCAAGACCCCTACCAGTGTCTCTGACATGACAGTGTGACCGATGGCTAGAACAAACGACACGATTATTCCGTCTATCGGCACAGATCGCCTGTCTGTTCACGCCCAGTCGGCAACGGATCGACTCACACGACTGCTTGGCCCCCGGCATTTATGCTGATGATCACATTGCCCTTTTTCTGCCCTGTTTCCACATATCGATGAGCCTCGACAATCTGTTCCAGGGAATAGCGCCGGTCGATGACCGTTTTGATCCCACCCGCTTCCATCAACCCGGCCAGAAAGACTAAATCCTCGCGCTTGGGGCTTGTTATCTCGAAGATCACCCGCTTGCTGCTCCTGCGCGAGGCCCACTTTCCCCGGATAAATTGTAGCAGCCCGGACGGGTTGGCGATCAGATAGCGCCCGTTTGGGCGGAGTGACCGAACCGTGCCCGTGAAGGGACTCTTGCCGATAATATCGAAAACGACGTCGTACAGTTCGCCGTTTTGGGTGAAATCCTCTTGCGTGTAGTCAATCACTTTGTCCGCGCCAATCGAGCGCAGCATCTCCAATTTGTCGGCGCTGTCCACGGCGGTCACTGCCGCGCCAAAGTGTTTGGCAAGCTGTACGCCAAAAGTGCCGATGCTGCCCCCTGCGCCGTTGATCAGCACCTTTTCGCCGGGCTGAATCTTCGCTTTGCGCAGAAAATGCAGGGCTTCCAATCCGCCCAGAGCAACCGGGGCTGCTTCTTCATAGCTCAGACTGGCCGGTTTTATGGCGATGGCCTCTTTTTCGGGGAGAGCCACATACTGGGCGTAGGTCCCAAAACCCATACCGCTGCTGCCAAAGACCGCATCGCCCACCTGAAAGCGCTCCACATCTTTGCCGATAGCCTCCACTTCCCCCGCCAGATAAGTGCCCGGTATACGCATTCTCGTCGGCTTGCGAAGACCCACATAGGCGCGCATAGGAATGCGAACCCAGTAGGGGAAGCGCAGATTGCGCATTTCACAATCCCCGGTTGTAACCGTCGTGGCGTGGATTTTGACGAGAACTTCGTTGTCTGCGGGGACGGGCTTTGCCACCTCCTGGAGTTGCAGAACCTCCGGCGGGCCGTAGTTTGTCCAAATGATTGCTTTCACAGCAGTTTTCCTTTGCCCTTTTGGGAGGCTACAATTCAATACGGTCACGCTGAGTGCAACGCTAACACCAGAGAGATGTCATCCCCGCTGCCCGCCGCGGAGGTCTGGGCCAGCCAATCGGGCAACTGCTCGCCCACCCCGGCCAGCCCGTCGGCGCGGATGGCCGCCAGCAGATCCGCCCCCACCTGCTCGAAAGAAGACGGGTCCACAAAGGAGTTGGCGTAGCCGTCGGTGGAAAGCAGCACCAGCCCGGGCGGCTCCCCCAGCGTCGGCTGAAAGGCCAGGCGTACACTGGCCGCGGCATTCGCCATACACAGGGAAGTCGTCTCGTTGCCCAGCAGACGGGCGTCGGCGGGCAGGGCTGGCCTACTGACTGTGCCATCGGCGGCCACAGTCAGAATGTCGCCGTCGCCCAGTTGCAGGTAGAGGTGGAATTGTTCGGTCAACAGCCCAGCCACCAGCGTGGCGCCGTAGGGGGTGAGGAGATCGGCGGTGTTGTCGCTTTCCGCCGGGAGGGAGCCGAGTTCGTGGCTGGCGAAAGGATAGCGCCGGGTGTAGCGGCGTACCCGTTCCTGCCAGCGGCGCACCAGCACTTTGGGCAGCCACTCGTCGCAGAGCCGCTTGACCAGCGTCAAATCCGGGGGAATGTCGGGGGTGATCAGCCGGGGCAGCAGGTCACGGGCCAGGACGCGCACGGCGGTATTGACCGCATAGGCCGCGCCGATATGGCTGCGGGTATAGGCCGCGCCCCCGTGCCCGTCCGCCACAGCCAGCACCAGCGGCAGACCCTTCGGCGTCGCCTGCCAGCTACGCACCGCGTCCTGATTGACCGCGCCGCTGCGGATGTGGGCCGCGCCGCGCACGCTGGCCGCGGCACATTGCCATCCTTCGACTGGCCGTCGGATTGAGTTTATCGAAATCTCAGGATGACGCCTACCAGACATCGGAGGCGTCCGGCACAGCGTCCGGCGGGGTGGGCAGGGGCACATTCAGATTGGGCGACGTTTCCAGCATCTGGCTGGCCGGGGACGAAGCCGACTGGAGCACAGCCGTGGAGACCCATTTAACATAGCGCACCAGACTCTCGGCGTTGTTGGCTTGCAGGGGTTCCAACTCCGGGTGGCCGATGAAGCGCTGGAGGGTGGCTTTGTCGGCGTCGTCGCCGATGGCGATGGCGATACGCACGGCCTTTGTCCCCCAGGGCTTCTCCATCAGCGCCCGCAACCCCGCGCTGAAATCGTCGGTGGGCTTGCCGTCGGAGACCAGCACCAGCACGGGCGGCAGGGCCCGGGCGGGCATCACCGCCACGTCCAACTGCTCGGCTACCAGTTGCAGGGCCTTGCCCATATCGGTCACGCCGTCGGCTTCCAAATCCTCCCAGCGGAACTGCTCCATCGGCGTGGCCCGGGCTACGTGCCACTGGCTGCCGTTGGAAAACTTGACCGCGCGCACCAGCACCTGGGCATTGGGATTCTCCCCCGCCACCTGGGCCATATGGGGAATCGCCTCGCGGATGGCGTGGTTGAGCGCCTGAATTTTGCCCCGCTGCCCCATAGAGCCGGAGCAGTCGGCGATCCAAATAAAGTGTAGGGGGCGGCTGGACAACGCGCCGCCGGGGAGTTTTCGTTCCATTTCGTGCCGCCTTTTCTCAAGAGGAACGCAGATTGCGCAGATGGCCGCAGATTTCGCAGAAAAAATCCGCATTGTGGCAAAGAAGTTCGACTTTTTCCGAAAAGTCGAACTTCTGGAATCCGCCCGTTCCGTTCAATCCGCGTTCTATTCCTAAATCAGATGTTCATCCAACAGTTGGGGGCCGGGGCCGGGACGGCTGGTGATAATCCGCTCCACACTACGCAGCGCGCCCAGCCGGGTTTCCACTTCCAGCGCGGCATCGGCCTCGCAGATCAGATGCACATTCGGCCCGGCGTCAATCGTAAAGTAGACGGCCAGCCCGTCCTCCTCCCGCCAGCGGCGCACGGCCTGGAGGATTTCCAGGGTGCCCGGCTGCCAGTAGAGCAGGCTGGGGGTGCTGGTCATCATCACACTGTGCATAGCCAGCGCGTCCAGCTCGATGACCGGGCCGAGACGGTGGATGTTCCGCTCGGTGATGGCCGCCCGGGTTTCTGCCAGCCAGCCGTCTACCTGGGCAATGCGCCCGTCCAGCAGGGGGCTGCTCTTTGCCAGCAGATGACCGCCTGCGCTGCTCAGCTTCTTCTCCTCGCCGCTGACCACCGCCACCACATCCCGCAATTCCCAGTGTTCCGGGCCGTGGAGGGGAAAGGCCACGCTGTCGGCGTCGGATGTGCCCTGGGCCCACTCCACAAAGCCGCCGAAGAGGCTGCGGCTGGCCGACCCGCTGGAACGCCGGGCGATGGCCGAGAGACGGGTGGGGTCCAGTTCCAGCCCCAGCGCGGCGCAACCCGCCACTGTCAGTGCGGCGAAACCGCTGGCCGAGCTGGCGATGCCCGATGCGGTGGGGAAGTTGTTTTCGCTCGTGACCCAGGCCCGCCAGTTCACCCCGGCCAGCCCGCGCAGGAGGTCCAGATGGCGGGTGAGCCGTTGGCTGCGCGCCCTGGATTGGGCCACCCCATCCAGCACAAAGGCGTCGTTCTCCAACACCCCCGTATCGTCCCAGGCCACAGTCGTCGTCGTGTGGGCGTCGGCCAGGGTCATACTGATGGAGTTACTCAGGGGAATGTTGAGGCTTTCGTCGGCCACGCCCCAGTATTTGATGAAAGCGATGTTGCTGCCGACCCGGGCCGTGGCGATACTCATTGCAGTTCCCGCTCCACCTGCTGCTCAAACCGGCGCAATATATCGTCGATCAATTCGTCGTGGGCGCGGAAGTGAATGATCACCCCGTCATCGGTGGCTTCGATACTGGCCTTCCAGCCGATGCCCTCCACCAGTTCCAGCTTATCCACAACCCCCGCGCCCAGCCGTTTGAGGACAGTCTCGGCCTGCTCCGGGGTCAGACCGGGAAAGTCCAGGGATTCGGTGTCGTACATCTCATCGCTCTGAAAGCGGGGGTCGTGGCGGTCTTCGGCGTCTCCCAGAGAGGGTGCGCTGATTGGCATACAATTTCTCCTGTGTATCCATAGGGGATCTGGTGCGACGCACTCGCCATACCAGATTTACCGTTATATTCTCTCCTGGCGAGTGCGTCGCGCCGGGACAGTTGTTCTCCTTTTATAAACTACTCTTGTCCAGCAATGGCATTCCCACGGACGCGCCCGCACCCAGCATCTGTAGAAAGCGGGGCACCAGCCCGTGCAACTCGGCGATGCGCTGGGCGGGGCTGGCGTTGGGCACATGAATCCGCCCGCCGGCCATTGTGTCGTGGCCGCCGGCTGTGCCATTCTTGCCCACAATCGAGCGCACCAGCCGCCCGGCCTGGGCATTGGGTTTGTCGGCCCGCACAGAAATCACCAGCCGATCCTCAAAAATGCCCAGGCAGATGGCCCAGGAGACATCCTCCATCCGCAGCATCAGGTCCGCCACTTCGGAAGCCATATCCGGACGGCTCATCTGAAAGAGCAGGCTGACCGAAATAAAGCCCGTGCAGGCCGCGCCGTTGCCCTCGGCTTCCTCCGGTTCATCGCCCTTGCCCGCCGGAGTCTTTTCGCCTTCGCTCTCCGGGCAACGGTAGAGCATTGTGCTGGTCAGCGCATCGCTGATTCCCCGGAAATAGGAGCGGGAGAGCTGGACGTGCTCGATCTGATTGAGCAGATCGGTGTTGACAAAATTGCGCAGGACGGTGTAGGCCCAAATGTCCAGATCGGTTGTGTGGCGGCTCAGCCCCCGGGTGTCGGATTTGATGCCGTAAAAGAGGGCGGTCGCCAGTGTCTCGTCCACCTCCATCTCGGCAATTGCCACATATTCGGCCAAGAGGGTAGCCGTCGCGCCCACCTCCGGGCGCACGTCGTGGATCACCGCCCGAATCTGGCTGCGCTTGGGCGGGTGGTGATCCGCGGCCAGAATCACCTGCTCCGGGGGATAGTTGATTTCGTAGAGCAGATGGTTGCCCGCGCTGGGCTGGGTGTCCACCAGCAGAATGGCGTCGTAGGCAGAGAGAATCTCTGCGGCTTCAAAGGTGGGAATGCGCAGGGCGTGGGGGGCAATCAACTGGGCCATCGTGCGGTTTTCGGCCCGGCCAATCATCCCGCCGTGGCCGAGAGTGACAGGCGCGGCAGGGATCAGATGGCGGATCAACCGTTCCAGGGCATAGCCAGCCGCGATAGCGTCCGGGTCCGGGTCATTGTGCATCAGCACAAGGATATTCTGTTTGTCGGTCAATAGACCGCGCAACTGTTGAATACGCCGCTCGCCAGCACTCTTGCGCTGGGTGCTGAAATCCGCGGGAAGGGAAAGATGGGGCAAGGGAGCATCCGTTCTGCTGGGATGAAGACCGACGGGTGCGCCTATTATACCCGCATCTTTCCCACAAAAGAAGAAGCGGGATTGGAGATTGGGGATTGGGGATTGGGGATTGGGCGTCAGCACTGGTCACTGCTTACTGCTTACTGATCACCATTGGCCGACACCTCTCAATCGCCCTCACGAAATCTCCAATCTCCAATCCCCAATCCCTACTCCCCAATCCCTACTCCCCAATCCCATAGATCGCCATCATCACCAGCAGGAAATCGTATAGCCCGTGGGCGATGGCGCTGGTGGTGGTGTTGGTGCGGTTGCGCAACACCCCAAAGACCGCGCCCAGCAGAAAGACGACCAGCACCCCGTCCCAGCCGTATTGGAGGGCGTGCAGGCTGGCAAAGAGCAGATTGGAGAAGAAGATGCCCAGCCGGGGTTGCAGAACCCCCCGCACGCCCAACTCCTCACCCAGCCCCGCGCTGATACTGAGCACAATCGCCCCCAGGGGCGTAAAGGCAAAGGCGATCAGCTTGCCGAATGCCTCGCCATCCGTGCGCGGCCAGCCCATCGCTTCCCACACCAGACCTATGCCCAGGTCCAGATAGTGGACGGCAAAGACCAGCACCACCGCCACTGCCACGCCCAGCCCGACCTGTGGGAGCGTTGGCCGCACAAAGCCCAACCGGCGCAGACTGCCCGCAAAATCCCGCTGGACACCGTAGCCCACAGCAAAGACGGCCAGGGGCAACGTCCACACCAGCACGTAGACCGTCGCCAGCAGATTGCTCTGCTCATCCAAACCGCCGGAATCTTCCAGCATTTGCATAAAAGAGTCGGAGAGCAACGGGGGCAGCCCGGTGACGAGCAGCGGGGCCAGCAGAGTTAGCGACAGGCTGATCACCAGGGCCAGGGCCATCCCGTGGACAAACGAGCCGGGGTCCAGGGGCAGCCAGCGGCTGATTCCCCGGCGCACGGGCGGCAGCAGGGAGACAACCCCCAGCAGCAGGCCCAGGGCGGAGATTCCCAACACGCCGCCCATTACGCCAAAATCCACCCCGCCCATTCCGTTACCACTGCCCATTGCCTCCAAATCGATTGTGCCAGAGGCCAGCAGCGTGGCACTGGCGACGCCAAAAGCGGCCAGCCCCACCAGCCCCAGCCACCAGAGCACAGCCAGGATTTTGGCCCCGTCGTTGCCCTGGCCCAGATAGGCCAGCAGGGCCAGCAGCACACAGGGGATATACATCAGGCCGGTAGAGGCAAAGGCGCTGGCCTCGCCGCCCAGGGCAAAGCCGATGGGCAGGGCCAGCAGCATCAGCCCATAGCCCAGCACCGCGGGCCAACGTTTGGCCGGGGGTGCATCAACCGGTGAGGAGGGGATTTCGGCTGTTGTGAGTGTCATATCTTTCTCCGGGCAAGGCAACGGGACAGAGATCGCTGGCAAAAGTATACCACAAGCGTCCGGATGATTCCGGGAATAGTAGGCTGCGATTTCTCCCGCCCTGCAACGGAAACAGACCACCTAACGCGGTTCAGTTGCTCTCGTTCCCTATCCTCGCTATAATCAATAGGGTGTGTTCAAAATGAGTTAGAGCAGAATCAAGCAGCGAGAGCATCAGGTGAAG